>CAYUNS010000012.1:0-34257 GCA_964446155.1 uncultured Tepidisphaeraceae bacterium | reverse complement strand
CCCGCCTCGAACCAGAGTACCGGCGCTGTCACCCGGCGCCAGCAGGCAAGAGCGTCCTCGAGCCGCAAAATGCCGGCGTAGATCATCTTGCCCGGATCGCCACCAGCCTGCATCGCGCGGAACAATTCCCCGCCGCTGGTGACATCGAACCCGCATCCCTCCTCCGCGAGAATTTTGCAGAGGTTGATGTTGCCGCAACTCTTGATCGAGTAGCAGATGGTCGCGTTGATCGGTGAGAACGCTTCGGCGATCTGCCGGTAATGATGGAGCAGGGTCGCCTTGGAATAGACATAAACCGCCGTGCCGACCTCCTGGGCGATCTTCTCCGCGGGCACGCCTTCGCAGTGGAGTTCGCCGTTCCGATAAGTGAAGAAATCCATGGTTGTTTCCTGTCGTTTCCGTTATTGAAGGCGGGGCATGATATCACTCCGGGATCGGAAAACCAGCCGTGTTTTCCGGTCGGTCGCGGCGCGGCGAAGACGCCATCCGTTTAACAATCGCCCGTCATCGCGTACAAAGGATGTTTGATCGGAGGAGCCGCGCATGAAAGACATTGGGAAATGGCTCGTGATCCTGGTCGTTCTCGCCTTGGCGATGAAGGCGCCGGCTCAGGAGCGGATTCTTACGGAAGGGCAACGGGACATGCTGGTTTATTTCGGCACATACACGGGATCGAAAAGTCAAAGCAGGGGCATTTATGTGTCGCGTCTAGACGCGGCGACCGGGGAGGTTTCCCCGCCGGAACTGGCCGTCGAGGCGAGCAGCCCGGCGTTTCTGGCAATCCATCCAAACAAGGCATTCCTTTACGCCGTTCACGAGGACTGGAAGACCGGCGGGGCGGGCGCGTATTCCATCGACCCCGCCACCGGACGGCTCACGCGGATCAACACCGAGCCTACCGGGGGGAAAGGCCCGTGTTATGTCTCGATCGATCCAGCCGGGAAAAACCTGCTCATCGCCGACTATGGCAACGGCAAGGTCGCCGTGCTTCCCATCGCCGACGACGGCTCGCTCAAGCCGCTCAGCAGCGCCATTCAGCACGAGGGGAGCGGTCCCGATGAAAGGCGGCAGAAGGAGCCGCACGCGCATTCGATCAATCCCGGGCCGACCGGTCGATTCGCTTTCGCCGCCGACCTGGGCATCGACAAGATTCTCATCTATCGTCTCGATGCGGACAAAGGCGAGCTTTCCGCGAACGATCCGGCCTTCGCCGCGGTCGCTCCCGGCGCCGGCCCGCGGCATCTGGCGTTTCATCCCGATGGCGCGTTCGCTTACGTCATCAATGAAATGGGCAACACCATCACCGCCTTCCGTCATGACGCGGAGAAGGGAACGTTGAGCAGGGTCGGCGACGTTTCCACGCTTCCGGCCGATTTCTCCGGCAGCAATACGACCGCCGAAGTCGCCGTGCATCCCTCGGGTCGGTTTGTCTACGGCTCGAACCGTGGACATGACAGCATTGCCATTTTCTCCGTGGATGCCTCCACCGGCGCTCTCGCTCCGCGCGGCCATGTCGGCACGCAGGGAAAAACCCCGCGCCATTTCGCCATCGATCCCGCCGGCCGATACCTGCTCGTCGCCAACCAGGGTTCCAACAGCATCGTCGTCTTTCGCATTCAGGAGGACGGATCGCTCACTCCGACCGGCCAGACGCTCGAAATCGATTCGCCGTGCTGCGTGAAATTCCTCGTTCCGTAGAAGGGGTCTCGCGAGCCTCACGGCATCGACGACACGAATCGATACTCGCCCGCGCCGGCGTCGAATCGGTTGTCGCCGGTTTTCTTCAGCCCCGTTTCATCGCCTTCCACGCGCGCATCCGCGCCGGGCACGATGATCTCCGCGGAGGTGTTCGCGGGGATGACCGCGTTCATCGTCAGCTTGTTTCCTTCGATCCGCCATTCGCACGCGAGCCGGCCGAACATCGTCTTCAGCGAGGTCGAGGCATGGGTCATGCCTTCGCCGGGGATTGGCGCCACCCGGCTGCGCTTGTACGCCGGCTCGATCAGATTCAGCCCGCCGACCGTGGCGTACATCCACTCGCCGATCGCGCCGTAGGCGTAATGGTTGAACGAGTTCATGCCCGCATCCCCAAAGCCGTGCTCATGGGTGTAGCTGTTCCATCGTTCCCACATCGTCGTCGCGCCCTGGTGGATCGGATAGATCCAGGACGGATACGTTTCCTGCATCAGCAGCTTGTATGCGATGTCGGCTCGCCCCATGCGGGTGAGGACCGGGCAGAGCAGCGGCGTGCCGACGAATCCGGTGGAAAGATGCCATCCCCGGCGTTCGATGTCGTGCGTGAGGTAATCGAGCGCGGCCGCCTCGTGCTCCTTGTCGAGCAATTCAAAGCCCAGCGCCAGCAGGTATCCCGTCTGCGAGTCGCCGACGATCCGTCCGGACGGGGTGACGAACTCGCGGTTGAACGCCGCACGCACCGTTTCCGCAAGGTTTGTCAGCTTTTCGGCTTCGTCGGTTTTCCCGATCTTCGCGGCGATGCGGCCGAGCAGACGCGCGGCATGGACGAAATACGCCGTGCCGATCAGTTCCTTCGGCGTCGGCGCCGCGCCGGGGTTTGGCGCGTCGATCGCCAGCCAGTCGCCGTAGCAGCGCACCTTGCCCCGCGAATGACATCGGATGTGGTCCCGCGCGGTGGACACGAGGAAGTCGATGAATTCGCGCATCGACTCGAAATGCCGTTCGAGCAGCCGCTGGTCGTCGAAGCACTGGAAGATCGTCCACGGGCAGATGATTCCCGCGTCCGCCCAGGCAGGCCCGCCGTCCTCGTCCAGTCCCGGATTCGGCGCCACGCTCGGGAAGCTGCCGCTTGCCGCCTGTGCATCGGCCAGGTCCTGCTGCCACTTCGTGAAGAACGACGCGACATCCATGTTGAAGCACGCGGTGCGCACGAAGACCTGGGCGTCACCGGTCCAGCCCAGCCGCTCGTTGCGCTGCGGGCAGTCGGTCGGAACATCAATGAAATTGCCGCGCTGGCCCCAGCGGATGTTGCTCTGAAGCTGGTTGATGAGCGGATGGGAGCATTCAAATGATCCCGTCTCCGGCGTGTCGGAATGGATCACCACGCCCGTGATCGTGTCGCGCGTCACCTCGGCGTCGTGAGGCAACGCCAGCTCGACGTATCGAAAGCCGTGAAACGTGAAGCGCGGCTCCCAGGTCGCTTCGGCATCGCTCGCGAAGGTGTAGTGGTCGGTCGCGCGGGCGCCGCGCAGGTTTTCGACGTAAAGCTCCCCGTTTTTCTGAAGCATCTCCGCGAAGCGGAGCGTCGCGGTCGTACCGGCTTTCGCCTTCAGCCTGAGGCGCGCCCAGCCGGCGATGTTTTGACCGAGATCGAAAACCCAGCGAAGCCGTCCGCCGTGTCTTGCCGGAACCGGATCCGCGATGGGGCGCAGTTCCTCGATCCGCCGCACGCTCGGACCCAATTGCGCGACCCGTGCGATGCCCGGATCATCGAAGACCAGCGCCGGCAGCCAGCCGCTCGCGTCATAATCACCTTCGGTCCAGCGGCCCAGTTCCCGCCGGGCATCATGCATTTCACCGTTGAGCATATCCGATTCAACGATCGGACCGAACGCATATCGCCATGTTTCATCCGTTGTGACGATCAGTTCCGGCGAGCCTTCAAACCGCACATGAAGCTGCGCCAGCAGCCGCGGGCGATCGCCGTACACCTGCCGGCCTTGCCATGCGACGCTGCCGCAGTACCAGCCGTCGCCGAGCATCGCGCCGATCGCGTTCTCTCCCTGCCTGAGCGATCCCGTCACGTCGAAGGTCTGGTACTGCACGCGCTTCGCGTAGTCCGTCCATCCCGGACGGAACACGTCGTCGCTCACCCGCTGTCCGTTGATCTCGCATTCGTACAATCCCAGCGCCGTCACATACAGCCTCGCCGACGCCACCGGTTGGTCGATTCTGAAGCTCTTTCTGAGGAACGGCACGGCCGCCGATGTCGTGCCGCTTCCCGCGAGATGGCTGCCGATCCACGCGGCCTTCCAGTCGTCGCGACACAGCAGCCCCATCTCCCAATGCACCGGTTCACTCCATGCGCCCGGCTGGTCGTCGGCATCCCACGCGCGCACCTTCCAGTGCGCCCGTTGCCGCGACTTCAGAGCCGTTCCCTCGTATTCCACCTGGATGGAACGATCGCTCTTCATGATGCCGCTGTCCCAGAGATCCCCCTTGTCCGCCGCCAGCAGCTCGAGGCTGGACGCGACCAATACGCGATACGCGCTTTGCCGCGCGCCTCGCCGGTCATCCTCCAGTTGCCACGAGAGGCGCGGCCTGGCCTCCTCGATTCCGATCGGGTTGACGTGATATTCACATCGCAATTGAGCCGGCGCGCGGGTGGGCATGTCTTTCTCCTTCGTAATATATATCGCGATAAAGGGGTTGGAATGATTCCCTGAGGATGTTCACCTGGTTGATTCACGATGCCATCAGGGTGAGATACAGCAGGGTCGTCAGTCCGTTGAACAGGCAGTGGATGGTGATCGCCGCCCAGAGATTGCCCGTGCGCTCGTAGATATATCCAAGGCAGAGCGACAGCAGCAGGATCGGTGGCCAGGTCCATGGGGGATGGACAGCCATGAACGGCAGCGATGTGCCGAGGATGGCGATCCAGCGCATTCCGGCCGTCGGATGCGCCTGGGCGCCCTCGCCGGATGGGGGATAAGATGGGATTCCTCTTCCTTCCGCGAGCCGCGTCACCATCGCCAGCATCAGCGTCTGAAGGTATCCCCGGAACAGCAGTTCCTCGAACAGCGGCGCGACGATCACCGCCGCGATGATCAGCAGCGCCGCCGTCGAATATTCACCGGTGTCCAGCCCGTTGCGCATCACCTTCAGAAGATCGTGCGCCTTCGGATGCTCGAATCCGACACGCTCGTAGATCCATTCCAGCCCGAGGCTCGACCACATGAGCAGGGGGAAGACGATGAGGATTCCGATCCCCCCCAGCGCCAGTCCGCGCGGGAGCTTCGTGATCGCCACGCCGAGGCGGTCCAGCGTTCCCCGCCCGGCCATCGCGGCGCCCACGAGCAGGACGGCGAAGCTCAGCATCGGCGGGACGATCGCAAGAAACGCCATGTCGCGCGGCGCGATGCGATCGAGAGAGAACGGCCGCGTCGTGCTTGAATATCCGCTCGACAGGTACAACACGGGAACAAGCTGCCAGATGAGCAGGGCGAGGAGGAAAAGACCCGTCAGGCGCCAGACCGGATCGCCCGCCCTGACACGGATGTTGCCTTCCTCGATGCTTCGCCATCGAAACACGCCCGTTCGACGCGCGACGAAAACCGCGAACGCCATCGCAATCAGCCAGAACAGATAGCCTGCGGTCTCCTCCTGCCGCGCCGTTGCTAGAATTGACATCATTCCGATCCGGTTTACAGTGTTCCGCCGCGCTCGACCCAAAGCGCCCGAGGACGCGTGACGGGCCGGCATTGTAGGAACGCGACGGGGTTTTGCCTATGAGCTCGATTCTTGATCAGATCGTCCAGACCAAGCGCGAGGAAATCGCCGATCGCAGCGCCCGCATCCCGGTGGAATCCCTGAAGGAAACCATCGCCGCCCTCGGTCGTCCGCGCAATTTTTTCAACGCCGTCACTTCACCCGGCAAAAAGCCGCTCAATCTCATCGCCGAAGTGAAAAAGGCCTCCCCCAGCGCCGGCGTCATCCGCGCGGACTTCGATCCCGTCGAGATTGCCCGGGCTTATGCCGCCGCCGGCGCCGACGCCCTCAGCGTTCTGACGGACGAGACCTATTTCCAGGGACATCTCGATTACATCCATGCCGTTCGCGATGCCGTCAAGCTGCCCGTCCTGCGCAAGGATTTCATCATCGATCCCTACCAGGTCTACGAATCCCGCGCCGCCGGCGCCGATGCGATCCTGCTCATCGCCGAGTGCCTGCCGATCAATGAATTGATCGATCTTCAGATTCTCGCGACGGAACTCAATCTCACCTGTCTCATTGAAGTCCATGACATGGACAACCTGATCCGCGTCCGCGACCACGTCATCGGATTTCCACACAAAAGCTACAGCCTGCTCGGCATCAACAACCGCGATCTGCGCACCTTCAAGACCGATTTGGGCACGACCCTTCGCCTTGCGGAGCTGGTCGATGATCGCGGCGTTCTCGTCAGCGAAAGCGGCATTCACACCCACCAGGACATTCTCAAGCTCGCCGCCGGCGGGGTGCGGGCCGTTCTTGTCGGTGAAAGTCTCATGCGCAGTCCCGACATCGGCGCGAAGATCCATGAACTGTTCGGCCAGTAATCGGGAGACGGGAAGACCGCGATGCGAGGGGGATGACCTGCAACAATCAATCACCACCATGCCGCTCTTTCACAAAACCACCGGCCAATATTTCCTCGCTCACAACGCCACCGTCGTCGGGGATGTCCGCATCGGCGAGTTGGCGAGCTTCTGGTTTAATTCGGTCGTTCGCGGGGACGTGGCGCCGGTGACGATCGGCCGGCGGGTGAATGTGCAGGATGGGGTCGTGATTCATTGCGACACCGACGTGCCGAACGAGATTGCGGACGACGTCACCATCGGCCATGGTGCGATCGTTCATGGAGTGCGGGTGGGGAGGGGATCGCTCATCGGGATGGGATCGACCCTGCTCAGTCGAACCCAGGTGGGGGAGGAGTGTCTGATCGCGGCCGGCGCGGTTCTCCCGCCGGGGCTGGTCGTTCCCGATCGCATGGTGGCGATGGGCGTGCCGGCAAAGGTGGTTCGTCCGGTTTCAGACGAAGACCTTCAGTACATGCGCTGGTTGACGGAGCATTACGTCGAACTGGCGGAGAAATATGTCTCCGGTGGATTCGCCTCCATCAGCGAATCCAGCCCCTGAGCTGCTCGAGCAGGCTGATGGAGTTGATCGGTTTGCTGAAGAAATACGTCGCGCCCGCATAGGGCAGGGAGTTGAGATTTTCCATCGACGTATCCCCGCTGAGGACAATGATGGGCACATCCGGTCCAAAAAAATCGCGAAATTGCCGCGACAGCACCAATCCATTGATGTCGGGCAGATGAATGTCGACCAGTGCCGCCGCCGGAACGTTGTCGCGCGCGAAATCGAGGGCGGCGTGACCGTCGTTGAAGACCATCGGGGCATAGCCGGCATCCTGGAGAAGAAACGATAACGCATGTGTGACACTGTGATTATCGTCCACAATCAGAATGGTTTTGTCATCCGGTCGTCTCATGGTCGCCGGGTTGTTTTCAATTGCCGCCTTCACGCATGCCTCCCATACAAATGGGCTGAGGCGAGCATGATAGGCGCATTCGACCGTCACCGACAACGACCAAAACTCCCAATCAATCACCAGGCGGGATCGGCCTTTTCCTGGATTTGTTTCGGAAAATTGCTTGCGAACCGGGTTGGGATCGCTTAGATATTTGAATCGGCGACTTGGGGTCGCGAGGTGCATTTCTTTATCAATCGCACCATGCCGCCGCGCAAAGGCGTTGAATGATCCGGGAGCTATTCCCGGAATTTTGTGTGCGCGTTGCTTCAATCCATTTCCGGCCGTGGTGGTGGCAGATTGAAGCCTGGGTTCCACATACGTTTGGGAGGACGGTCATATGGCAACCGGAACCGTAAAATGGTTCGATTCCAAAAAGGGCTTTGGATTCATCCTCAGCCCCGATGGACGCGATGTGTTCGTTCACTTCAGCAGCATCGAAGGCGAAGGCTTTCGTTCCCTGAGGGACGGAGAATCCGTTGATTACGAACAACTCGAAGGTGAAAAGGGGCTGCTCGCCAAAAATGTTCGACGAGTCGGATCGGGCGAACGGGTGAGGGTCTAGGAAAGTACGGTTGGCGCCGCTTTGCACTTTGAGCGGCGCGCTCTTACTCTCCGCCTCCATGGGTTCATTCGCCTGGGGAATATGTGTCGGCGGGCTGGTGATGCTGGTCGTGGCCGCGATCGTCGGGGTGGCCGTCTATTCCCGGATCGCCCGGCTCCAGCACCGCGCCCGGCAGGCTGAACGCCTCGCGGAACTCGGCACGCTTACCGGCGGGCTTGCCCACGAGATTAAAAACCCGCTCTCCACCGTCCAACTCAATCTCCAGCTTCTCCAGGAGGATCTCCCGGACATTCCCGGGTACGCGCGCATCGTCAATCGGCTCAATACCGTCCAGCGCGAAGCCTCGCGCCTTCGCGACATCCTCGATGATTTTCTTCGCTATGCCGGCAAGCTCGAGGTGGACCCCCGGCCCGTCGATCTTAATCAACTGCTCGATGAGCTGGTCGATTTCTACACCCCGCAGGCCCACCTCCAGCGCGTGCAGCTCCGGCTGACAAAGGCGGATAGCCCCCTGGTCGTCTCCTGCGATCCCCGGCTCATCAAGCAGGCCGTTCTCAACCTCATGATCAACGGCTTGCAGGCCATGAGCGACACCGGCGGGGATATGATCCTTCGCCTGTCCCGCGATGAGACGAATGCGCTCATTGATGTGATCGACACCGGCAAGGGCATCCCGCCGGAGGTCGTCGATAAAATCTTCGACGCCTATTATTCCACCAGGAAAGGCGGGACCGGCCTGGGACTGGCCATGACCCGCCGCATCGCCCTCGAGCACGGCGGCGACCTGACGGTCAAAAGCGAACCGGGAAAAGGCTCCGACTTCACCCTCCGTCTGCCCCTGCCGTGACCCCCCTCGGCGGGAGAGACGCGCGGAGGAAGAGGCGGATGGCCTCATGCTTCCCCCCGCGGCGCAAACCCGAATGCGGTTGACCGCCTCGCCGGGGGCTTCTACTATCCAGGGCCTTGGCATGGGTCTGAAATGGTCGGCCATGTCTCGGGTGGGCGTTTTGGTGAAATTTTTGGAGGAGATCCCCCGTGCGCCTGCTCATCGCCATGCCCGTTTTCAACGAACGCAAATATATCGAGCCGGTCCTGACCAAGGTGAAGCGGCATCATCCCGATGTCCTGGTCGTGGACGACGGCAGCACCGACGGCACCGGAGAGCTTCTGGCGTCGCGCGGGGACATCCACCTCATCCGTCATTCGGAAAATCGCGGATACGGGCAAAGCCTGATCGACGCTTTCGAGTTCGCCGACCGCAACGATTATGACTGGATCATCACCATCGACTGCGACGAGCAGCACGAGCCGGAACGCATCCCGGATTTCATCCGCGCGATCGAGGCGGACGACGCCGACATCATCAGCGGATCGCGATATCTCTCGCCGAGCGAGGCCGACGATCTGCCCCCCGGCGATCGGCAGTCGATCAACGCGACCATCACCGACCGGCTCAATCATATGCTCGGGATGAATCTCACCGATTCGTTCTGCGGGTTCAAGGCGCATCGCGTGTGCGCGATGCGCGGGCTGCGACTGGACGTTCCAGGGTATGCGTTTCCAATGCAGCTCTGGCCGCAGGCGTGGGCCAACGGGCTTCGCGTGCGCGAGATTCCGGTTCGGTTGATCTACAACGATCCCACGCGGCATTTCGGTGGAATGCTCGATGACGCGTCGAACCGGCTGAAGCATTATCTGAGCGTACTCGATCGGGAGATGGAGCGGATCAAGCGGCAGCCGCGAACCGGGCGCAAGCCGGCGTGCGCCGTTTCGTGTTGTTGACAGTAAGATGATGACCCATGCCCGAATCCGTTACGACCTACCCACAATGGAAAGCGCCGTCCGCCGATGAGGGGACGCTGATCTGGCCGGAACCGGCGCGACTGCTTCGTGAAACCACGGAGAACCACGCACGCCTGAAGGCGGCGAACGCCCCGCGGTTGCAGGGCGTCACGCTGTCCGATCTGCGTCAGGGAATGCGCGCGTGGATCGGGCACACCGACGACGCGCAGCCGCTGATCGCGACGGGACATCAGACCGAACTCATTCATCCGGGCGTATGGGCCAAGAACGTGCTGCTCAACGCGGCGATGCACAAGCTCGGCGGGGAAGCGTATTTCTTCGCGGTGGACACCGACGCGCCCAAGCACCTGCATCTTCGCTGGCCAGGCGGTTCCATTCCAATCACCGATGATCCGAATCTCGCGACCGCCACCTGGTCCGGGCAACTGGAATCACCGACGCCCGCGCATGTGCGGGAGATGGCGTCGCGCGTGGAGGAGGCGTCGCGGGCGTGGCCGGAAAAGCCGGACATCACGCCGATCTTCGATTCGTTGCGGCGGCTTTCGCTCGAATCGCTTCCCCTCAGTTCGGCGCTGACCAATGCGATGCATGAATTGGAATGGAGCCTGGGGCTTCGGCATCATGCGATGCCGACCTCGCCGCTGCTGTATGCCGAGCCGTACCTTGTTTTCGCCCATCACCTGCTGGCGAACGCCGCGCGGTTTGCGTGGCAGTACAACACGGCATTGTCGGAGTATCGCCGGATGCACCGGTTGCGGTCGAACGTTCGCCCAATGCCGGACCTTGCCACGTCGCACGGCGAATGTGAGACCCCGTTCTGGCTGGATCATCTCGACACCGGCGAGCGTGATCGCGCCGCCGTGGTGCGCGCGGGCGATCGTTGGGCGCTGCGCCTGCGCGGAGGGGATGAATTCGCCTTCGATGAGAAAGCCGACGGCTGGCCGGTCGCGCGGGAACTCGCGGGGTGGCTGCGATCACGACATCTGCGGCTGTCGCCGCGCGCGATCACGCTGACGATGTTCATCCGGCTGTTCATCGCCGATCAGTTCGTGCATGGCATCGGCGGGGGGCGATACGACCAGGTGACGGATCGCCTGATCGCAACGCACTTCCGGCTTCCGCCGCCAAAATTTTCCGTCACGACGGCGACGCTTTATTTCCCCGGCGCGGCCGATCGGACGCGCGCGTGCGTGCCCTGCATCGAGCAACAAGGGCATCATCTCAGGCATGATGTGCTCGGAGAGGAAAAGCGAGCCTTGGTGGCACAGATCGAGGCGGCGCCGCGGTATTCGATGCGGCGGCGTGAACTGTTCACCCAACTGCATCGCAGGCTCGCCGAAGCGTCGCGCGATCATCCCGAACTGGAGCGCTGGCGGGAACAACTCGAACAGGCGCGCCGGCTCGCCGACGAGGAATCCGCGCTGTTCGACCGCGAGCTTTTCTTCGCCATTCAGCCGCGCGATCGGCTGGAATCCCTCATCCGGACCTATTTCAAGACGTTTGAATAGTCCGCCTTCTCGCCACATGCCTCCGCGCCGCCCGGCGGTCAGGCATGCATCGTGCCCGTCGGACGGAGATGAAACGACTCCGCGCGATGCAGGGGCATGTCGGAAAACTCGACGTCGTCCGCATCGAGATTCGGGGGGACATACCCGGGCTGTCGGCTGCGGATCAACTCGATCTCATAGGCGTTGAGCACTTCCCGCTCGATGTCCAGCCGGCAATCGGCATTGATGGGATGCGCGATGTCGGCGTGGAGCTTGAGCCGCGAACCGCCGTTGCCCCCGCGATAATTCTGGAAGCGGTTTTCGTTCAGCCGCGTGCCGCAGTTGTTGCAATAGCGGGCGCGAAGATGATTCTTGTCGCCGCAGTGGCCACAATGATCGCACAACTTGCGCGACGGCATCGCCAGGAATAATCCGTCATTGCCTTCGATCAGCTTCACGTCCCGTATGACGAAGGTGTTGTCGAAGGTGAGGGAGCAAAACGCCTTGAGGCGGCTGGATTGACCGCCGCAAATATTGATGCGAACTTCCGTGAGTTGCATAAACCTACCCCTGTCCCAAAGGACAAATCAAAAGATGTGTGTCTTGCGCTTCAACCAGATTCGCCAAGAGATGGACAAAAAGGGCGAATCCAGCCGTCGCGCGGCCGACTGCCAACGCAGTCTTCTCACGCTCAATATACCACGTTCTCGCGGGAACGTTATCAGTCCTGCGATTTTTCCGACAGACCATCGAAAAAAAACGGCGCCAATGCCGCCGGTACCGCTCGAATACCGCACTCCCTTTTAATCTGTTCCGCCGCGGCAATGGTGGAGGGTTCGTCATCGAACAGGGTGAACAAACTGCTGCCGCTCCCGCTCATTCGCACCGGCCGGCGGAGACGGGATTCAATCCGGTCGCGCACCGCCCCCAGGCCGGAATTCAATAAAAAAGCGGGTTTTTCGAGGTCATTCCGCAGCAACGGAAGAAGTTCCATCGCCGAATATCCTGTCCACACTCTCCAATTGGGGGGATTGTGAAGGGCGCGGTCGTTCCCCAGATTCATGGCGTCAAATTGACGGTATACCTCGGCTGTCAAAAGACGAATGTCGGGCAGAATCAGCAGCGCCCAGCCGATGGCGGGTTTGCCCGCGCCCGACACGATTTCTCCCCGGCCGGTGCAGATTGCGCTGGGCGCGTTCAGAAAAAACGGCACGTCGCTCCCCACGCCCGCCGCCAGGTCCAGCAATTCACCGTACGAACGATCGAGGCGCCACAGCCGATTCAGCGCCAGCAGTGTTCTGGCCGCATCCGAACTGCCGCCTCCCATCCCCGCGGCCGCGGGAATGTTCTTGCTCAGAGAGATGTCCAGCCCCCCGACATGATGCCCCTCGCCCGGACGGATCGTTTCCGACACCGCCGCGACCGCCTTCAGGATCAGGTTGGATGCGTCCATCGGCAAAGTGGGATCGTCGCATCGCAGGCGATGCTCCTGAAGCTCATTGCGCGCGAAGGTCAACTCATCGTACAGACCGACGATGCACATCCAGCTCAGGAGCGGGTGATACCCATCATCCTTCGCGGCGCCGACGCGGAGATGCAGATTGATTTTCGCAGGTGCGAGAACGCGCATGACCGGCCATCTTAATGCGCGAGACCGCGTTGCCAATGGCACGACATCATGGGGGCGGGACCGTCATTTTTCGGGGTGAAAAAAAACGCCCGCCGGTTTATTCAACCGGCGGGCGTCGCCAGAAAGTGGGAAGGGAGCGTCGTGTCAGGCGCCGTCGTCGTCATCCGTCGCCGGATGACTCAGGCGGTTGCGTTTGCCTGACAGAAAGGATGTACAATTCAACATGAAGGGAGGCAAATCATTCTTTCATGATTTCACCCGGTCCAATAATGACACCGCCACGGGCGCGAAAATGAAGACCGGCAGCCATGCCATGATCGCCGGCCAGTACAGCGCCATTCGATCCGAGGTCGTGACGCTTCCCGCGAGTTGCTGCGCGAGGAAGATCATGCCCATGCACAATCCGCACAGGACCACCGCGCGAAACGCCGCCGAGCGCAGTTGTCCCGGCTCGCGGGTGAGGACGCACGGGATCGCCAGCAGCAGGAGAATGACGTTCGCCAGCGGTTGCGTGAAGCGCGTGTGCTTGACGCGCAGCAGGTCGATCGCGCCATAGCTGTCGGGGCGTTTGAGAAGCTGGTTGATCTGCTCGGTCGAGAGCAGCGCGATGTAATCGCCGCTGCGATACAGCTCGATCTCCTCGGGGGTCGTGCCGGTATAGGTTTCGACCGGAACCTCGACGCGAGGACGGTCGGGCGCCAGCTCGACGCGTTTGCCGTTGACGAGCGTCCAGTGCCGGCCGGTCCATTCGGCGGCGTCGGCGGTGATGTGGGCGATGGGCTGAAGATGCTTGTCGCGCTCGATGATGTCGATGACCTCCATGCCCGCCGGCGCGTTCGGTGACGGGGGGGTGAAAGCGCCGACGACCAGCAGCGATTTGTTCGCGTCCTGCATCGCCTCGATCGGAAACCGTCCTCGCTGATCGGTGAGCTGGTCGTGCTTGCGGATCAGCTTGGGGATGATGTTGGGGATGATCAGCTCCTGATCGACGAGCAGCAGCCCGTTCACCACGACCGCGCAGAGGATGATCGGCGCCGCCACCCGCAGCAGCGGCACGCCCGCCGCCAGCAGGGCGACGGTCTCGTTGAACCGGCTCATCCGCATGAGTGTGAACGCCGCGGCCACCACCGGGATGATCCCCGACAGATGCACGAAAAACAGGAACATCTGGTGGAAGTAATAATCCGCGATGTTCCGCACCATCGTGAGGCTCGAATGCAGGCTGTCCGCATCCGGCCGGGATTCCATCAGCTCGTCGAAGTTCAGCACCATGTCCAGCACGATGTACAACCCCACCAGCACCATGAAGCTCATGATGTAGTTCTTGATGAACGAGAGGATGACATAGCGATCGACGATTTTCATGACGATGATTTGCTGGGGGTCGTGCGGTTCGGCGGCAGCCGTCGTCCCGACCGCGAATGCCTATTGCCTCTGCAACCTCCACAACAGCGTCGTCGCGATGACGCAGATGATGGCGTTGCCGCTCCAGATGACGATCAGCCCGGTCTGGAGCGGGTTCTGGAAGTTCTGCATCCGCATCGGAACGTTCTCGCAGATCTGCTGCCCCGTCGCGATCAGCGTGAGGCAGATCAGCGCGGGGATCACGCTCACCGTGAACGCGCTGAGCAGGTTCCCGCTTTTGAACATCATGCCCAGCGCGCAGCCGACGAGCACCAGCATGAAGCAACTCACCGCGAACGATGCCCGGCCGTGCAGTTCGCTTTCAATGCCGTTGCCCAGCTTGATGACCTGCCGATGCAGAAACGTGTTCTGCATGCGCGGCAGGTAATAGTCGATGCCGCGATCCTCGATCCCGCGCACCTCACCGGGCATCGCGGTGCGAAGCGAATGCGACGGGGCGATCCTGCCAATCGCCTGTCCTTCGGCGCGCACGACCGCGTTGTGCATTTCGATCGTCACGACCATTTCATCCGCGGCCGAATCCGGGCGGGCGAGGATGTGGATTTCCTCCGCGAATGTGGTGCTGACGAGCTGCCCGTCGCGACGGAGGCGGACGCGCAGACCGCGCGGGTCCGCCTGGCCGCTGGTGCTGAGCACCAGCATTCCATCCCGGCGTGACGGCGTGATGTCGGGCTGGTGAATCACCACGCTTTCGCGTCCATCGGCGGAAGTGAAGGTCATCGTGCCCCGCTTCATGAGATCCTGCCGCACCTGCCGGAGAAACTCTCCGGTCTGATCCCGGCGGATGTATCCCTGGAGACGCGAGCGGATGTCGCGGCTTTTGCCCTTGTCGGCGTTCAATTCCTTCAGCCGGTTGATGTCCATGAACTTGGGGTCCTCCTTCACCGGCGACTCATACAGGATCGGGCCAAACTCCTGTCTTTCGATGCCTCCCTGCACCGCGCCGCGAAACTCGCGGGGGAATTTCATTCCACCTTCCAGCGTCCCCTGGATCATGACGTCATCGCTGTCTTCCTCGCGGGTGATGTACGCCGTCGCCTGCCGCGCGGTCATGAAATCGGTGGGAATCTGTCGACCGGATTCGTCACGGGTGTAGTTGATGATCAACGGGCCGATCAGTGTCACCACCTGCGTGCCGGGCGCCACCTGGTCGGCGGGGGGGATGTAGGCGCGCTGCGCGAAGATCGTCGTGTTGGCGCTGCGCAGCTCCAGCTTGTGCTTGCTCTCGATCTGATTCGCCGCGATGCGCGCGAGGTTGGAATAGATGACCTGCTCCACCTTCAGGGTGAACACCGGCACGATGAAGCACAGGAACAGCAGGCTCACGATCGCGACGATCAGCCCCAGGACGATCGCCGGCATGGCCATCGCGAGATAGCTGATGCCGCTGGCGCGGCAGGCGGTGATCTCGTTGTCCCCGGCGATGCGGCCGTACACCATGGTCGTCGCGAACAACGCCGCGATCGGCAGAGAGTAGGTCGTCATCGCGGGCAGGAAGTAGGTGAGGATTTTGCCGACCTGCGAGCTGTCCAGTCCGTGTTCCGTGATCGGGCGCAGCAGCCCTCCGAAGCTCATGATCCCCGCAAGCCCTCCCGAGGCCAGCAGGAAGATTTTCAGCAGGTCTTTGAAGACGTACCAGAAGAGGGTTTTGCTCATGATGAGCGGTCCATCACCAGTTGACCGGTGAGCGGCGTGCGGGGCTCGTCCAGCAGGGAGCGCACCACCCGCGCCAGCCGCTCGACGCCGGGTTCGATCTCCTCGATCGCGACCTGCCCGAAGCTCAGGCGCAGATGGTTCACGGGCAGATGCCCATGCTCATCGGGCTGGAAGCAATACTCGCCGGGAACATACAGCGTGCCCGCTTCGAGACAAGCCTGAAACATCTCGCCGCCGCGGGAGGTGTCGAAGCGCTCGGGGAGCGTCACCCACGAATACAGCCCGCCGTGCGGATGCGTCCAGTGGAGATCGGCTTGTTGGGGCATGTGCCTTTGAAGCGCGCCCAGAAGCGCGTCGCGCTTGGCGCGATAGCTGTCACGGAGCGTCTCGACGTGCCGGTGATAGCTTTCATCGCGCAGGGTTTCCAGCGCGATCTGCTGCGAAAGGTTGGCCGATCCGAAGTCGTGATTGCCTTTTTGCTGGATCACCGGATCGACCAGGTCCGTCGGCAGGGCTGTGTAGCCGAGCTTGATCCCCGGCGCGAACGGCTTGCTGAAGGTGTGCGAGAGAATGGTGTGCCGGTTGTCGGGATCGAATGATTTGATTGACGGCATCGCCGGCCCGTCGTAGCGCAGCTCGCGGTACGCGGCGTCCTCGAGGATGAGGATGCGATGCTCCCGGCTGTAGTCGCGCGCCAGCTCATAAAGCCGCCGCCTGCGCTCCATGGAGAGCGTCAATCCGGTGGGGTTCTGGAAATAGCTCGTGCAGTAGATCAGCTTCACGCGATGCAGTTGCCGGCGACGCTCAAGACTGTCCAGCAGCGCGGCGACCGCGGGGACATCCATGCCCTGCTCATCCATGGGCACGGTTTGCACGTTGGCGCCCAGCGAGGAGAGCGTTCCGGCGTAAACGAAATAACTTGGGTTGGCGGCGATGACGATGTCCCCCGGATCGATCAGCACATCGCCGATGAGATACAGCGCTTGCTGCGACCCGGTGGTGATGACGATGTCGTGGGGCGAAAGTCCCATCGCCGCGGCCGGCTTCCCTTCGAGTGAGGCGATGTGCCCGAGCACCCGCTCGCGCAGCTCGGCCAGTCCGAGCGTCGTGTCGTATTGCAGCGCGATCCGACCTCGCGCGGTGTCGGAAAAAATCTTCCGCGTGATGTCGAGACATTCCGCGACGGGCAGCGTCAGCGGATCCACCAGCCCCGCCGCGAGGTTGATAAGCCCGGGGTTCTCCATCGCCGCGTTGATCAGGTAGCTGATCGGCTGTTCGAAGGTGCGGCGGGCCTTGGCGGAAAGAACCAGTGATTGTGATGATGAGGATTCCACGATGGAATAATGCTACCCCCGTGGGGCGGGTTGTTCAAACCGCCCCGGCGAACGTATCGGCCGGAGAATCGCGGCAGGAAGCGCTCCGCGTCCCGAAAAAATGATAAAATCCCCGCCGTGAATCCTCTCCAGGTCATCAGCGACGTGATGCGATTCTGTTATCCCGGTGTCTGCGCCTGCTGTAATGAGGCGTCGGAAGCGTCGTGGGCCATTTGTGAAAATTGTGGAGATGAACTCCATGCTCTTGAATCCGCGCCGGCGTGCGAGCGATGCGCCGCGCCGACGGCGTCGGCCGGCGCGCCTTGCGCGCGATGCCTCGGCAAGGGGATTTATCCTTTCGACAAAATCCTCCGCCTCGGGAATTTCACCGATCCGCTGAAAGCGTTCATTCACCAGATCAAGTATCACCAGCGCTGGCCGCTCGCGGAAAACCTCGCGGATCGGCTGCTGGCGCAGGAACGCGTCAAGGGATTGCTGATGGAGACGCAGTGCCTCGTCGCGGTCCCGCTCCATCGCTGGAGGCAGGTCTGGCGGGGGTACAACCAGAGCGAGGTGATCGCCTCGCGCCTCGGGAAGCGCTGCGGCATCCGGCTGGCGCATCCGATCGTCCGGTTGCGTTCGACGGAGACGCAGACGCATTTCGCCCGTTCGAGGCGGGAGGAAAATGTGCGGCATGCCTTCGGTCTATCCGCCGGCCGCGCCATTCGGCATAAGCATGTGGTTGTCATCGACGACGTGATGACCAGCGGCGCGACCCTCCAGGAGGTCGGCCGAACCCTCCTCGAAGCCTCTCCCGCCAGCCTCTGCGCCATCGTGCTGGCCGTCGCGGACCCGAAGGGGCGGGATTTCGAGGTGATCTGACAAAACGTTCCCGTTCGTTCATTTCCCGAAACAAGCCGCTGGACCTGTCGCGGGCATCCATGGCTTTTGGAAATAGCTCGCTTAAGGCAACTTTTGCTTTAAGGGCGATTGGCGTGCAAAGCATCGTGGCAACGAGTTTCGTTCGGAACGAAGAGGTCGCAAGTTCAAATCTTGTCACCCCGATTGGATGAAATGCAAGCCCTTTGACCCGCAAGGTCGAAGGGTTTATTCATATGTATGCTGGACGTGATATGTTTGGAGGCGAAAGCTTTCCGTGAGTCGCGGGGCTGAAGCCTGAAGAAGGAAACGGGGATGACGCCGCCGCGATGCGACTTCGGGGCGGGACGGGATCGTACATGTACGCCTTGATTCATTGGATCATCCTCATCGTCTATTGCGTCCTGCCGGTGCTTGTGCTGGCGGGGGCGGTGGTTCGCGGCAATCGCGAGGTGGCCGTGGCGCGCTTCGTCATGAGCGCGATCGCCGGGATCGTGATCGGCATCGCAATGAACCTCGTCAACGCCGCCGCCGCCGGGGGCACGGCGCGCCTTGGACAGATTCTGCTCGCGGGCTATTTCGCCACCTCCATGCTGCTGTTTCTCAAGCTGCTGGACGCTTTGCTCCAGCGCGGGGTGCGATGGGCGCTTCGTCTCCCGGCCGGCAAACCGGCGGAGGGGTCCGACGCTCATGGCCCGCGTCCAGTGCGATTATGGAGAATGCAGTGGGCCATGGCGCTGCGGGTGCTGGTCCTGTTTGGGATTGGGCTGCCCTATGTGATGGCGGCGGTCATGACCTACCGTCCGAAGGTGACGCCGGGGGATGATCCCCTGCGGCAGATGGGATTTGCCTACGAGTCCGTGCAATTTCAGGCCACAGACGGGGTGCGGCTCAGCGGCTGGTGGATTCCCGCGCTTTCGCCGATACCGGGGCAGCAGGGCGATGAATGGGGCCGGCGCACCGTCATCGTGTGCCATGGTCTGGCGGCCAACAAATCGAATCAGCTCGTGATGGCCCGTCAGCTTGTGCCGAGCGGTTACAATGTGCTGATCTTCGATTTCCGCGCGCATGGCGAAAGCGGCGGTCAACTCACCAGCTTCGGCGATTTTGAACGTCGCGACGTGCTTGGAGCGGTGAAATGGCTCCATGACAATCGTGCGGAGGCGTCGCGGCGGATTTTTGGCGTGGGCGCGAGCATGGGGGCGGCGGCGCTGATCGCGGCGGCGGCCGACGACAGCGAGGAAGGGCGGGCGATCGAGGCGATCGCCGTGTACGGCGCCTATGCCGACATGCGCGGATTGACCGACTCCGTCGCTCATCGCTATTTCTTCCCGCCGTTCGGTTGGTTGGCCAGATATGTCGGCTTGCCCATCGCCAACGCGCAGGTTGGAACGAACCTGCTCGATTTCGCGCCGGCCGATCTGGTCGATCGCATCTGGCCGCGACCGATCTTCATCATTCACGGGCGCGATGACGAGATCATCGCGTTCGAGCAGGGCGCGGCGCTGTTCAAGGCCGCGGCATATCCGAAGTTCAGCGTCTTCCCCATGGAAGGCGATCACAACGGCATCATCGTCGATGACAATCTCGCCAGGGCGGTGCGCGTCTTCTTTGACGTTGCCGAGCCGGTCCCCGTCATCTAATCTGCGCGCCATGACGACACTTCTCGATCGCCTCGCCGAGCTATTTCCCGCCGCCAGGCGCACCACGCTTCGCCGGATGATCGCGGCCGGCCGGGTGACGGTGAACGGAGCCCCCGCGCGGATCGCGAAGCAGCCGCTTGACGAGAACGACGCGATCATCGTCGCCGATCAAGCGCCCGTCGCGTCGAAACGATCCGGCATTCCCAGGCCTTGGGCGCGCCTGGATATTCTTCACGAAGATGAGGACATTCTCGTCGTCAACAAACCCGCCGGCCTGCTGACGAGTACCGTCCCCCGCGAACCGCGTCCCACGCTGCTGGCGATGGTGCGCGGGCATTATGCCGACGACCGGTGGACGCGCGTTGGATTGATCCATCGCCTTGATCGCGATGCGTCGGGGCTGCTGGTTTTTTCAAGGAACATGTGCGCCTATGAGTCGCTGAAGACGCAGTTTTTCAAGCACACGGTGGAGCGCGTCTATACCGCGATCGTGCATGGCGTTCCCAAACCTCCCGCGGGAAGGATCGAAACTCGCCTGGTGGAAGTGATTGATGGATCGGTGCATTCGACGCGCCTGCGCGGCAAGGGGCAGGTTGCCGTCACCGATTATGAGCTGGTGTCGGAATCGAACGGTCGATCGTGCCTGAAGGTTATGCTGCAAACCGGCCGAAAGCATCAGATCCGGGTGCATCTCAGCGAAAAGGGCTGGCCGATCGCGGGAGATCCGATCTATGGCCGTGACGATGACGCGCCGCGGCTCATGCTGGCGGCGACGAGGTTGGTGATCGATCATCCGCGCACGGGGCGGCGTCAGGTGTTCGAGATCCATCCCCCGAAAGAATTCACATGAAGAAGGGGCAATATCAAAATGGCCCGATTTCACTGGACGAAAGGTGGAATTTGTGATGAATTGATGGTGGAAACCGTGGAAGGGGCGGAGCCATATCCATACGCGGCCGGGAGGCGTCATGTCACAAGATCATTTGCAAGGCGATGTTTTGTCGTTCATGTGTGCGACGTGCGGGAAGCGGTTTCGCTGGAGGCCCGAGATTGCGGGCCGAAAGGGGAAATGCGGCTGCGGCGCGATCTTCCAGGCGCCGATGACGATGAGCGCCGCGGCGGCGCCCGACGATCTCTATGACATCGTGGAGACGCCCCAATCGCCGGCGCCTTCCTCGGTCGCGGCATCGCCCGCCGTCGCGCCCGCCGCCGACGCCTCGGCGATCGCTTCGTCACTCGGCGTCGCCCTGCCAGGCCGGCGATTCCAGCCCGTTGTCGAGGAGGAGGAAAAGCCCGAGTCGCAACTGTTCAACCTCATCCTCCCGATCGTCGCGATTGCGGCCGGGATGGTTTTGTCGTTCGTCGCGAAGGCGTATGGAGCCGATCCGCATTCGAGCGCTTCGAGCCTGCTGCCGGGCGTGATGATCGGGGTTGTCGCCAATCTCGCGCTGGTGGTGGGGGCGATGTTCGCCGTTTCCGCGGCCGGGGGGATCGCGTTTGTCGATCCGCCCTGGCGCTTGATTCTGAAACTCTGCGCCTGCGCGCTGGCGCCCGGCGCGGTGGGGCAGATCATCTTTTACGCCATGGGGGGATCGGAATCGATCGGCGCCAGCATCGCCGGCGTCTTCGCCAGTCTCGCGCTCTATACCGCGCTGTTCAAGCTCTTTTTCAAACTGGATATTCAGGACACCGTCATCTGCGTGATGTCGGTCATCATCATCAAAAGCTTCGTCGAATATGGACTGTATAAATTCGAGGGCTGGAGAACGGATTCCTGGGTGTGACCGAGCCGTTTGCCTCTATTCCATGAGCCGGCGAATCTCCTCCTTCACCTCGGCGATGCGGGTGGGATCGAGCCGCTCGGGTTCATCGGGATGAAACAGGGCATTGAGGCGCAGGACCATTTCATATTGCTCCCGCGCTTCGCGCTTTTGTCCGAACTGATCAAGATGCCCCGCATAAGCGAGCCGCACCTGGAGGTCGTTCGGGTTGATCCGAAGGGCGCGCTCGTAGTCGGAGATGGCCTGATTCACATCGGGATTCGGCAGGTGCAGCGAATACTCCGCGCGGGTGAGATAATATCGCTCGGCGAGCGGATTGATGGCGATCGCCTCGTTCAACCATGCGAGCACCTGCTCTGGAGCAACGCGCGCGAACATGCCCGCGCGGGCGGCGCGGTAGGCGTAATCGGCGTTGATGGGAATGGCGGCGCAGGTCTGCTGATATCCCCGATATGCGTCGATGAAGCGGCGGTTGCGGAGGTTTTCATCGGCGGCGTTGGCCTGATCTTCCGCGGTCGCCACCGGGGCGACGAACATCCCCGCCGCGGCGAGCCACAACAGCCCGGCGATGGCGAGGCCGGCGATCCGGATCGGCCGGCGTGAAAGGAAAGTTTCCTTCCCGCTCGATTCCATTCGCATCCCCATCGCCGCGCCGGCGATCAGCATGAACAGGACCATCGGGCCGTTCTCGAAGAGGGAAAAATCGATCAGGTTGTGCAGGAGAAAGACAGCCAGGCCCACCAGCATGGCGCGGAGCGTCCAGATCGCCGGGCGCGTGTCGAGCGTGGGCCGGGCGATGCTTCGCAGCGAGGCGAGGATCAACCCGAGAATCAGCACGAGCACAAGAAGCGTGCGCTTGAGAAGCTCGAGAAGGATGAACCATGCCATTTGCGAAAAATCAACCGCCGCGAAGACGTTGATGAGGGTCGCCGCCAGCGCGATCGACGCGAGCAGGAGAATGGACTGCCGGGGGGTGACAAGGGAGAATGGCGAATCCTGGGATGATTCAGGCGTGATCGGCCGGGTGGAACGCCACCAGTGGAGGAGCAGCCACGCGATTGCGAGTAGGCCTCCAACGAGACCGAGTTCGACGAAGAAGCGGACGAGGAAGTTGTGGGGATCCTTGATTTCCTCGGCCGCGATGGGCAGGCGGACGGCCGTGTAATGCGGCGCGAAATTGCTCCATCCAACCCCGAGCCACGGGTGCTGTTCGAATACGCGCATCGCCCCGATCCAGTACCGCCAGCGGAACGTGAGGCTTTCATGGAAGAGCGATCCATGATGCAGTCCGTGAGCGATGACGGCGGTGAAGATCAGGATGACGCCCGCGACGCCGGTGAAATAAAACAGCCTCGATCTTGCGGCGAGATGATTTCGCAGCAGCCACAATGAGCCGAGCGCGCCTCCGGCGAGAACAGGCGTCACCAGCGCGGCGCGGCTGCCGGTCAGGAAGATCATCCAGCCGGCGAGGACGGCGCCCGCCGCCGTTGCGATCGGCCAGATCGGTTCATCGTGGTCCACCAGCCGTTGAACGACGACCCCCGCGGCGATCACGGTCAGCAACACGAGCGTCGCGCCAAAGGTGTTTGACGACGCGGCGAAGCCCGCGATCTCGCCGCTGGTCACGCGATTCTCGAATTGACGCGCGGGAAAAGAGCCGGGTTCCCATCCCCGTTCGCGGAGGATGTCGTCGCGATGAAGCTCCCACTGCCTTCGCGTCTCGGGCGCATCGACATAATGATGGATTGCGCCGTGGGCGACCTGCATCAGCAACAGCCCGAAGCACGCCGCCGCCGTGATGCGCAAGCAGGTCCAGTTTCGGACGATCTGCGCGCTCGACCAGAAAAGGGCGAAGGCGCACAGGAGGGTGGACGCGGAGACGATCGCGGAGAACTTGTCGGCCGACCAGAGCGTGCTGCAAACCGCCCACGCGGCCAGCAGCAGCGCGGGGATGAAGCTCCATGAGAAGCGCAGTTGAAACGATCGGTCCAATGCCGCCCGCGCGATCGCAAGCAGCGCCGGCAGGCAGCAGAGGAGGTTGAGGACGACGATGGCGGCCGCGCCCGGGCCGCGCGGCGCGCCGATCTGCCCGGGAACCGCTTCAAAGGGATCGCGGATGATCTCGAGCATCGTCGCTCGCGCGATGACCAGCGACAGGGAAAGGACGAACGCGGCGCGCGTCAGCCATGCCCATGTGAAGCCGTCTTCGCCGTCGCCGGCGTCCAGGGGCAGGTGAGCGGATCGGGGGGGGCGGTTCATCGATCAGTTCCCGGTTTTGGTTGGGGAGGAGGCTTCGCAAGAGGTCGCGTCGGCCAGGGGAAGCGGATGCTGTTCGAGCAGCGCCACGACACCGAGGATGAGCAGGGTCTGCCCGAAGATGAGCATCGCACCGAAGGTCGATTGCACATGGGGCAGGAGAATCGCGGCGAAGGCGGTGGAGGCGGTGATGAGATACAGACACAGCACGGCCGTCCGGCGCGACATGCCGCGCGCGACGAGGCGATGACTGAAGTGATTCGTGTCTCCGACGAACGGGCTTTTGCCGAGGCGGATACGGATGACGCTCACGACGATCAGATCGTAGAGCGGCAGCGCCAACACGATGACGGGCGCGAAGACGGCATACCAGCCAGCGGCGAACTGCTGGTCGGAGGGGAGAAACGTCGTGCGCACCGTAAGCACGCCGAGGACGAAGCCGATCAGCAGCGAGCCGCTGTCGCCCATGAATATTTTCGCCGGGGGAAAGTTGAAGACGAGGAATCCGAGCAGCGACCCCAGAAGCATCGCCAGCGTCGCGGCGACGAACCATTGCTCGATATACAGCGTCGTGACGAGAAACCCCGTCGCGCAGACCGCGGCCACACCGGCGCTGAGGCCGTCCATGTTGTCGAGAAAGTTGAAGGCGTTGGTGATGCCGGAGATCCAGAGAACCGTGACGATGACGGACGGCCATCGTCCAAGCCCCCAGTTGTCGAGCGCGGTCAGGGCGCGGAGATCGAAGGCGATCACGAGAATGCCGGTGACGGCGAGCTGGATCGTAAGCTTGACATACGGGCCCATCGCGCGGCGGTCGTCCATCAGCCCCATGGCATGTAGCGCGAGCATCGCGCCGAGCAATCCGAGGGAAAGAGGCATTTGATGTTGCCCGCCGGAGATCAGCGCCGCCGCATCTTCGCTTTCCGGCATGAATTCGAGCAGGCGGTGTCCGGCGAGATTGACGATCGCCAGCCCGATGAGCATCGGCAGGGCGATCCCCAGAAAGATCGCGATCCCTCCGCCGAGCGGCTTGGGGTTGCTGTGGATTTTGCGGTGGCCCGGCTTATCGACAAAGCCGACGCGCGGCGCGATGCGAATGATGCAAAACGTCGCGACAAGCGAGACCAGGAAGCTGACGATGAAGAGGCAGAGAATCGGGGCGGTCATGTGTTGATCGACAGCATAAGGCGGGGACTTATAATGACCAAATCCCGGGACGGAATGCCGGGGGCGCTTGAGCGGCCCGGCCGGGGGCGGCGAAGGGATTCATGGCAGGCGCATGCGAAGCGATTTCACCTCGTCCTGAATTTCCTGAAGCTGCCGGTTGAGGACGCGCTTGTCCTCGTCATTGTGGGCATGTTCGACGCGACGACGGATTTCGCGGGCCTCGAGTTCCAATCGCTCGATCGCGGCGATGGTCTCGACTTCGGAATGATAAACCTGGCTCACGGTGAACCTCCTGAGTTCGGCAATCATGGAATTTTAGCTCGCATTTTGAGCTGCGGCAATCTGGAATCGCCAGGCCGAGGTTGTCCTTCGTTCACGCCTTTTCCGGTTTGACGTCGGAAAGCGTCCCCAGTTTTCTGACTTGCGGGAATCCGATGGAGACTCCCAGGACCACCAGCAGCGTGCCGATGCCGCCGCTGACGACGGACACCACCGGACCGAAGGCCTTGGCGACCAGCCCGGATTCAAATCCGCCGATCTCGTTGCTGGCGCCGATGAAGACCTGGTTCACGGCCGACACCCGCCCGCGCATCGCGTCCGGGGTGATCATCTGCACCAGCGTGTGCCGAATCACCACGCTCACCATGTCCATCGCGCCGATGATGACCAGCATCGCCAGCGACAGCGCGAACGATCGCGACAATCCGAAGACCGCCGTCGCCGCGCCGAACATCGCCACCGCCAGCAGCATGGCGCGCCCCGCGCGCTTCATCGGTGGCAGATGGGCGATGAGAATTGCCGTCGTGAACGCGCCTATCGCCTCGGCGGCGCGCAGCCAGCCGTATCCGACCGTGCCCACCCCCAGCCTGTCGGCGAAGGCGGGCATGAGATATACCGCTCCTCCCAGCAGTACGGCGAACAGGTCCAGCGTCATCGCGGCCAGCATCAGCTTCGACCGGAAGACGAAGCGAATGCCGGCCGTGAGTTGCTCGAATCGGCTGCCGCCGCTCTCCAGCGCATCGCGCGGCTCGGCGTATTTGGGCTTGATTCGTGAAACGATGATTCCAAACAGGCAGGTGGTCGTCGCGGTGACGATGTACGCGGATCGCACGTTGAAATGGATGACCAGCCCCGCAAGCGCCGGGCCGGCCACGCCGCACAACTGGAAGAAGCTCGAGTTCCAGGTGATGGCGTTGACGAACAGATGCGGGGGAACGATCTGAGGCAGCAGCGCCGCCCGCGCCGGTCGGCCGCAGACGAGCATCGTGTTTTCGAGCATGATCATCACGAACATCCAATGCACCGCGAAGCGGTAGGAGCAGATCGCCAGTCCCACCGAGCAGAAGGAGGCGAGGATGGAGGTGATGAGGATGATCCGGCGGCGGTCGAACCGGTCCGCCAGCGCGCCGGCCGGCAGGGAAAGCAGGATCAGCGGCAATGCCTGTACGCCCCCGATCAATCCCAGGGCGAGCGGGTCTTTGGTTCGATCGAACACCTCCCATCCCAGCGCGACGCTCTGCATCTGATGCCCGATGACCTGCACGACCCACGCGAGCGTGAACAATCGAAAACCGCCATGCTTCAGGGCCGCATAAGGATCGTGCCTCGCCGGGGAGGCGTCCACCGCTTCAATGCCGGGGGTTTCGTATTCAAGCTGGCTTTCGGTCGGCGCGCCCGAAGCCGGCCGATCCGGGTCGGGCTGCTCATAGGCGGGCTTGTCGACTGGCGATTTGGGCATCGGGCAAGCTGAGGGAGGATGCGGCGGGAGATCGCTCCCTCCGTTGGGGTGATCCCGTTTCCATGGATTCAACTTCCCGATGTTCTACAGAACCGCCAGCGCCCTGGTCAGCATTTCGACGTAGAAAAATTCGCCCCACATCACGCTCTCATCCACGCCGAGATTTTTATGAATGTGATAAACGCCGCGTTTCAGGATGCCTTCCCAGTTTGGATCGTCGCTCGCAAGATAGGGGGGGCGGGTGAGAGAATCGGTGATGCGCAGGGCGGTGTCGCGATATCGCCTGGCGGCGGGTTTGTCCTCGGTGAGGCGGGCGAGATTGAACAACCCGACGGCCGCGATCGCCCCGGCCGAACTGTCGGGTTGATCGACCGACAGCGATCCGCCGGCCGGTGCGTCATAGTCCCATGCCGGCACGCCATGTTCGGGCGTTGATTCGATGTAGAACGCCGCGTTGTCCTCGGCGGTGCGGAGGAATCGTTTGTCGCCGGTCAATTCATGGCAGGTTCCGAATCCGTACAGGCTCCACGCCAGCCCGCGGCTCCAGGCGCTGTCGCCTCGATATCCCTGGTGCGTGGTCTGGCGAAGGAACTCGCCGGTGTCGAGATCGAAAATGCCTTCATGCGCCGTCGAACCATCCCCCCGCACAATGGTGCGGCGGGTGGTGAGCGAATGCGCCATGGCGCGGCGCATCAGCTCTTCGTCGTTGGTTTGCCCCGCCGCGTAAAAGATGATCGGTACGTTCATCATGATGTCGATGAACAGCGATTCATCGCTGATGAACGAGCGAAGATATTGCCCCTTTTCCTTGAACCGCATCGCCAGCACCTGCCCGGCGCGAATGACGACCCGATGCAGATCCTCATCGGGTTTGCCTTCGCGCACGGTCATGTCATACCAGCGTTTGTAGGTTCCGTGATAGAAGATGAAGCCGAGATCGTGAACGTCGCGATCCTCCTTGCGATGTTCGAGGTCGCGCGAATATTTTTCCGCCTGCACCCGCCAGTATTTCGGATCGTCGGCCGTCCCCGATTCCAGAAACAACCACATCATTCCGGGCAGAAATCCGTCACACCAATGCGTCCATGCCGGCTTGTCGTGCCGCCATTTCCCACCATCCGTGTAAAGGGGATAAAAACCGGGGTGCGTTTCAACAAGTCGGCGCACCTGCTTCTGGGAAAACGCCAGTGCGTCAAGAACCTGGGTCTTGAGATCGTGGTTGGCCATTCCGTCTCCGCAAATAGTTAAGAGGGGGGATAGTTTAGGAAATTCCTGGGGATTTGCGAGAAGGGGGGATTTGCGAGAAGGGGGGATGACGATGCGGCGCTTCCCTCGCCGCGATCGCGTCCCTGCGATCGCCGTTCTTTTCCACGGGTTATTTTTTAGGCTGGATTGTCCCTTCCTCCGGTTGAGGAAGGTCTTTGAGATTGTTCAGGCCGAACAGTTCGAGGAAGCGTTTGGTCGTTCCGTAGAGGATGGGCCGGCCGGGTTCTTCGGCGCGGCCGGCAATCTTGACGAGATGCTTTTCCATGAGGCTGCGGATGGTCTCTCCGCAGGCGACGCCTCGGATTGCCTCGACATTGGCGCGGAGGATCGGCTGTTTGTAGGCGATGATCGCCAGCGTCTCCAGCGCGGCCTTGGTGAGCTTGGCGTCAACCTCCTTTTGGTGCAGTTTTTTCAGCGCATCGCCGAATTCGGGAAGCGTCAGAAGCTGATATCCGCCGGCGACCTGCTCGACGCGAAAGCACCGCATGGATGCTTCATAAGCCTGGTTCAGTTCCCGGATGGCCCGGCGAATCGGCTTGGTTGTCTCCAGCTCCATCAATTCCGCAAGCCGGCCGGCGGTGAGGGGATGATGCGTGCTGAAAAGCAGCGCCTCCATCAGCGCGAGATTCACCTGCGGGAGCGATTCCTCCGCCGCGGCCTCCTCGCCGTGTTCGGCGGCGTCGATCACCGCGCCGTCGGGATGCTCCAACGGAGGAATCCGCGCCGCGGATTCATTGTGGACCGATTCATCGGAGGGGATATCGGCGGGGGGGTGCTCGTCAGCCATGAGTAATGTGTCGTCGTCGTGGACCAGTCGCATAAGCCGTCTCCCAGCCTGGCTGTCACTCATTATCGGCCGCGCGATCGACCGGAGTGCAGAAAAGGTAAGCCGTTGACGGCGAAAAAGAAGGGCGACCCATCGGATCGCGCCTGAAACCCTAACCTACAGATTGACCAGGACCGACGCAAGGAATCGATGCCCCCGTTCTCCGACGGGTTGCGGGATTCCTCGTCGCGTCTCTTCTCCCGCATCTGACATTTGTCCGTATTTCTGATAAAACGTCCGCTCGATTAAAGGAACGGTTTATGATCGACATCAAGGACTTGCGCGAAAACACCGACAGGTATCGCCGGGGGGCGAAGCTGAAGAACGTGGAGGTGGACGTTGACGCCATTCTGCGCGCCGATGAGCGGCGGGTGAAGTTGCAGCAGGAGTTCGATCGCCTGCGCGCCGAGCAGAACGAGGCGTCGAAGCAGATCAGCAAGCTGAAAGTCGCCGCTGAAAAGCAGGCCGCCATCGCGCGGGTGGGGGAGTTGAAGAACAAAGTGAAGGATGTCGAGGACCGTTACAAGTCCGCCGAAGCGGCGATTCAGCCGTTGCTTCTGCAAGTGCCGCAGCCACCGGACGAGGATGTGCCGGTCGGCAAGGATGCGAGTGAGAATGTCGTCCTTTATCGCTGGGGCGAGCCGCCCAAGTTCAACTTCGTTCCCCGGAATCATGTCGAGCTTGGCGAGAAGCTCGGCTTGCTCGATTTCGCGCGCGGCGTGAAGCTCGCGGGGAGCCGTTCGTATTTTCTCAAGGGCCTTGGAGCGGAATTGCATTCCGCCGTCCTGCGGCTTGCGACGGACATCATGGTGCGCGAGAAAGGGTTCACCGCGATGAACGTCCCTGTCCTGGTGCGCGAAGTCGCCATGCAGGGCACGGGTTTTTTTCCCGCCGGCCGCGAGCAGACCTATCACGTTCCCGCCGACGAGGTTTATCTCACCGGCACGGCCGAGGTCGGACTCACCGCGTTTCATATGGGTGAAGTGCTCGACGAGGCGGAGCTTCCCAAAAAGTACACCGCCGTCAGCACCTGCTTCCGCCGCGAAGCGGGAACCTACGGCAAGGACACCGCCGGGCTTTATCGTGTTCATCAGTTCGACAAATGCGAGCAGGTCGTCATCTGTCGAAACGACATCGAGGAAAGCAAGCGATGGCATCGCGAGATGCTTTCATTTTCCGAAGAGCTGTTGCAGCGCCTCCGTCTGCCCTATCGGGTCATCCAGTGTTGCACCGGCGATCTCGGCGTGAAGAACGCGAGCATGATGGACATCGAGACTTGGATGCCCAGCCGCGCCAGCGCCGACAATCCCGAGAGCGGTTATGGTGAAACCCATTCCGCATCGAGGCTGTATGAATTCCAGGCCCGTCGCCTGAATCTGCGATACAAGGACAAGGAAGGGCGGATTCGCTTCTGCCACACGCTCAACAACACGGTGGTCGCGTCTCCGCGCGTGCTGATCCCGCTTCTCGAAAATCATCAGAAGGCCGACGGCACGGTGACGATTCCCGAGGCGCTGCGGCCATACCTGAACGGCGCGGAGACGATCGCCGCGTTGAAATGACCGGCTCGCTTATGTCCAGCCCTTGCCGTTTCGGCGGGTTCCACAGATCGCGACATCGAGGCCCATGGCTTCGGCCATCGCCGCCTTGGCGAGCATGGCCTTGTCGGCCGCCTGCGCGCTGTCGGCATAAACGACCTGGATGTGATTCGCCTTGTGACGGGCCATCATCTGGTCGCGGGTGACGCCGTAAGTCACCGCGTGCATGATCGGCCACTGCGGCGTGGTCGCGTCCCAGCGGCGCTGGGTTTCCTCCGCGGGAAGCTCGACCACCTTGGCACGCCCGAGGTCCATGCGCAGGACGCCGTTGTCCACGAAGACCCGGCTCCACACGATCTCACCGGGCTTGCTCACGCCCTTGAGCGTGCCTCCCCCGAGACGGAAATACATGCCCGGCTGGCGCTCGCTCGTCGCGCCGGCCCAGCCGTCGATGAAATGCGCCGGCGGCGCTGATCCGCTGATGAGGAAGACCCACACGTATTCATCGGTCGTCCCCGACCGGTCTGAATCGCCCCAGCGAAGATCGTGCAGCGTGTTTTCCACCGGCTGGCCCATCGCCTTGTGGACGCGACAGGTCATCAAGCCGTCCAGCCCCGCGCATTCGTCCACCTCGTTGAAATGCGGAATGGGCTGACCCGCATAGAGCACGCGCTTGCCGTCGCGGCTTTTCACAGGCGGGCGGTCGGTGTTGTTCAGAATACCTTCGACCAGGTCCGATGCCGGCAGCAGATCCTTCAATCCCTGCTGATACTGGATGCCGATGGTGTGACATCCGAAATCGTCCGCGATCCGCACCGCCGCGATGTACATCTTGCATTGCTGGTGAATCTGGTCGTCGGTCAGCTCGGTTTGCTCATTCGATCCCGTGTTGAACTTCAGCCCGCGTTTTTCCAGCCACTTTCGCACCTCGCGCGCCTCCCGGTCGCTCACCTGCGTCGATTCAAAATAGAGGCTCGACTGGCTGAGCCGCTCCTTGAAGACGCCGGTGGGATGCAGCAGTTCGTCGGGGATGATCGCGTTGAACATGCCCATGCAGCCCTCGTCGAACACGCCCATGATCGCCTTGTCGCGGCGGAGTTCCTCCGCCAGCGCGACGCCCAGCTTGCGCTCGGGGCCGGGTATCTTCACGTCCTTCAGCTTCATGACGTGCGAGGTCTTATGCCGGACATGCCCGGTCTCAAGCCATTGCCGGAGGGCTTTCAGGAAGAACTCGTCGGTGAAATCGTCGCTCCAGATGGTGGAATACTTCACGCCGGCCTTGGTGAGCGAGCCGTTGAGATTGAGCATGCCGACCAGGCCCGGCCACGTGCCCGACCAGTTGGCCACGGTGAGGATCGGCCCGCGGTGCGTCGTCAGTCCGCTGAGCACATGATGCGAGTATTGCCACACCGACTCCGCGACGATGAGCGGCGCCTCCGGATCGATGTCGCGAAAGATCTCCATGCCTTCCTTTTGGGATTGGATGAATCCGTGCTTCTGATGCTTCCTGTAGGGATGCGCGCGGACCAGCTCATAGCCTTCGTTGGCCAGAGCTTTGGCAAGGGCCTTTTCCATCTCCGCCTGCGCCGGCCAGCATTTCTGGTTGGCGCTGAGGCGCAAATCGCCGCTGGCGATGAGCTGGACCTGTTTCTTTTTCAGCTTCGCGGACTTCATCGATCGGGGCATCGCATAGGCGGGCATGGGATTCTCCATCAAAAAATAGTCTTTGAAATCGTTTGCACAAAGGTCGCAATCATATCATTCCCTTTTTACAATCGCCACATCAACCCCAATGGAAGGACCTGGATGCTCAAAAATGAATTGCTTCACCCCCACATGCTTGCCGCCCTCGCCAAAGCCGGGCATGGCAGCAAGGTGCTGATTTCCGATGGCAATTACCCGAACTGGACCCGTCGCGGGCCGAACGCCGAGGTCGTCTATCTCAATCTCGCGCCCGGCCGGCCTACCGTCACCGAGGTGCTGAAGGTGCTCACCACCGCCATTCCCATCGAGGCGGCGGAAATCATGGACACGCAGAAGACCGGCCCTCATGCCATGAAGGATGATCCGGGCATCTGGTCGGAGTTCAGCCAGTTGCTGCGGGAGACGGACTGCAAGGGACAACTGAAGAAAATCGAGCGATTCGCCTTTTACGACGCCGCCGGATCGCCGGATGTGTGTCTCACGATCGCCACCGGCGAGCAGCGCATCTATGCCAACCTGCTGCTGACGATCGGCGTGGTGCAGTGAGGGCGTGAAGCCTTCGGGCGCTTGCCTCTTGTTTATAGCCCGATCACGTCGAACATCGTGTATCGGCCCGGCTTTTGCCCGGCCAGCCATCGAGCGGCGCGGAGCGCGCCGGCGGCGAAGGTGTCGCGATTGGTCGCGACATGCGTCAACTCGAGCCGCTCGCCCAGTGCCGCGAAGTAGGCCGTATGCCGCCCGACCTCGTCGCCGATGCGCAGCGAGTGCATGCCGATCTCCCCGCGCTGGCGGACACAATCGTCGCCGTGGCGATCATGTCGCAACGCATCGCGCGATTTGCCCATTGCCTGAAGGATCGCGTCGGCCAGCCCCATCGCCGTGCCGCTGGGGGCGTCCTTCTTGAAGCGATGATGGCCTTCGACAATCTCCTTGTCGTAATCGTCGCCGAGCACCCGCGCCACCTCGCCGGCGATTTTGAACAGCAGGTTGACCCCGAGGCTCATGTTGGGCGCCTGAAGAACGGGAATATCCGCGGCGGCCTGGTCGATCGCGGCGTGATCGCTGTCCTGCAATCCCGTTGTGCCGATCACCATCGCGATGCCGCGGTCGCGGCAGGTCTTGAGCCAGTGTCGCATCGACGCCGGCGTGGTGAAGTCGATCAACACCTGCGGTGTCGGCTTGAGATCGAACGTCACCGGCACGCCGATCGAACCCGCGCCCGCCAGTTCCCCCGCGTCACGCCCCTGCGCCGGCGACTCCGGTCGCTCGATCGCGCCCAGCACCTTGAGATCGTTGTCCTGCTGCGCCAATGCGATCAATCGCATGCCCATCCGACCGGCCGCGCCTGTGATGGCGATTGTGACTTCCTTCGGTGCGATCATTTTACTCCTCATGAATCGGTGGATTTCCACTGGGAGACCTGCGGCGTACCGCCGGCCCTGGTGCGTCTGTCTCCGCGTCTCTGCGGTTGCCTTTCCAACTCGAGATCAAAACTCCGTCGTCGGGATCGAGGATTTGACTGCGGAGGTCTTCACGCCGCGCAGGGCGGAGGGGTCGCCGCCCAGGGCGCGGATGATGGCTTCAATGTCGTCATCCACCTGCACGGGGCGGTTGACGTAGCGGCCCTGGGGCTCGGCGCGGGGGGCGAGATCCTGGGCGGCCTTGGTGTCGATGCCGGTGTGGTATTTCACCGTCACGTTCGGGTCTTTCAACTCGTGGCCGGTGAGGATGCACGCGACGGATTCATCGGGCGAGATCACGCCTTCGTCCAGCAGCTTTTTCAGCCCGGCGACGCTGGCGGCGCTGGCCGGCTCGCAGCCGAAGCCCCAGCGCGCGACCATTGCGCGATGCTCGAGAATCTCCTCGTCGCTCACCTCGCGCACGACGCCGTTCATCACATCCAGCGCCCGCAGCGCCTTGGGGAGATTGACCGGGCGGCTGATCTCGATGGCGCTGGCGACCGTGTGGGCGTGGTAGTTGGCCTCGTCCATCGCGGCATAGACCTTCTGGATCTTCTCGGCGTCGTAGCGGCCACCGTTCCAGCGGACGTTTTGATCGTTGAACACCGTGTGCAGCGTGTTGGCGCCGTGGGCGTTGATGATCGCCAGCCGCGGCACTTTGTTCACCAGCCCCAGTTCCTTCATTTCCATGTACGCCTTGCCGAAGGCCGAGCAGTTCCCGAGATTGCCGCCGGGCACGATGATCCAGTCCGGCGGCTGCCAGTCGCAGGCCTCGAGGATGCGATACATGATGCTCTTCTGCCCCTCGAGCCGGAACGGGGTGACGCCGGTCATCCGGTAGAGGCCCATCTCC
>CAYUNS010000011.1:35302-38652 GCA_964446155.1 uncultured Tepidisphaeraceae bacterium | reverse complement strand
AAGACTACGTCTTCCCGCGCGAATACCACGGCATCCCCGGCAGCGTCGAACTCGACTGGCAGCAAAAACCCGATTGACCCACCGACCCCCGGTGTGGCCACTTCAGTGGCCACGTCTGTATTTTTTCAAAAGGCTCAATAAAAAAGTTGAAAAACCCCACTTGATTTAATGACCGGGGTTGCTATACTCATTTCCGTCAATGGTGCTTGATGCCAACGATGACTGTTGGTGATGAGGCCATTAAAAAGCCACGAGGGCTTCGCTGCTTAACGGCAGACGGAGCTTTTTTTGTCGGGGGTACTCCCCGAAGAAGGTTCCCCCCCTCCTTCTTCAACCCCCGACATTTTCCTCGCCCACGGATCTCCCCCCGGATCCGTGGGCTTTTTTTGCGCACATATGGCCCCATGCTCCGGTCCTGCCGGGGCATGGGTGTAAATCATGGACATCAATTCCGGTTCGCTCCGATCCTTCAATCGGTGGCGGGCGGGATCGCCCAATGCCGACGCAGCAGCACATAGATGGAATCCTCCCCCCCGGCGCGGGTCGCCGCGAGATTGAGGTATTCCCCCGCCCGGCGTTCACTGCCGGTGTTATAGGCGATGTAGGCGAGCAGGAAGACCGGCCGCGCCTCTCCTTGCTCCTTGTTGGCGATTTCCTTCAGGTCGTTCACCACGAACTGCAAGCGGTCCTCGGGCAGAAACACGCGCAGATCATATTGTCCCATCAACAAGGAAGGATCCTTCGCGAACGCCTCGCGCAGCCGAGCCTCGGCCCGCGCGTAATAGGCCGCCGCCAACTCGACATGCGCCTTGCCCAGCGTCACCATCGCGTTGTTCGGCGCCACCTGCCCGGCGGTGTTGTAATAATCCAGGGCCAGCGAATATTTGCCTTCCTTCAGCGCGTCTTCGGCGCCTTTGAGCAATTCGCTCAGACCTTTCGCCTCGACACCCGCCGCGAGGCTCTTGATCTGCAACGGCCTGCCGCCCGGGCCGGCTTCCTTGATCGCCGGTGATTGCTCCTGCTGGGAATAGTCGATGATGTCCAATCCCGACGGACTTTTGCTGTCCGGCTCTCCGGCGGGCGCGGTTTCAGGCGCCTGGACCGGCGCTTCCGCTTCATCCGGCTCAGTGGCCTGCCCCCCCGGCGCGGCGATGCCCGGACGGCTGCGATCCGGCGGCAACGACAATTCCGGCGTCGATCCCGGCAGCCCCACCAGCCCGCCTTGCGCCTTGCCGTCCTGCGTCGCCACCAACTGCCGCTCCTCGTTGAACTGCCTCGCCGCATCCGCATCCGATGGCGTTCCCTGCTGATCGAATCGCTTGCGCAATTCGGCCAACTGCGCGCTCTGCTGATCCGCCGGAAGAATCAGTTGATTGCGAACCGACTGTCCCGTCACCACCGCCGCCGCGCCCCCGCGATCGACATCGCGCTGCGCCAATCCCTGCGGGCCGATCGCCTGCGGGCTTGCCCCCTCGGCCGGCGTTCCCATCGCCCGGCTCATCCCGCTCGATTGCGGCTGCCCGACGGCATCCGTCGCGCCGGATGAAGAGGAACCGGGCGAGAGCAACTCGCCGCGCATCCGCTCCAGTGTCGCCGCGTCAAAACTCGGACGGCTCGAATCGAAGCTGCGCCCCAGGCTGCGCGCCATGTCCTGTTCCATTCTCGCCGCATCAAGGCTCATCTCCCTCATGCCGAACAGCGGCGACGCCATGTAAAGGCTCTGCTGATTCGTTGTCGGATCGACCGGACCGGGCATCATCAACTGTCCCGGCCTCGGCAGGACCGGCTGGAGTGCGGCGCCGAAGCCCGTCGCCCGCGATTCATCATAATCCGCGGTCGCGGGCACAAACCCGCCCGTGCGTCCGAGCTGAACATATCCCGGCGGAGGCGCCACCGCGCGCGACTGCCCGTAAAACGGGCGCGACTCCCATGCGCGTGTTTCCCCCGATTGTTGCGATGGAATGCCGGCCGAGCCGCGAATGAACTGGTCCGACGATTCCCCGGCGGTCTCCCCCCGGAACTCGTGCTGATCCCGGTATCCTGGATCGTCGCGGAACTCCCGCCCGCCGGTGACGTTGCCGGTGATGATCTGATTGCCCGTGATGCCTCGCGGCACGCTGGTTCCGCCGTCGTTGTATCCACCGCTGCCGATGCGGTTGTTGGCATCGAGCGCCCGGCCATCCTGCGTCACCTCGTGCTGCGCGCCGACCAGGGGCGCCATCCCCACCACCGGCGTTGCCGCCGCGATCGCCAGAATCCACTTTTTCGCCATTTCGCGTGTCATGTTCACTCCAAGCTGTTGCGCGAATCCATTCCCCTCACCGTCTCCGCCGATTCCGCCTTCAAACCCGCCCCGGCTCGATCCGCGGCCTGTTTCCTTATTCTATCGTACTTTGACCCTTTCCACCCCATAAAGTTGCGAGATTCATGCCACGCGGCGAGGGAATCACCCAATTGGGGGGCATTATAGATCTTTCTCCAAATTCAAATTCACTTGTTCTCCCATCGTTCTTAGAATCTCGCCCATGAGATTGCAGGATCATGAAATTGCGCGGCGGGACGGAGAGACATGGGCGCTTCGGGCCACGCCGATCCGTGTGCGCTGGGTGATGGAGGATTTGATCAGCGGTGACGGACATGCGATCGAATGCGTATTCTCGTGCTGCGTGCGGACGCTCGATGAGGGCGCGGAGCGAAAAATGTTCGAGGAGACGTTTTTCGACCGGGGGGAGGCGGTGACGACCCAGGATGTCGCAAGCCACTTCAGACCGGCGATTCGCGCGGCGGGCAACGCGGTGACCAGCCGGCATGCGGCGATCGACTGCCTTTCGGAAACGAAAAAAGGCGAAATCATCGATGCGCTGCGACAAGCCGCCCGGACAACGGCGTTCTCATGCGGACTGGAGATTCTCCCGCCATTCGAGGTCGCCATGGAAAGCCCGAGTCTCCGCCGACAACGGCTTGAGGCAATGCGGCGACAACTCGCGGAAGAGCGTCGCACCGGACAGGCCGAGCGGTTCGCACGGGCGACGGAACTGCTCAGGCAATTTGAATCCGCGAGAAAGGACATCCCCGGGCTTGCTCCGGGGCGGGTACTGTCGGAGATCGCCGCAGGCGATCGTGGAGAAATGCTCCAGACGCTCATGCTCGCGTCGGCCTGCGAGAGCGGCGCGGCGCCGCTATGGGCCGTCGCCGGGCCATCGCTCGTGAAGATCGACCCGCGCCTCTCGCCGGCTTCGATGCGCCTGATCGCGCTGCCTACGCAGCTCGGCCCGCTGCGCAGCGTCCAACCCATTCTGCTCGAAGGCAGGCGAATGCTGCTGGTCGGCGCGCGTTGCGGCGTGATGCTC
>CAYUNS010000011.1:0-35292 GCA_964446155.1 uncultured Tepidisphaeraceae bacterium | reverse complement strand
GGCCTGCTCGGGATCGACGAGTAGGCCGACCAGGCGCGAAGCTACATCGATCCCGATTGCGCCGCGGCGCGGGGATTCAATTCGGCCGTCCTGTGGGGCGATGAAATCTGGGCCTCGCACGGGGAATCGGGCATTGTCGGCTGGAACATCGGCGACCCCGCGCGGCCGCGAGTCGTGCTGCGCCCCGATCAGCTTCCATCCGAAAACACCGTCCCATCGCCGCGCAACCTGCGAACCATCGATGACGAACGATTGATCTTCAGCAGCCGCGAACGGCTGATCGCGGTCGATCGCAACGGCGGCATCGCCCCCCTGCCACTGAAATCGAGACGGGAGATCGTCGCGATTCATCGTGCGGAACAGGAACTGCTGATCGTTCACGACGATGGTGAAATTCTCCGCCTCGACGCATCCAGCCTCGAAGGCGCCCGCGCGGAACGTCGCTGCGGCAACGTGACCGGCGGGGCGCTGCTTCCGTGGCTGGGAAGCCATCGACTGCTGCTCGCGGCGGAGGAAGGGCCGGTGTATTGCGTCGGTCTCGAGGATGGCCTGGTGACGCAATACCTCAGTCCGCACCGGGGGCTGCGGATGCTCGCGGCCGCCAACGATATCGTCGCGGCCGCATCGCCCGACCGGCAGCGCATCCTCCTGTGGCAAAGCTGGGACGGCGCGCGGCCCATCGCCGAGATTCACCTCACCAGCCTCGCGCGTCATCGCGTGGCGGACCTGGCGTTCGGTTGAACCGACCGTCTCAGTTGATCGACGCCGAAATGGGCTGATTCCCCGCCGGCTCCGTCTTCAGATGCCTGTCCAGAAACGACCGAATCTGCGCGATGCCTTCCGCGCGGGGAAATCGCTTGCTGTCGGGGTTGTCATCCAGCATGAGCACCGACCGGGTCGCGAAGAGACTGGCGTAATGTCGCGGCTCGATGTCACGGGCATTGTGCTGATACGCCACCTCGAATGTCCATCGGCAAAGGGGATTCAGCCATGCGGTCCATCCGCCGCCCATGCCGATGCGGGAGACCAGCGCTTCCTCGAAATGGCTGATGGGATCTTCCACGATCACCACGCGCAGGGAGGGGTCGCGATCGGCCGCGAGCAAGGCCGCGTTGGCGCCGGCGCCGATGCCGATCACCCCGATGGAATGCCTGTCCACGAATGGGCGCTTGCGCAGCACCTCCACGGCGGCGGCGATATCGAGCGATTCATTCAGCCCGAACGTCTGCCCCGGCCGCGTGCCCATGCCGCTGCCGCGAAGCCCCACCACCATCACGACATAGCCCGCATCGTGCAGTGGCTTCACCAGGGGAAGCATCTGCTGCATCGTCTGCCCGAAATCGTGCGCCAACACCACGGCCGGATAGGCGCGCGTGAGCACGGCGTCTTTTTCGGTGATGATCCGATTCGCGTCGATCGCCGGCGCCAGCCATGCGTCGATCCGGGTGTCGTCCCCCGCGAGAAACGTGAGGGGGTCGTAATACACGCCGACCGAGATCGGATCCTGCTCGATCATGGGAACGCGCGGATGCGTGACCGCATACACGAGGATCGACGACGCGATCGCGAGGAGAATCGGCAGGCAGGAAAGCCGGTAGAACATCCCGCGAAGACAGCGCTGCCAGGGCGCGCCCTCCTCGATGCGAACGCGCTGGCTGAGAAAACGGGGGCGCACATCGAGCAGAAGCGCGCGCACGATCGCCCCGCCGCCACGGGCCAGAAGCTTCAGCAGCCGCCGGCGCCGGACATGCCTGGCCGGCTGGTCGTGCTGAAACACGGGATTCATGAGAGGTCGCTGCATCGAAACTCCATCGAACCGGGTCTGGATTCATCCGATGTGATTTACAATACAAATTTCCCGAATGCACATTGGCTTGACCGGGTCGAGATCGAATCGTAGGTTAGTCAGGTGAAACGCGAACTTCCGGATCGGATCGACAGACCGGTCAATCTTGTTGGAACGGGCAGAACATCCGGCGGGCATGGCTCGGAGAGCCATCCCATCGGTCCAGAGTCGGTGAATTCATCGAATTCACCCGCTGGAATACACGGAAAAGAGGTCACGGATGGCCAAAAATAAAAGCTCTGCGGCTCTGTTCGAAGTAATCACCAAAGACAAAAGGCTGGATCGCAAAACCACCGAGGGCGGCGGGCTGCGCACACCGAAGTGGTGGTTCAAAAGCCGGAGCAGGTCATCCCCTCCGGCGATGCCGATCCCGGCGTCCGAACCGCGGGTGACGGCTCATCCCGCCGCGGATGCGGGCATCCCCTCTTTCCATGAACCAGCCGTGCCGGCGGGCCACCGCGAGGTGGTCTTTCGGTTCAACTACCACACCGCGCTGTTGCTGGGATTCGGCCTGGCAGTGGCGCTTGGAGGAGCGTTCATCATCGGGAAACGGATGGCGAGCGTGCCCGCGACGGTGCTGGGAGGCCAGCCGATCGAGGAAATCAAGCGAGGTCCGGTGCAGGCCGGCGTGCTCGACCTCGGGCGCGGAGGCAACGAGGTGGAGACCGTCACCATCGAACCCGACGACTCCCCCTCCGTGACGACGACATCCCAGACCGCGCAAAACCGTCCCCAGACCTGGAACGACCCCCGGCCGCCCGCGACCCTGGTGATCCAGGACGCCAAGCGCAACATCGGATTGAATTACGTCGTCGTGCAGAGCTATGCGGACATCAAGTTCGCGGAGGAGGCGCGCGACACGCTGCTCGCCAACGGCGTCGGATGCACCATCGAACAAAAGCTGCGCGGCTGGTCGGGACGGCTGTTTCTCGTCGTGGGAATCGACGGGTTCAACCGCATCTCCTCGCCGGAGTTCAAAGCCTATGTGAAGCGGATCGAGACGATCAGCAACAAGGCCTATCCCCCCAACAGCTACAAGGCGTTTCAGCCGATCGCATACAAGTGGGATCGGGAATGATCCCCGCGGCTATTCCGCACTACCGGATTTCCGGTGATCGAGGCGACGCTTCTTTTCCTGACCAAGCTCCTTCAACTCGCGAATCTCCCGTGGGGTGAGATGACGGCTATCGCCGGGATTCAGCCCCTTCAACGTCAACGGCCCCATGCGCACACGCGTGAGGTCGCGCACCTTGTGCCCGACCCTGGCGAACATGCGTCGAATCTGGCGGTTGCGCCCTTCGCGGATCAGGATTTCGATGATGCTCTTCTCGCGGGCGCGCTTCGACACCTTGAAATGGCTTTTGCCCGTCTTGAACCCCTGCCCCTTCTTATCCGCCAGCCAGATGCCTTCCTCGAGGGCCTTCAAAGTGTCATCGCTGACAAAGCCATCGACCACGGCGCGATACGTCTTGGGGATGCCGTAGCTCGGATGCGTGAGCTGATTCGTCAGATCGCCGTCATTGGTGAGCAGCAGCAGTCCCTTCGATTCCGCATCCAGCCGGCCGACCGGGTAAACCCGCCCGGGCAGATTCGGCGGAAGCAGGTCGATCGCGCGGGTCTGCTCGCCCTGTGAGACGTTGGTGCTGTAAACCCCGCCCGGCTTGTTCATGATGAAATAAAGGCGCGGTCCCGCGGATTGCCCCCGGCCGATCCGAACCGCTTCACCATCGACCTCGATGCGATCCTTTTCCGGATCGACGAGAATCGGCAACTCGACCATCACCTTGCCGTTCACGGCAACCCGGCCTTGCTGAACCATTTCTTCGACATGACGGCGGGAAGCGACGCCGGCATTGGCCAAAACTTTGTGGATGCGTTCTTTCACATGGGTCATCTTACCCGAATGCGCGAGCTTGGGTATGCGGACGCGTGTCCCGACTTTTCCACCCATGGACATCAATCCAACTGGTGAAACAAAAAGCCCCCAACGCGGGGAAGACGTTGGAGGCTCAGGGGGAGGAAGCTTGTCGAGGAACCGCCGGGGACGCGGACACGGCAGTCCCTCGTTGTGTTTCAATGCAAACCGTACAGAATCCCACAAACCGTGATGTAAGCGGCGGCGACGATCCATCCGATCCAGCAGCTCGACATCCGCCTTTCCGTGGCTTGCGTATGCATGTTCGTTCCTTTCCAAACCGACTCGACGGGACATTCATTCCGCCAACCAGAAAGACACTTCTCCCACAGGGAGGTTAGTATCCACAAGCACACACAACCGGGTAAAAAGTTTCACCTTGGCGGTGAATGTTTTTTCGTTGCGCCATGCGGTTGGGGAAGACCCATCTCATCTGGGGATACGCAGGCCGGCCTTCGGATCTGCGCCGAGAGGAATTTCCATCATGCCATTGCCAGGCTCGCCTCGGCAAAATCATGCAAATCAGCGCCCACAACGATGGTCATTCCATGGCGGGTTGGGTAGCCGGGGATGCGGGCGCGGCGGGGACGACGGCGGGGTCCGGCAAAGGCGCCGATGGCGGCTCATCACCCTCTCCATCGGTGGATGGCTGGGTGGAAGGCGCCGCCGAGGACGGCTCGGGATCGATCCATGCATTCTGAACGACGATCACCACATCGACGCGCTCTTCCTCCGATGCCTTTGGCGCGGGCTGATTCACCGGCGCCACCATCGGGAACGCCTCGGGCGACAGCGCGGGCGTTTCCTCAACATCCGCGTGATCGGCTTCGGCTGCGGGCTGCGTGGTGGCCGCCTGGTTGGACAAATCCGCCAGCCCGCGATCGTCGGCGTGCGGCGGCTCGACCCGCGAGACGCTCACCGACGGCGGTGCGGCGGCGAGCGGGAGGCGCGAATATTCGTTCGTCACCACCGACTGAAGCTGCGCCACCGTCAGCCCCGCCGCCCGCACCGGCCCGATGAGAGGAAGAAAGATCATTCCTTCTTCATCAATGCGAACGGTCTGCGCGGCAAGCGGCGCGATCCCTTCAAGTCCGGTGATGCGGCAGACCAACACATCCTGGCTTGCCAGCACGGCCGGGGGGGATTCCACCTCTTCGACAGCAAGGGCGGAGTCGGCGGGAAGGATTTCCTTCACCATCGCCGGCGCGGTGGTCGGTGCTTCGGTGGCTTGCGGCGCAATCGCCTGCGGGGCCGGAAGAATCCCCTCCGCCGGCGCGTCGTGTTCCTGCCGCTCATCCACCGGGGCGATGACCGGCGCCGTGGTCGGGTGTGAATAGACCATCTGATCGGCGCGCTGCCCGCTCAGCGCCTGTGTCAGTTCCTCCGCCTGGCGGCGCGTGAGGCCGCGGGCGACATAAAGATTGTCGATCGTGTAATGCCCCTGCGTCTCCGTCGATTTCAGATTCGCCAGTTGCTGCCGCACCAGTGCCTGCGTGTCCTCATCCACCAGCGCGGCGGGCGAATCCTGATCGTCCGCGCCATCCTGCATGACCGCCTCGGCGAGTCCGACATGCAATTTCGATTGTGCGGCATCCGGCTCATCGCGATGCGGCGCATGGGCGGCGGCCTCGGGGGCTTCGTCCGGCGGAGGGACGACGCTCTGCCGCATCCGCTCCGCTTCCACGGTCGTGCGGTTCAGGCGCGACGCGCGGAGCACCTGAAACGGACCGATATCGAGCGGCTCGGGCATTGGCTCGGGAACGGACTGCCATCGAATGCGATTGTCCTTGAGATAGTTCGCGACATCGAGATTGGCCTGATGTGGATCGCGCGTATTGACGACGACCAGCACGGCGTCGGGAGTTTCCCGCGACGCGGCGGGCGCGGTCTCGACGCCGGCGTTGAACAACGGGGTCGTGCCACCCGTGACCGGCGCGGCTTCTTCGGGTTGGGTGAACGGCACGAAAGGCATCGGGCGGTTGCCAGGCTCGAAGGCATCGGCCGGATCGATTCGGTCCTCCGGGAGCGATTTTGAAAGAGCGTCGATCGACGCGGACGGCGGGACGCCATCCGTCTCGGGCAGCGTGGATTCCATCAGGGCGAAATCCGGGCCTGGCGATTCGGCGGGCAGCACATAGTAGACGACGATGCCCAGCCCGACGGCCAGCAAAACGATCGCCGCGACCGCGGTCAACTGCGGCCAACGGCTGATGCGCAGAACGACATGTTCATGAGGCTCGTCAACCGCTCCCAGGAGAACGGCACGCTCGAGCTGATTATGCAGGGATTCGGCGATGTCGGGGGGGGCGGATTCAATGGGCAGAGCGCGCAGCATGTCGCGGGTCCGGGTCAGCTCCACGAGGAGTTGGCGATGGCGCGGATTGGCTTCGAGATGCTTCTCGATCTCCGCGCGGCCGGCGGCATCCAGCTCGCCGTCGATGTACGCGGTCAACTTCGCCTCAATGTCTTCCGTATTCGCCATGTTGGAACAGTTACGGGTAGTCGTTCGTCGCCGGCGGCTTGACTGTGGATGATGGGACGATTCCGTCTCTCCATCCGTCATGCCCGACCAGCGGGGCTTTCATTCCATATACGCCTTCAACTCATCCCGAAGCGCCAGCCGCGCCCGGAAGAGCCGGCTCTTCAGTGTACCCAGGGGCAGACCAAGCACCTCGGCCATCTGCTGATAGTCGAATCCTTCGATGTCGCGCATCACCAGGACGGCGCGATACTCCGCATCCAGCCGTCCAAGCGCCGCCAGCACCTGCTGGTGCGTTTCGTGCCGTTCGATCTTCTCCGAGGGCTGATCGACCACGCTTTGCCGGACGCGATCCACCAGCCCTGCCGCCTGATCGTCCTGTCCACCGTTCAGATGCGGGCGATCCAGCGAAAACGTCCGATGCCGCCGCACCTTGCGCAACCGGCTGATCGCCAGATTCATCGCAATGCGGAACAACCAGGTGTACGGAGCGGCGTCGCCTCGGAAACTTTCGATGTTCGCCAGGCCACGCATGAACGCCTCCTGCGTCAGCTCGCTCGCCTCGTCGCGATCGCCCACCACGCGCAGCACCGCGTTGTAAAGGCGATCCTGGTGCAGGATCACAAGCTGCCCATAGGCGCCGCGATCGCCCTGGCGGGCTTTGTCGAGCAGCCGCTTTTCACGGTCGATGGATTCGCTCGGAACCGCGACGGCCTCGTCATGTGCTGGGATCAGGCTCGACATGGGATTGGACGAAGATCCGGTCAAGAAGTTTCCGCAATTCGACGGCAACCGTGCCGTTCCCGTGGCGCGGCCAGCCGTGACCGCAAATGAACCCGGCAATATGCCACCGTCGAAGGGCAACGTCAATGTTATCGGACGACTATTCAATCTTCCCGCACCGACGACCAACGGTCGTACAGGTCGCGCAGCACGTCGCGCACGTTCCCCTTATGCTTCATCAGCAGTTCATGGACGACGGGTTGCGGGAATTCCGAATCGCCCGAAAGCCGTTGGACGATCTCATCCACGAGGTCCGCGTGCGACTCGCATTCCACCAGCGTCGGCAGCAGTCCGGGACGATGGGCCGTGACGATGACCCCGCCGGCGCGCTCCGTCGCCCGCAGCACCTTCCGCCATCGCCATCGTGACAGCAGTTCCCCGCCTTCGAGCAGAAGAATGTCGCGATCGGCGAGCCTCTCCATTCGCCGCAGTTCCTCATCCGGCAGCGCCGGCGAGTCGGAGACGATGCGCCGCAGCGACACGGCATACCCCAGCGCCGCGAGATGGGGTTCCAAATCCTCCAGCAGGGTCGTTTTGCCCCTTCCTTCCGGGCCGACGATCGCACCGCGATAACGCATCCGCTCAAGGCGCGCCATCAACTCCTTCCACGTCCAGCCGACCGGCTGGTAGCGAATCTTCAGCACGCGATCGGATGAGAATGGATTGTCACGGGCGCGGCGCATCACGCTTTCCCGATGGCGGGGAGGATGATTTCCCGCCCCGTCGGGGAGATGATCAGCTCGACGATTTTCGTTTGCGCCCCCGGCTGGATCACCAGTTCGAGATGCCAGAACAGCGAAACGAGCCTGCCGGAAAAAGTGTACGGGCCGTTGGGCAGGACAAACCGGAAGGCGCGCTGATCCTCCCGGCGGGGATGGTCGAACACGATCGTCTCGACAATCCGCTGATCGACGGTCCCCTTTCCGCGCGTCAGCCAGAGCAGGCGCAGCTCCGCCGATGGCGGATCGACATCGACGGACCAGCGGGCCTGCCCCTCGATCGCTTCGCCGGGCAGACAGTGCGGTTCGTGATGCGGATCGATGTGCAGTTCGTTCATGATTGGTTGTCCGGTGGAATATCCACTGGAATCAGGGTGACGTCGATCTCCTGCTTCATGTCCGGCCAACGGTGAATCTCGCCGTGGACGCGAATCTTCCAGACGATCCGGTTGGAGCCTCCGGTGAAACTGGGCACGGTGTCGGCGGGGACGGTGAACGTGGTCTTGCCTTCACGAATCTCGTAATCACGATGAATGTCGGCGATGTCCAGTCGGGCGAAGACCGAATGATCGGTGTACTGGCGCGTACCACGACGATATTCGGTTTGCTCCGCCCCTTCGAGGTAAAGGCGCAGCCGGGAGATGCGATCCCATCGACCGATGCATTCCCACTCGACCGGCGTGGTCTGCCCAAGCTTCAACTCCTGCGAACGAATCCGCAATCTCAGACGCGGGTTGAACATCGCCAGCAGTTGATGGATCGTCACCGCGATCATGAGGGCGCCGACGATCACAAACGGAATGATGAACAGCGAGAAGCAGACGTCGCCGCGGCCCCGCTGCCACTGGCCGATCATCTGCCAGAGCATCACTCCGACAATGGCGTTCCAGATCGCCGCGAAAATAATCAGGAAGACCAGCGCCCGCACCGAAGCGCCGGACGGTTCGAGCACCACCAGCGGCTGGTCGCCGGGACGATTGAAGAGCGTCGCGCGCTTCATCATCGGCATTGGAGAGGGGGATTTTTCCGACAACCCGTAACCAATGCCCGCTTGCCGGTCGTGGCTGCGGAACATCACCATTCCAAGGAATCCGGTGATGCCGATGAACAGGAAAATCGCGGGAATCAGTCCAAACCACAGGTCCGGCGTGTAACCCCGCTCGATCACGGCGCGGGTCGGATCGGCAGGATCGACATAGCACGTGGCCGATGTGCCCGGACGGAGCGCGCCGATGATCTTCTCCCGGTCCCCTCGCCCGCCGATCCACGGATCGGAAAACTGGTAACGATCGCCGGTGTGGGTCACACCGTCGATCCTGTATTCATAGGCGATGCGGACCTGCCGGGTTCCACCGCTGGCGACCACCTCGCTGACGAGGATTTCACAGGGAACGGCCGTCCAGCTTCGAGCTTTATTGATCTGAAGAACCGGAGGGAGAAACGCGACGATCAAAACCGCCAGCGAGAGGATGGCAAGCAGAGCGAAGAAGAAAGCGGCGCATCCCACACCGCTGCCGCGGGCGTCCGAAGCGACGGAATTTTTCCCGGTTCTTCCCATGCGATACAGGGTAAGCGAACAAGGGCCTGTCGCCCATTCTCAATCCGTATCACACGGCCTGGGGCTGCGGATGATCCTGCTCCGCGTACTCCAGCGCCGCCTTGACAAGCCCCATGAACAGCGGCTGCGGGCGCAGCGGCCGGCTGGTCAGCTCGGGATGCGCCTGCGTGCCGATGAAGTACGGATGCGTTTCGCGGGGAAGCTCGAGGATCTGCATGATCGGGTGCGTGGGATGCCGCCCGGAGAAGATCATGCCGTGGCTTTCGATCCGTTCGATGTATTTCGGATCGACCTCGTAACGTTGGCGGAACCGCAGGCGGATCTGCGTGGCGTTGTCGAACAGGCTCGCCGCCAGGGTGTTGGGCTTGATCTGCACATCCTTGCCGCCGAGCCGCATGTTGCCGCCGAGACCCTCGATCATCTTCTGATCGGGGAGAATGTCGATGACGGGGTTCTTGCAGCGCGGATCGAACTCGGTGCTGTTGGCGTCGGGGATGCCGCAGACGTTGCGCGCGTATTCGATCACCGCCATCTGGAAACCCAGGCACAATCCCAGGTAGGGAATCCTGTTCTCGCGGGCGTATCGGATGCAGTCGATCTTGCCTTCCGTGCCGCGAATGCCGAATCCGCCGGGAACGATGATGCCGTGGCAATCCTCGAGCCGCCGGGCCACGGTCGAAGCGTCGATCTGCGTCGTATCCAGCCAGCGGAATTGCACGTTGGCGCCGAGATGCACCCCGCAATGCTCGCCGGCCTTGATGATGCTGGCATAGGCGTCGCGCAGCGCGGTGTATTTGCCGGTGACGGCGAGCGTGATCTCCTTCTTCGCCTTGCCCAGCCGATCGACGAACCACCGCCACTTGAGGCGCGCCTGGTCCTCCTTGCGCTGATCGACGCGATCGTGCAGATCGAGCAGCGTGAGCACCTCGCGGTCCATGCCCGCGTCGCGCAGCGCCTCGGGGATCATGTAGATGCTCTCCACGTCGTGCATCGAGACGACGCGGCGCATCGGGACGTTGGTGTACATCGAGATTTTCTCGCGCACCTTTTCGGTCATCGGGTTTTCGGCGCGACAGGCGATGATCTTGGGCATGATGCCCACTTCCATCAGCCGCTTGATGCCGAGCTGCGCGGCCTTGGACTTCTGCTCCCCGAGCGTGCCCGGTTCAAGAACGTAGGTGAGAGCGACGAAGATCACCGATCCTTCGCCTTCCTCGTAGGCGAGCTGGCGGCAGGCCTCGAGATAAAAGGCGTTTTCGTAGTCGCCGACGGTTCCACCGACCTCGACGAAGACGACATCGGCGTTGCTCTTGGCGGCCAGCTCGCGGAGCTTGAGCTTGATCTCCCCGGTGACGTGCGGAATGACCTGCACATCCCGTCCGAGATAGCCCCCTTCCCGCTCCTTCTTCAAAACCTCGGAGAGAATCTGCCCGTTGGTCGTGAAATTCGCGCCCGTGAGATCCTGATCGAGCAACCGCTCATAGGTTCCCAGGTCCATGTCGGTCTCTTTGCCGTCATCGAGAACGAACACCTCGCCGTGACGGTAGGGATTGAGCGTTCCCGAGTCGATGTTGAGATATCCCTCCATCTTGATCGGCGCCACCCGCAGCCCCTTGTCCTGGAGCAGCTTGGCCAGCGAGGAGGAAAAAATCCCCTTGCCCAGCCCGGACATGACCGTGCCCACCACGATCACATACCGATGATGTCCCTTGCGATAGCCGGGCGGCATCGGCGTGTAGAACTCGGTCTCTTCCGTCGATTGCCCGATCTTCGCCAGCAGGTCGTTGTTGCTCATGATCTCGTCCTTCAATGAAATAGTTGCCGGTTGCCAGTGGCTGGTTGCGGGTTGTCGGTGACCGTTTTGTATCTTTTCACGAACGCCGCGTATTGCTCCGGGGTGTCGATGCCGTGAGCGGCGCGCTTCACCTTGACCACATGCAGTGAGCGCCCGTGTTCGAGCGCCCGCAATTGCTCCAGTTTTTCGGTCGTTTCGGCCGGGGTGGGCTTCCACGAGGAAAACTCCAGCAGAAATTCCCGACGATAGGCATAGATGCCCAGATGCAGGTAATACGCCGCATTGCACGTCGAGGCCGGTTCGCGACGAAACGGAATTGGTGATCGCGAGAAATAAACCGCCTGTCCGTCCAGTCCGATGACGACCTTCACCAGGTTCGGATCGGTCGGGTCCGCACCGGCCGGAAAAGGCGTGGCGGCGGTCGCCATGTCGTCCCGGCTGGTCTCGAGACGCTCGATCAGCGCATCGATGATCGCAGGCTCGATTTCCGGCTCATCGCCCTGCACATTGACGATCACGTCATCCGTCAGCCCGCGAGCCACCTCCGCGATGCGATCCGTGCCACTCTGGTGATCCGGGGAGGTCATGACGCTGATCGTATCGAAGGGCGTCAATGCGTCCACAATGCGCCGATCATCCGTCGCCACGATCACCTGCCGCACCCTGGAGCACTGCCTGGCCTGCTCAACCACATGCTGCACCAACGGTTTACCGGTCTCCGAGGCGAGAATCTTGGCTGCAAAACGAGTGGACCCGAAGCGGGCGGGGATGATGACGGTCGCAGCCAAAGTCGAACCTCGAAAAACGCACAGATCGGCCAACTCCAAACTGCACGGCGAATTTAGTGAGGGATGCCGAACGTGTCAATTTCCGAACCGGAAGATGCCAGCGGTCGACAGAAGCGGATTGACCGGCCCGACAGGGCCTGCACCGGCGCCAACCGCCGCTTCGCGCGTTGGCGATCGAAGGCCACGCATCCGCTGCGACTGCCGACGCCGAATGGCGGCGTGAACATGTCAATCACAACCGAAGCGGTCGAATCGCAATGAAAACCGGTCGCGATTCGGCCGTTTGTCCGCGCATAGATCCTCAATTATTTTTCCGTCGGGACGACGATTCCGCGCATGATGGTGCGTTGGGTGACGAGGAATATGGCCAGCGTGGGCAGGCTGGTGATGACGACGGAGGCGAAGACGCCGCCGGAGGCGGATTTGAGCTGGTATTGGTAGAGCCAGACGCTGATGAGCCACATGTCCGGGTCGGGGGCGACCAGCAGCGGGTAGAGGAACGCGGTGTAGGCGGCGTTGAAGGTCATCAGGGCGATGACGGCGAGGATCGGCTTGGAGAGGGCCATGGTGATCTGGAAGAACATGCGGATTTCGCCGGCGCCGTCGATCGTGGCGGCCTCGTAAAGCTCGGTCGGGAGGGAGTCGAAGAACCCCTTGAGCAGGAAGATGAGGTAGCCATTGGCGGCCAAAGGCAGGACCAGGGCGGCGAAGGTGTTGAGCAGGCCGGCCTCGCGCAGCAGGATGAACTGCGGGATGAGCGTGACCATCGGCGGGAAGGCCATCGTGGCCATCAGGATCAGCAGGAACTTGTAGGTTCCCGGCAGCCTGAAGCGGCTCATGGCGTAGGCGGCCAGCGGATTGATCAGCAGCGCCGCGACGACCGCCAGCACACAGAAGATGATCGTGTTGAACAGCGCCCGGCCCTCGAGGATCAGTTCATCAAACACATTGATGTAATTGCGAATGGCGTAGGTCCACCGCAACCCGCCGGCGTGCGAGCGGACGTAGTCATACTCCAGCGCGGCGATCGGCATCGGCGTCGGCGTCAGCCTGTGTGCCTGTTGCCAGTCCTGCCAGGCGTACTCGGGGCCGGCGAGGCGGAGTTGCTCGACGGACTGGGCATCCAGGAACTGCTCGTAGTCCTGCCGCCGCTGTCCACCAAGCCACTCGCCCTGGGGCAGCGGGATGTCGTTGAAGGTGGTGAATGACGCCTGCCAGGCCTGGTTGAGTTGGGCCAGGTCGTCCCGGTACGCCTGTCGGAGAAAGGCGCGGAACGCCTCCGGTTGTCCGGTGAAGAGGATGAAACTGGGATTAAGCTCTTCGCGGACGAACTCGGTCCATTCGGCGCGGAGTTGCGCGTCATCGTTCGACGGCACGATGCGCGGCAGATGGAACTCTGACCAGCGGCCCAGCGGTACGGTATGGGCGGCGTTGTAGGCGGCGGTGCTCGCGCGGCCGTAGACCGGGTGGATCATCGACGCCATGAACAGCCCGGTGATGGACACATACTGCACCTCGGCGGCGTCGGCCTCGTCGAGCAGATCGAAGTACGTCTGGTGGATCGCATCATCCGGATAGTCGTAGCGGCGCATCGCCCAGTTGGGCGGTGGGACGATGATCGTGTTCCAACTTGTGGGCGCCGCACCCACTGCCCGGCCGAACGCCGCCAGGTCATTGTCGAACTGCCGGCGCAGGCGACGGCGCAGTTCACGGAGTTGTTCGGGGACCGTGCGGACGCCATGGGACGCGCCCAGCACCCGCCAATGTCCGGGAAGATCGGCCTGCTTCACGAACGCCCGGAAGTCGACGGCCACGTTGGCGGGATCGGTCCTGATGCCCGACACGTTGCCGAAGCTGTAGTAAACGCCACCATGGGCACGGTTCAGGGCGTCGATGTCCTGGTTGTACTTGGTCTCCAGAAACTTCCGGTAGAGCGTCAGTGTGTCCATCCAGTAGCGCGGGACCAGGTCCAGGTCGGACTGATCCAGTTCGCTGCGGACCGATCCGGAGAGCATGATGAGGAAGGGATAGAGGATCGTCGCGCCGCCGAGGCACAAGGCAAAGATGATCGCGGCATGAAACAACCTGCCGCGCCAGTTTTTCGCTTCGACCGTGGAGATGAGGGGCATGGCGAGGGGTCCTTGATGCGCGTGACGCACTATTGAGACTTCTGAATAACCACGGAGGCCAACTCGTCATGTCGCGACCAGCCGGCAAAATCATCCACCCTCAATTCAGATCAAAAACAAGGATGATTTGCCGAAGGGCGATTAAAATCACAAGTCGGCCTTCGTGTCTCAGTGTCTTCGTGGTTCAATTCTTTCCACTAAACGTTCATAACAGGCCTTACGCGCGGCCGGCGGCTTTGAACTCGGCGCCGGAAAGCATTTTCAACTGGTAAGCGGTGAAGGCGATCAGCAGCGCGCCCAGAAGCCATGCCATCGCGGCGCCGGCGCCGAACCGGAGTTCCATGAAGGTGCGGGTGAAGATCTCCAGGCCCAGGATATTGGTCGCGTCGCCAGGGCCACCGCCGGTGAGGGCGAGGATATAGTCGGTGCCCCCCTTGAACGCGCCGATGACCGCGGCGATGAACTGGATGGTGATGAGGTACTTCAGCCGCGGCAGCGTGATGTAGAACAACTTCTGCCAGAAGTTGGCGCCGTCGATGTCGGCCGCTTCGTACAGGTCACTTTGAATCGTTTTGAGTCCGGCAAGGTACAGCAGGCACCCCGGTCCCGCGCCCGCCCAGACCAGCGGCAGCACCGTGCAGAGCATGGCCAGTTGCGGCGAGGCGATCCAGCGGACCGGTTCCAGCTCGAACCGCCCGACCAGCGCCGACGCGCCGACGACCGGGCCGGCCCAGGACAGAGCGTAGATCGTCAGCCCGACAAAGACGGACGCCAGCACGAATAAAAACGCGCGGATGCCCCACGTCGCCTCGGTCAGCCGCCAGGGCAGGATGATTAAAAACCCCGTAAGGCTCAGCCACAGTCCCAGCACCGTCCACTTCACAATCGTCGCGGGCAACGATGGAAGGTGGTTCAATGAGAGGACCACCTGGTTGAGCATGCCGTGGGCGCCGGGATCATAAAACTGCTTCCACATGAACATGATGACCACGCCGACGATGACCGCGGGCAGGTAGAAGATCGTGCGGAAGACGTACTTGAGTGTGTTCGTGGGTACTTCGTCCAGCAGGATCGCCAGTAGGATGGGTGGCCAGAACCCCAGCGCTATCGACAACGCCACGAAGTAGAACGTGCGTCCCAGCGACGACCAGAACCGCGGGTCGAACAGCACGTTGGCGTAGTTGTCGACGCCGACCCAGACGCTGTCCATGACAATGCGATAGTCGCTCAGAGAGATGCCCGCGCCCCAGGCCAGCGGCACGTACAGCCATCCCAGCGTCAGCAGCAACCCCGGCAGCAGGAGCACGTAGCCGTAGAGGTACTTCCGCCAGCGGCGGCCTTCCGTCGGCGCCGGTGAGACCTTGCTGAAGTACCGCCAGACCGAGACCATCCCCGCAACGAATACCAGCCCCACGATGGCGATGACGCCCGAACCGACGACGCGCCGCATGCGCATCTGTTCCGGCGGAATGTTCCCCAGCACGCGGATGTTGATCTCCTGCGCCGACGCTTCCATCACCCGCTGGATCGCGGTGATGCGCTGGTCGTGGTTCAGCCGATGCAGGTCCATCTCCAGCGCCGTATGAATGGGCAGGGAAAGATGCCGGTAGATATTCTGCGTGTTGCGGCCGTACGGCTCGGGCACGCCGTCGGCCATGCCGGTCTCGAACACCTCACGCCACCCTTTGGGCACCTGGCGGAGCACGCGGTCGTAACCGAACTTCGCGAGCAACCGGGGATTGACGAACTGGCCGTAACCGTGTTCGACGTAGACGCCGGTGCGGATGCGCTGGGCGGCTTCGCTGGTGACGAACCAGATGTACTCCATCGCCGCCAGTTTTTGCCGGAGGCTCGATCCACTGTAGATGCCAAGCATCCGGCAGTTGATCTCACCCGCGGCTGCACCGCCCGGCCCCGCGGGAACGGGGGCGATGCCGACCAGTTGCGGGTTGAGCTGGCCGACGAGTTCTTCGTCAAGGTAGTCGAACTGCATCGCAACCTGGCCGCGTTGCCACATCAACGGCAGTTCGCCGGCGCCGATATACGCCGCGCCGGACACCGTGCGGCCATCGCGATCGAACGGTTCGCGCAGCAACCGCCAGAGGTATTCCACCCCCACCGCCGCCTCGCGCGTGCCGTAAGCGGCGCGCCATTGACCGGCTTCATCCTGTATCACGGCTCGCGCGCCGGCGGACACCAGGAACGAATACGTCCCCCAGCCCAGCGACTGCCCGCCCGCGATGGACAAGCCATACTGATTGCGGTCGGGCCGCGTCAGCCGGCGGGCATAATCGAGCAGTTCCTCCCATGTCCTCGGCGGACGATCGGGGTCCAAGCCCGCGGCGACGAACAGGTCCTTGCGATATTGCAGCCCCATCACCAGCGTGCCGGTCGGAATCGCCCAGATGTGCCGCTCGTGCGAGCGGCCGCTTTCATCCTCGCGATACACCACCGGCCAGGCGGGTTCGGGCACGCGCTGACGAATGGCCTCCAGCGCCGCCGCCACTTCCTCAGGCGCGGGGTCGGCCGCCCAGCGCTGCCCATCCACAATCTCCCGCACCCGCGGATCGTCCGACAGCACCCGCGCCAGAAGCACTTCCAGCGGCTCCAGAAACCCCTGCGCCAGATACGTCGAACTCATCCGAAAATTGACGTAGATCACGTGCGGCGGAATCCCCGCCGCGATCGCCATCAGCGGTCCCGAGTCCATCGCCGACCCACCGATCGCCGGCATGACGAACGGCTCGACCACGACATTCGGCCGATCGTTCAGATACGCCCGCAACACCGCCCGCGTCGCCAGCGCCGAAACATCCGTCGCCGACGGACTGGGCAGGTTCTGCGAACGGAACGATACGGATTCGCTTGCGGCCGCGGTGCCACCACAGGCGCCCAGGAGCAACGCCAGCCCGAGCAGAAGAGATCGCATGACGCGGTTCGGCCGCGTCATGCCGTTGGCATTCGTCATCATGCGTCTTCAAAAAAAGAGGTTGACCGCAAAAACAATCGATTCAGCGTTCAGGCGCGGCGAGCACCTTGATCGTCGTGCTCAGGTGCAGCGGCAACAGCCCGCCGCCGTAAACGGCTTCGGCGTACATCGCCCGGTAGCCCGTGCCGGGCGGCGTCACTTCCGCGACCGCCGTATGGGTGGTTGGGTTTACGTCCAACGCCTTGCTCGTCCATTTAGCCTTGCGGAAGTCGCGCGTCGCCGAGTCGGCCGTCCAGAGAAACGCCTTGGCATCGCCGGCGCCGGTCGTTACTTCCAGCGACGTTTGCCGCGTGGCCGCGTCCTCGTTGTACGTCCACCGCATCGCCGGCAGGTTCTCATGGCCGTGGGCATGGCGGTGCAAGGCGCGCAGCCCGCCCATCACCCGCCGCCAGTCCATCGATAAATCGTGGTCGGCGTTGGGGACGTAGACGATGTACTTGTCGCCATGAAGATCGTCCCAGTACAGGTTCAGCGAATCGAGCGTCCAGAACCCGTCGTTGGTCCCGAGGAACAGCATCTTCGGCTGGGTGATCTGCTCGCGGTAGCTGTACGGATCGACGATTTGCCGCAGCGCCGCCCCGCCGTCGCCGCTCATCTTCCTGGGCAGGTCACGATCGGTGTAGTCGTGGATGCGATCGGAGAACGTCCCGTAAGCGTCGAGCTGGTGCTGAAACTGCGCCTCCAGGTTCAGCATGTCGATGACCATCGGCGCCAGCCCGCGCACGCGCTTGTCGACCGCGGCGGTCAGCCAGGTCGTCCAGCCGCGCTTCGACGCGCCGGTCACGGTGAACCCGCCGACCTTCAGCTTCAGTTCCTTCACCGCGAAATCCTGGACCGCGTCCATGGCGCGAACCGCGCTCTTGACCATCGGCAACAGCAGCGGCCAGTCGCTCTGGCCGGTCTTGAGATACTCGTCGAACGTCAGCGCGATGATCGCATCCTCCTTTCGGCCATCGAAGATCGGCTGTCGCGGCACATTCAGCAGCACCGCGATCGGACAGTTCATCTGCTGCGCGTACATCGCCATCAACATCGCCTGCTTCGGCAGCGGCTTGGCGCCGGCCTTCAGCGGCTCCGCATCCTCGGGCTTCCAGGACCCGCCCTCGATCACCAGCATCACATCGGTCTCCGCCGGCAGGTTCGGCGGAACGATCACGAACAACCGGTGCCGCCACAGCAACCCACGCCACGTTTGTGACGTCACCGTCAACTCCGCCACCTCACACGGTCCAAGTTGCGTCTTCTGCCGAACCGACCAGCGATAGCTGTCATCCGGTCGATCGACGTACGCCCGCAAGACCTCACCGCCCAACGCCGGTTCAGCGGCCGAGCTAAACGGTACCGATAATGGCCAGGTCGCGACGATTAAGCAGACGAATAACAGTGGATAGTTCAAGGAAACTCCTCCGTTCTGGATTCTCATTTCAACGAGTGATTCAGGATGTCCCACGGAACTCGCATCGTGATCGCTCGTCGCCCGTCATGGTGCGAATCTCTTGATTCAGCTGGCGCCGGCGGAGAGCAACGTGACCTTCTCGATGATCTGCGGCTGGTTCAGCACCGACAGATCCAACCCTCTGAACTGAGTATCGGTTCCCGGATACACCGCGCCGGGATCGTGCCGGAAGCCGGTGTAGATGCGATCTCCCGCTTGCTCGATGGCCCAGAGTGCCCCGGCGGTTTTCCAGACCGTATCGCCGCAATGTCGATGTATACACGGCTGAGCAACGGGCGAGGGAGAAAGCAACCTGTCGCCGCGATCATGGATCATGTACGACCAGAGCATCACGACGGTGGACACGATGTGAAACAACTCGCTGCTCGGGTTGAGCGCGACCGGCACCGAGCTATCGGAAAAGATGTAGCCGGCATAGGTGTTTCGCACCGCCTCGTACTTGACGCGCAGTTCTCGATCAGGATGGCGTCCTAAGTAGTCTTCTATGGCGATGAACAGTTCCGGATACAGGCAGACCGCGATGGGTGGTTCGCCCCAGCCGGCGATACGCGTCTTGTCGTCGGGGAAGGTGTCGGCGCCGGAGGCGAAATGGGCCAACCCGTCGGACGAGATGTGGATCGCATCGAACAGATGCGCGGCGACATTGTCGTGGACCCGGAGCAGGCGATCTTCGTGAGTGTGGGCATACAGTTGCCTCAGCATCGACAGGATGATGCCGTAGTAGCCGGTTCGCTCGACGGCGTTTGCCTTGTCGCCGCGCTCGAACAGCCCGATGCGTTCGTGGTAATAGCGAGGCGACAGGTACGTTTCCAGGACCGGCGCTCCAACGCGGTCGTACAAGTCGCCACCATAGAGCGTCTGGGCCTTGGCCAGCACCGCCGAGATGACCAGATCCTGATTGGTGACGCCGCAAAACCCGTCGAACGGCAGCGGAGCGCGCCACACGTTGCCGCGTCGCCAGAAGAAGCGGTAGAACCAGTCCCAGAATCGCGTGAAGACGTTCGGGATCTGCTCCACCGTAGATCGATGCGCGTGAGGCCAGGCGGCGTAGTCCAGCAGCGCGAGCATGGCCATACCCTGCTGGATCGGACAAGACTCCAGGCACCCGTAGGCCGGTTCGAATTCTGACGATCCGTGACGAAAGCCACCTTCGGGCTGTTGAAGCAGCAGGAGGTTCCGGGCCACATCATCGGCGAGCGTCTGCCAGCGCGCCTCGCCGGTGCGCTCGAACAACGTGCGGGCACCGGCCATGATCGGGCCGTTGAGGTGCAGGCCCTGGCCTTGATAGCGCCGCGTCAGGACCGAGGATTCCTGCCAGCAGGGATGCAGGTGCAACCCACCGAACTGGCCAAGCCCCTGCTCCCACGCAAATAACGACGCGGTCGCCTGCTCGAACAACGCCTGGTTGGCAGTCTCCTGCCATGTAGCGTTCTTTCGGGGGTAGTTAATTTCCGTGACCATGAAGAGGATGCGCGCGCCTTTCCCTCATTCGGATGCTACTAGTACTTTGTCCATCGTCCGTTGCCCGTTGTTGAAGATACACACCCGACCGTGATCTTTAACAACGGACCACTGACAGAACACCAAAGCGCCGGCCCGTGCCGAGCGCCTCGGATGAATCAATGCCAGCGGTGTTACCCGATGGCATTGCGATATTGCCTTACTTCCTTCGGCGGCGAAGCGCAATCGCGCCCAGTCCAGCGCCCACGAACGCCATCGACGACGGTTCCGGGACGGAGGTAAAGGAGACGTCGTCCACGCCGAGCTGCGGCAGCCCGTCGGACTCCGTCCAGAATGCACCAGCAACCAGGACCTTGCCTACGTTGGTCAGGCCGGTCATGGTATGCACCTCGGTGCCATCGATGAACAGGGTTGTGCCGCCAGCGTTCGTGACGAACTGGATCTCCGCCCACTCACGGTAGATCCTGTCGCGGTTGACACCGCTGTCCGTGTCATTGCCACCGGTAAAACGGTACTGCAGGTTCGTCTTGTTCCGGTCATACGTCACCCACAGGGCCTGGGAGCCGTCAGCGTTTGCCACCTGCACTAGCATCGACGTAGCCGCACTGTAAGAAACCAGGTTGACCCAGGCCGTGGTGGTTCCCTGCTCGCCGCCGACGGCGAAGCCCGCGGTGCGGGACATCTCGCTTTTCAGGCCCGTTTGTTGCCTGCTGACGGCAAAGTAATCGCCGCTGCGTGGATTAATCGTATGGGTGCCGGTCAGCGTCGAAGTGAAGGACGTGACAGCCTGCATGTCGCCCGTTGCCGGACCCACGATCCAGTTGTCCAGGCTCCCATCATCAAAATTGTCGATCCAGCTCGCCTGCGCGCCCGTCGCGCACGCCAGCATGACCACAAGACCCGTTGTCGATGTTCTGAAATGACTCTTCATATCCGTCTCCTTTGACATGATCACATTGCCAACCCAGCAGTTCGCCCCGCGAGCCGCCGCGACTGGCCAAAATAAAATGTTGTTCAATACCGATATTTCGTGCTTGATCGCGACGCGGGCACTGGCTCGAGCACGGTGTCCCACCCGCCGCTTCATCAATACCTGAGAAATCCAGCCTCCTTTCTCCTCTCGCTCTCTCAGTTCAACGGTCATCGTGAAGTGGTCGTTGTCTGCCGAGCACTAGGGCTTCGCCAGGAATGCCAGATCACGGAACGCGCCAGTGTGCAATCCACCGGTGTTCTCAAACTTGAGCGTTCGCGGCCAGCCGTACTCTTTCGGTAGCTTGCCGAGCCTGATCGACTTGACCTCGCCGGTGAACAAGCCGCGCGGAATTTCGCGAACCGCTTCCCATCGCTTCCCGTCAGCGGAACAGGCGACAATGATCGCTTCGTCCGTCCAGGTGATGCGCACCCACGACCAGGCGTCCGCCGGCCGATCCCTCAGTTGCAGGACCGGCTTATACATGTGGTCCAGCATGCCTTCTTCGATCGTCACTACCCCGAGACTCGCGAAGCTGACCCGAACCGACTTGCCGTTGGCGAACGCGATCGCCACGCCCGGTGAGTTCAGGCCGTCGTGCCGGTCGTGCCAGTTGCGATTGACCTTGAGGTGCGGCACCCGGATCTGGCACTGCACCCCCGTTACACCGGCCGGGATGTCACGCTCGACATAGGCGTAAGTGTTCAACGAACCGCTGACGGCCAGCGCGCCATCGGCGACCTCAATCTTGCCATCGCCATCGGCGGGCTTCTTCGTCGTCCAGCCTTTGCCGAGAGATGCCTGGTCGAGCGAGACCGCCTGCGCGACGGGACTGCTATCCTTCTGTTCCGTCTGCGGCGCCGGCTCTTCGCTCAGCACGATCAGGCATCCGCGACCCTTTGGGATGGCCACCGTGCTGGACAGATCCAGCGAGCGGCCTTCCTGAAACTCGGTAATCTCGGGGAGATAGGCGCGAACCTTCGACGCGTTCAAACCAAGCGCCTTGAAATCGATTGTGAGGTTGCTGTTGACGTCCTCGCTGGCCCAGCTTCCGATCGCGATCAGTGTCTTGCCCGGCATCCGGTAGACCGTTGCCAGGACATCCTCGCGATTCGTGCGGACCGGGCATTTCTCGTCCCAGTAGCCGATCATTCGCGAGGCTCGGATGCCGATCCCATCCCAGAATCGCCACATCGCCGAAGGGCTGGCCGAATGGTTCTCGATGTAGCGCGGCACCATGCCATAGACCATGCCGCGCCACGGGTTGCCGCCATACTGGAGCATATCGTTGGGCAGCCCGAACGGAATGCCCGACAGTTCGACCATGTAGAAGTCCGGCCCCGAGTCGTAGTTGAAACCCTCACCGATCCAGGTGCTGTCGAGGTACGGCAGCAGTTCGAGACAATCGTTGAACGCGTTGGACGTGCGCGTGATGGTGTTTCCCGAGTGGAAGTCCATCCGGAAATCCGGTCGTGAGGCATCACCGACGCGGCGCAACCGCTGGATCGTACGGCGGCCAAACGTCACGCCGTCGAAGTACAGGCCATCGATCTCTCTTTCGTTGACCAGCCAGGCAACGCTTTCCACGTAATAGTTCAGGAACCGGTTCCACCCACTGGTGTGCAGCGAGTCATCCGGAACACCCTCGGCCCCTTCGGGCGTTGTGGACCATGCCGGTGAATACCCTTCCAGCAGGTGCTCCCGAAGCCACGGCCCACCACCGCCGGGGCCGGTCGCGAAGAACTCCTCGCGCATGCTCCAAAGCGGCCAGAACTCGGCGGCGTGGTTCGAAAGCTCTCGGACCGTGTAGTACAACCGCGCGCGGACACCGGCGGCGTGCGCATCGGCTACGAATTGCCGCAGGCGGCCATCGGCGATGAACGGATAGTTGATCCACGGATTGGCCGGTGTGGCGTGAAACGCGGTGACGTCGTTGGCCCCGAGAACCTTCGCCTGCGGTGCCGAGATGCTCGCGAGCATGCTGGAACGCATGTCCCAGCGTCGCGGATCGGTCCAGTGCTCGGGATCGCGCGGCTTGACCGGTGTGGGAATCAGCGAGAAGCACAATTCCCGGCTGGCGCTAGCGTTGACCTGGATCGGACCAGTGAACACCGCGAGAGTGACATCGTTATTGGCAGGCGTAATGATGCCCCCCCCTTTGCCACCGTTATGCCAACTCTCGGGAATGCCCGTCTCTTCAGGACGGTAGTTGCTCCAGGTGTTCTCCTGGTCGGCCGGCCCGCGAAGCTTGACCTGTAGGCCGGCTTCCACGCTGCCCATCCAGACCTTGTTCGTCGGCTTGTCGGTCCAGGTCCATTTGATCTGGTTCGCCGGCCGTTTGCCGCCGCGCCCCTGCCCGAAGCCCATGAAATATTCGGCGGCTTCGGCGCGATAAGGCACGAGAACCTTCACGTCCGTTAAATCGACCGGCTGCTTGGCCTGAAGGGTAATGGTGAAGAAGACGTACCCGTCGTACTCCATCCGTCCTTCGACGATGGCGGCAATGCCTCCGGCCGTGCTGGTACCTTTCCATGCCACGACTGAGGCATCCCCGCGAAGGAACTCGATCTTGCTGCCGGACCAGTCGAGCGGCTGGCCGGCGGAGGTGATGGCCACCAGTTGCATCGGCGACGCGAGAACTTCCCGTTCACCCACCCGGATGCTCTCCGGTAACCCGTTGGCGGCCAGGCTTACGTCCTTCCCCAGACTGCGGACAACCCGCTGGTCCACTGTCATTGGCTCATAGGGATGGGTCACCTCATCCTGCTGACCGGCGCGGGAATCGAGCCAATCCAGCCGGGACAAACGCCACAGTTCACCCACGCCGCCGTCGGCCAGGATCTCGTCCTCGACGTCCAGCTTGATCTGAAGACTCTTCGGTTGACCACCGGTTGGCGTGATCGTCAACCGACCTTCGTACTGGCCAGCGGGAACATCGGTGGGCACGCGGGCGACGAACCACAGTCCACGCACTTCCCCCTTCGGAACGGGGACTTCCCGAACCATCGCATTCCCAGCGGCATCGACACCATTCAACGTGATGCAGCGGATCGCGCTGGCAGGAATTACCGCGCCGAAATTGCTCCGCAAATCTGAGCATGCAGCGTCCAGCCCCTTCAGCGCCCCGGCCAGCGCGTAAACGCCAACCTGGAACGGATACGCTTCACCGCGTCGGGCTTGACCCAAAAACGATTCATTCGACTTCCGCTCCACCCAACTGACCGGCAACTGCTTCCGCATCCGAATCGGGCGCGCGCGGTCTTCCGGGAATAGCAGAAAATCTTGCCCCTGATTAAAGCGAAGGAAGCGATTGAGTTCCTCCTCTGTCGCGGGCAATTCCATCGGGTCGAAGCGATCCATCTCGCTGCGGGCCTCGAACCGGAGAAGCTGGGCCTTGGGAATGCCAGCGAACGCGTTGGCCTCGAAGAAGCGGCCTTCGTTGAGGCCGTTCTCCATCAGCCATTCCTCGCTGGCCGTATCCATTGGCTCGGCGTACTTAAAGTTGGTGGTCCCCATGGGACGGCGCGGCAGCGGTTCCAGGGGATAGTAGTAGATCGCATACTCGCCCGGTGCCGTTGCCGGTTCGAACACAATGTCCCCGAAATCCTGCGTGAGGTTCACCTTGGCGACGTTTTTGAGGTACTGGCCGGTCTTGAGGTCCACGACGAGTACGTTCTTGTCCGCCGGCTTCTCGTCGCGGCGGCGCCAGGGGAGGTGCGCCCATACAGCCGGCGCCCGTTCAGACACGGAAACGACGGCGCGATGATTGCCCATGACCGCGGGCCACTTGGCCATGCCATACTCAACAGCGCGCGCCTCCAGCGCCATGGCAGCCACGAACAGGACGACGAAGAAATGCATCGGGAACTTCATCAACCACTACCTCAATTCGTAATACCCGCTGTTCGAGGAATAAGTGTTGTGCACCTGATCCATGTCGCCCGGCACCCGCATTGGCTCGGCGTGCCCATCGGCAAACAGCATGTTGGCGGACTTGCCAGGATGGATAGCCCCGATCTTGGTCAGGACTTTCAGGTCGTGGAGGTACAGCGCGAAGTAAGTCGTCGAAGTTCCTGCATAAGGTGGCGTCCCATCAGTGAGGATCATGAATTTCGTCGAGTTACGAAGCCTGCTCATCCGGGCCGAAGGGTAGTTGAATGGGCTGGCCGTAACGTCCTCCCCAAGCACCCAGTGGTTGACCATGTAGTCTGTCGCCACGAGGAAGGCCCGGGCGGTGTGCGCATCCTGCGAAGGACACAACACAATCGCAGGCACCGTTTGTATGCCCGCTCCGATAAGGTCCACCTGCTTCCCGGGGGTGTACTTCTTCAGAACAGCCGGCCACCCGCCCGAGGAATCACGGCCGATCGGGAGCTTGTCGCGATTTTCCAATGCATAGATCTGGAGCAGCATGTAGATCTGGCGCTGATTGCTTAGACACACCACTGCCTGCGATGCTTGCCGGGCTTTGTTCAATGCCGGCAACAGAATCGCGATGAGCACCGCGATAATGCCGATAACAACGAGTAGCTCCACAAGCGTAAATCCGCGTAGGAGACGGCGATGCGGTCTATCGTGACACATAGCGGCAACCCTTCGTATTAAGAAGCCAATTTAGTCGCCGAGTCTCGAACGACCAGCGACGGCTTGATGCTGATTTGGTAGAATAGTTCGCTCTCTCTCTCTTGCGGCTGTTTCTGGACGATCAACGCCGCGGTGCGCCCCATCTCGTAAAAGTCCTGGGCGATCGTCGTCAGTGGCACTTCGAAGTGCTTGCTGCGGTCGATGTCGTCGAAGCCGGCCAGCGAAATGTCATCCGGCACGCGCAGGCCCCTCTTTTTGAGGATGTGGTATAGGTCGAACGCGTGCAGGTCGTTGGCCACGAAGATGGCGGTGGGCCTGCGCTGGCAGGCGAGGATCGAGTCAACCACCCGTTCCAGCGCATCGTCGTCCGTCTCGTCGAACGTCCAGATCAACTCGTGCGTCAGTGGCAGGCCGCTGGCGAGCATCTCCTGGACAAAGCCGGCCTGTCGACTTTCCAGACTGGTCAACCCCGCAACGCGCTTGGTCACGTATACGATGTCCTGGTGCCCCAGGGAGACCAGGTGCTTGACCATCTGTTTTGCACCGTAGGCGTTGTCCGTGATGACGTAATCGCAGGAAAGCTCATCGCTGTAGGTATCGAGCAGGACGAACCGAACCTGCCGCTTCAGTTGCTGAAGCAATCGGTCGCCTTCCTTCGACGCGCGATGCCAGATCAGCGCCGCATCGAAGGAGGAATCGGCCAGCGAGGCGAGTTCGGCAAGGTAGTCTTCCTCCGAGTAATAGAAACGCGTAATCAGATCCTGCCCGTTTTTGTTCAACTCATTACACATCCCCTCGTGACCGGACGAGACATAAACATCGCCACGCACTTTCGCGCCGGAGGAAATGTATGCCACGAGTTTTCGCGAGGTTCGGGTCGGTGACACGTTCTGCAGCGACTCGATGACAAAGGTCCCGCTTCCCCTGCGGCGCTCGACCAGCCCGCAGGCTTGCAACCGAGCCAGCGCGCGACTCACGGTGACGCGGCTAACCCGATACTTCTGCTCCAACTCACGCTCGGACGGGATCTTGCCCCGAGGCCCATAAGTCCCCGCGGCGATTTCTTCATGAATTTTGCGACTGATTGTCTCGGCTAATTGGGCCATATCATCCTCAACGCTCTCGTTCCCAGTTAAGATACCACATAACAGTCCACATTGCAAGAAATTGGATATGCCATTTATAGAATTATTAAGACCACATAACAAATATCATCAACACTGCACATCCGCCCGTATGGCAAATTATCGGATATACCACAGACAAAATTGATATAGTCCACTCGTACGATAATCGATGTAAGCATTTATGAATATAGGATTAACAAATTATCGAGCATGATCGATAATTTGTCGTAATGAAAATAGTTGTCTTCACAGAACCCTCGGCTGCATCCCTGCGGGCTTGAGCACCCTTAACCTTTTTGAATCACTTCTGACGCCGGCAGTCCGAACCGTTCAAACATGAGCCCGGAGATAAACCGCGAGGCTTCGGCCAAGATGTCGGCGCAGTGATCGTAGACGCACGAGCAATGGTGGATGTACGGTCCGTGGACCAGTTGCCGCTCCCAGATCGGCCAGTGATCCACCTTCATCCAAGTGTAGAACTCTTGGGTGTACGGCCCGTCGACCGTGTGCCCCTCGCCGACTCCGAGGCGGTACTCACCATGGCTTCCGTCGAAGCGGCACAAGGTCAGTGGTCCGTCCTTGAGGCGCATGTGCAGGTTGCCGGTCGGCAAACCCTTCAGGATCCACGGGACATCGAGTTTGACCGATGATCCGGGGTGACGTAACGACAGCGGGGCCTCGCCATGCCATAGCAGGACCGCGTTGTCGTCCTGCGGGTGGCGGATGGTGATATCCGGCAGGAACGATGGCTCGCCCGTGCTCGACGCCGCCTCAATCAGGATCGAGCTGATCACACCGTGAACATCCGACTCCGGCGACACCGGGTAGCCAGCGTCGTTGACCAGCGCGTGGGCCAGGCATGGGCTCATGTCCAGCTCGTGCTGGATCGACGAGAATGACTGGACCACGAACCCGTCGAGCCCGTGCCGCTCGGCGGCGGCAAGCATCCAGTCGCGGTACGCGAAGTTGTAGAGGATCGTGTCACGGTCCTTGAAGCCGTTGAACGTCATCCAGGCCTCATACTGCACCAGTTCGTTCTCGTAGACGGCACGACGCACCTCTCGCAGGGCACGGATTTCGCGCAAGGCATCGGCCAGGTCTAACGGCAAGACTTGCACGCCAAAGCGCTGCAGCAGCTCGGCCTCGTTGACGATCGTGGTCCAGAAAAAGTCGATCCGCTGGCCGAGGTGGCCCACCTTCAGGGTCCGCAGGGCCTTGACAACCCGGACAGCGCGAACGAACTGGTCGACACTTTGGTGCCACACCGGATCGGTAATTCGGCAGTTGGGGATGTAGCTGAACGGGACGCGCAGGGTGTGCAACACCTTGCTGGTGGCCAGCGTCCCGCACAACGAGTCGCGCAGCCGCGAGCCATCAGGCAGCGGAGCCTCATCTCGCGGGCCCCATAACAGGGTCGGAACCCCGCAGCGTTTGGCAATCATCCCCGCCGCCCCCTCGGTGCCGAAGTTGCAGTGCGGGATGAACAGCGCGTCGATCCGCTGGTCCTGGAAGAACCGCACGGCCGGCTCAACGTGAGCCTGGTCGCGACACATACCGTCGGAAAGCACATCGTCGAGGTTCACGGTGCGCACGCCCATGGCCGAGAGCTTATCAATCACCAGCACTTTGAATCGCATCGCGTCCTCGTGGGAGAACACGAATTTGCCAACGGGGCAGAGGCCCACGAGCGGTTGCTTCTTCGTCTGCATAATCGGGTTCGTATACATGGCAACTAACCATCGACATGCAGAGGGTAGCTGTCAACCGTGATATTTCATTCGGTCAACAGGACGACCCGGTAGCACCTCCCACCGAAAAGGAACAACTGTCATGGCGAAGAAACAATCCAACCCCAGGAACGACGCCCCCAAGGCGCAGCCGGTTGAGGAGATCCGCATCGGCACGATCCCGGCCGCCTTGCCCATCGGCTGCCGCCATTCACAAAAGAACGACGGAAGTCCGATTTCGACCTTCACGCAATTGGCGCCTATTCCCTGGGTGGCAAAGCGTACGATCATTTCTTCAAAGGCGTTGTCGATCGCACCACGTTTACCGGCAAAGCCTGGCCTGAAGCAGAAGTCCAGAAGCGGTATGCCGATGCCACCCGCACATTGCCGATCGTCCCAATTCCGGCGCAGATCACATTCGTCGGCAAAGATCTCAGCAACAGCGGCCAGGTTCCGACTCTGCGCCTGGCCACAACGCTTTTGACGGAGAACGACCGAAGCATCACACAGCTCCAGGCGTCGATAAAAAACAGCAGGATCGGTGGTTCGATCGTTCTCGCCGACGCGCGTAGCGATGATCTCCCTGCCCACGTTCGCGAGCAGCTTGAAGGAGAACCGCCCACGGAAGGTTATTTGTTATTCGTGCGCCAAAATCGGATTGACGTTGTCGCGAACGACTCCCGCGGCCTTGCCTATGGCGCCGATACGCTCCGTCAGCTATTGGCGATGGCTGAAATTCCGCAGGTCGATATCTACGACTATCCCGAATTCGCCTACCGCGCCGGCCTGATCGTCACGAACAACAAACCACCCGCGAACCTCGCGAACGGATTCGGCGGCATTTCGCTGAAGCAAACAATCGAGGATTTCGCGGACCATCGCATGAATGCGATCATGCTCCGCATCTACAACTGGTCCTGGCTGGATGATCCTGAGAACCTCGCGAAAGCCCGGGAAATCGTCGACTATGCCAAAAAACATCATCTCGACGTGATTCCCTATCTCCAATGTTACGGTCACGCGAAGATGTTCACCTGGCGGGATATCCGCACCGACCACACACGGACGATAGCCGACGAGGAGGTCAGGCTTGCCGGCCACGAACCCACCGAATTGAAAACATCCAACGTCATCATTACCACCAACACCCCCGTGCTGGTACGTTTAGCGAATGGCACAGAGATGACCGAAGGGAAGGACTTTGAAGTTGTACCCGGCGAATTGAAAATGAGCTGGACGCCGCCTGAAGGCGTGACGGTAAAATATGCCACCTGGGGTCGTCCGTACGTTCATCCAGACAACAAACCGTTCGCGATTCGTCGGCTTCCGGGCGGCAGGATTCCGGATGGCGCGACGGTCAAAGTAACGTACGACGTGGCCGCCAACAGCCGTGAGTATTGTCCGTTCTCACCGGTGACGCATGAACTCGTTGACGACACGATCCGTCGCGTCATCGAATTGACCGATCCGAAATACATCAATCTCGGGATGGATGAGCTATGGACCCCGATCTCTCGCGAGGGGCGATGCTGTGCCGCCGCCAATACGACTGGAATGTCAAAAGCGGAAGTCTTCCGCCGCGAAATCAATCGCACGTTTGCAGTCGCCCAACAAGCCAGGCCGGGTATCAAGGTGATGTACTGGAGCGACATGCTCGATCCGAACCAGTCACCGGAGTGGATGCGAACGTGGGAGGCGATCGAGCAGGAACTGGGAAACGTCGATCGCGGCGCCATCATGATGCCGTGGTTCTATGAGGGGCAGATAACACGTTTGTGGCAAGCCGGAGATAGCCTCGACCGTTTCCGGCGCCGCGGGTTCGGTGCGATCGGTGCGTCCGGCCACGATGTACTCAACCAGTTCATATGGTCCAACGCGGTACGAACCCGCTACGATGCGGCACAATCACCCGGCTTTACGCTGACGACATGGGCCAGTCGTAGTGGCGTGGAAGAATTGATGCGCGGGTATCGCGCTTATACACAGGCCACCTGGTCGCCCAGCCGTACGCCCTTCCAGAAGCTCCTGCAACTTCGCCTGGAACTTGACACACTGGGCATCACTGCGAACATCCCGGACGATCAATGGTCGCGCGCCGCGGCATTCATAACGCCAATCCAACGCGACCGCCTGTCAAAACTCTTCGCCGCAGCCAGGATGGAGCAGGCAAGTATCGATTTAGAGACGCTGGCCAGGATCCAAATTCCCGGCGTCGAGGAAATGCTGCTCGCCGTGCCACAAACTCAGCGATTGCTTGATGAAAACGGGCGGCACGAAAGGCAACTTCACAACGCACATGCTGACCGTGCAGTTACTGATGTGTTGGATCGCAAAGGAGGATCAACCGGCGGATGGTGAACTCATCATGCTGCGGATGCCGGTCATGACGAGTTGAGCGCCCAGCGCCGCCAGCACGAGTCCGGTGAGTTTGCTCAAGACGTTCAACCCTTTCTGGCCAAGGATTCTCTCGACGCTGCTGGCGAGATAGAGCAGCAGCCCGATGGTGAGGATCGCCATGAGCAGCGCCGTGCCGCCGATGGTTTTTTCAAACAAGGTTTGATATTCCGTGCCCATGACCAGCAACGCGCCGGTGGTCGCCGGGCCGACGGTGATGGGGATCGCCGTCGTGCCGCTGGCGATGTCTTCATCCAACCCGACCGCCGCCTCCTTTGGGCGGCTTTGCACCAGTCCCACCGCCGCCAGAAACAGCAGCGCTCCCGCCCCAATTCGAAAGGAATCAATGGTGATGTCGAACATGCGGAAGATCGCGTTGCCGCCGAACATCAGCACCGTGCATGCCGTGATGATCGCCAGCGTCACGCGCAGCACCAGCCGCCGCCTGTCCGCCGGCGGCATGGTCTGCGTCATGGACAGAAAAGTGGAAATCACCCAGAACGGCGTGAGCAGAAAGAAGAACTTGATGTAGGTATTGATCCAGAGACTCATGGCCTGTGCCCACCGCGCGACGTATTCACGCCGCTGAAAGTAATGCCATCGGATTGACGACCTCGACGCGCGTCCCGCCATCGATCCTTCACGGCATATCATACTGCATTGCGGAAAAAGAGGCGTGGCGTTTGGTCTGCGAACGATAACCGAAAGCCGTGGATGACGACGTGGCAATAAAAGCGGCCCACCCTGGGTGCAGGTAAAGCAAACTTCACCCGTTTTAGCCGACGCGACCAGCTTCGGCTGGCAACTTGACGGAGACGACCCGGCATCAACACCGAACGCGTCCATCGCCCGCCACTATGCGCCATACCCGGCCCGGGCGCAAGCGCGACATCATGCCGCACTAAAACCCCGGCGCGAACGGCGTGCCGAACGGGATTGATGCCGACCCAACGATTGCCGGGATAACCGAGATTAAAGTCCGAATCGACATGGCGACACCTTCTTTCATCCACTCATGCGATCATTCAAACGGATCGCCCACCGGAATCGGCGCCGGCGGCGGAAACGTGATACGCCGCCTTGTCCCTGTCATAGCATCGGCGAGAAAAGTCGATGATGCGGCGGAACAGGTCCGGGTGATGCCCCGGCGTGGCCAGACCCAATCGATCACCGAATCCGAAGTCCGGTTCAAGCCCAAGAATGGCCGCTTTGCATGACTGCCGCCGAACCATGCCGGCCAAGCTATCGACGGGGTGTTTGACGGTCAACGCTCGTTCAAAACGACAATCGCGGAGGCGGGGAAAAAGGGCTATCATGGATCAGGCACATTTTCAGGAAGGAGCATTCATGCGATGGATAACGTTCGCAATGGTGATGGTGGGACTGGCGGGCGGGGCGCTGGCGGAAATCAGGACCGAGACGATCGAATATGCGCAGGGCGATTTGAAGTTGAAGGGATTTCTGGCGTATGACGACGCCGTCGCGGACCAACGGGCGGGCGTTCTCGTCATTCCTGAATGGTGGGGATTGAACGATTATCCGAAATCCCGGGCCGAGCAGCTCGCGGCGTTGGGGTATGTGGCGTTTGTCGCCGACATGTACGGAGAAGGGAAAACCACCACCGACCCCGGCGAGGCCGGTCGATGGGCCGGCGCCGCCAGGGAAGCCGGGCTGGCCGAACGCGCCCAGGCCGCGCTGGATGTCCTGAAGCGGCGGGAACAGACCGATCCCGCGCGCGTCGCCGCCATCGGCTATTGCTTCGGCGGGACCACGGTGCTGGAGATGGCCCGCGCGGGACACGACCTCCGCGGCGTCGTCAGCTTCCACGGCAATCTCGCGACGGCGCATCCCGCACGCGATGGCGTGACGGCGCGCATCCTCGTCCTCCATGGAGCGGCCGACCCCATGGTCCCTCCCGCGCAGGTGAACGCATTCAAGGAGGAGATGGACCAGGCCGACGCGGATTACCGCGTGATCGAATATGAAGGCGCGGTCCACGCCTTCTCCAATCCCAATGCCGACAAGGCGGGACTGGAAGGCGTCGCGTACCAGGAAAAGGCGGACAAGGAATCCTGGGAGGCGATGAAGGCGTTTCTGAGCGATGTGCTGAAATGAAGTCGCGGCACGACAGGCAAACGACGGGAAACGGGGCGCGGCGGATGCACGATCCGGCCGACGCCCCGCTTTCCGTCTCCCCCACCAAGCGGGTAACGCATCGGTTCACGCCTGCGGCGGCGGGAGTTCGGCGATGAAGTCGGCCAGCTCCTGCGCGGTCGGGCTGTGCGCGCTGCGGACATAGTATCCGCTCGTCGCCACGCCGGCGCAGAGGCTTTCTTCGAGGCTCATTCCCAGCACGCGCCCGAGACAGAATCCGGCGTTGAAATGATCTCCGGCGCCGGTGCTGATCTTCGGTTGCTGAACGAACGGTCCCTGGAATTTGGCGCTGCCTTCCGCGGTGGCGGCGGCGGCGCCGCGACGGGGGTGGATGACGACGCACGCGAGATTCAGCTTCTCGCGGATCGCCCGGGCGTTGTCCTCGATCGCGGCCTCGGCGTCCGATTTGCCCGGCAATCCGAGCACGTCGGCGATCTCCACCGACTCCTTCAGATTCAACCCGAGGATGACATCCACCTGGTCCTGGAAGCGCGTCAGCAGCTTCAGCGCGTCGAGGATGTCCTCATGCGTGCGCTTTTCCGGGTCGGCCAGGTCGATGAAGAGCTTGCGCGTGTGACGTTCGCCGTTGGGGATGATCTCATCGAGCAGCTTGGCCCAGATGCGCGACATGTGGGGGAGCATCGTCCAGTTGACCATGCCGATGAGCGTCGAATCGCCCATGAGGCCCTTGAGCTTCTCCTTGCCGACGCGCGAGATCAGGTTGTCCCAGTTGACGTCGTTCATCGGCGTGATCTTGCCCATCATCAGCTTGCCGTCCTCGAACTCGAGCGCGTCGGTGTGCCCCGGCTCGCCGATGCTGATGACCTTGGCGCGCTCGGAAAATTCCTGGAAGACGGGATGGATGTTGGGATACCCCAGGTTGCCGATGTAGGTGATGTCCAGCCCGAAGCTCGCCAGCGCGTTGGCCATGATCGGACCATTTCCGCCGAGTTTCATCTGGTTGACGACCAGCTCATAGTTGCTCGATTGCCCCGCCGCATTGCTGATTTTCCGACCCAGGCATTCGATGGTTTTGATCGGCTCATACTTGTCATAGCCATGCCGCTTATCGACTACCGAGATGATCTCATCGACAAACCCGTCCAAACCCACCGTGGCCCGGACCGAGCCGAGCGTCGGCAAGGCCGCCTTGAGCTTTTTCGAGGTCAGTTCACAAACCTGTTCGCGCGTCAGCGACATAATATTGCATCCTTGGGAAAATTTGGATTCACGGCGGACCATCGCCGCCGGGGCGAGATTTAAGCGGAATCACATCGATTATGCAATCAACCCGCGATGGCGGTTCCCTCCAACCGGCGGCGGGTGGATGAAGTCCGGCGTTGCCTCTCCGGGCGTCTTGAATCCGGGCGTCTTCAATAGGGAACGACTTCCAACGGCATCTGCAGGTTATGATGCGGCTCGAACACCGCGCCGCGGTGCAGCTTCGCCGCGCTGGGCGGCTCGGGAATGTAGGTGAAGGGCAAAACGATGGATTGCACCGGGAACAGAAGCGGTTCGAGGATCGCGGTCTGGAGCGTCGGAGTCTCCTCGGCCGGCTCATAGCAGAATCGCGTCGGACCGGCGACGACCCCGCCGTTGACATACAGCGCCGGCGTGCGGCCCCAGTTGCGGAGCTGCATCGCGGCGTCGATCGTCAAAGGCTCGGTCGATACGCGCTCGGGCGGGGGGCTTTCCTGCCGGCAACCGGCGGTGAAGACCGTCGCGGCCAGGGCGCAGCCCAGAAACAACACTTTACGGATTGAACACGCGATCGACATCTCGCTTCATCCCTTCTTTGTCAAAATCACCCAACCCCCCGCCGCTCACATCGGGAAAATCCTTGTTCGGCGAATAATTAAACGGATCCTTCAGCGCCGCCTCCTGGCGTTCGCGAATGGTGCTGGGGCGCGTCGTGGGCTTCTTCTCATTGCCGCCGCATCCGGCGAGGAAGAACGGAGCGAGCGACGCCGCAAAGCACGCCGCGCCCCACCCAATAGGCCGCGACACGCGACGGGCCTTCGATGGATGGATGGAATCGCCCTGCTTCATGGAGGACATCTTACTTCCCATCGGCCGGGTACTCCACCGTGTAATTGGGAGACTCGCGGGTGATGGTGATGTCGTGCGGATGGCTCTCCGCCATGCTCGCCGCGGTCACCCGGCTGAAACGGGCGTTTTTGCGAAGCTGCTCGATGTTCTTCGTGCCGCAATACCCCATCCCCGCGCGCAGCCCGCCCACCATCTGGTAGACGAAATCCCCCAGAGGTCCGCGATAGGGCACGCGCCCTTCGACCCCCTCGGGTACAAGCTTGCCGCGGTCGCGCACACTGGCCTGGCCATAGCGATCCGCCGATCCCTGAATCATCGCGCCCATGCTCCCCATGCCACGATAGGTCTTGTAACGCCGCCCCTGGTGAA
>CAYUNS010000010.1:0-38810 GCA_964446155.1 uncultured Tepidisphaeraceae bacterium | reverse complement strand
CGAAAACGACCATTGGCCGGGGTTGACCGAGAAGACTCCACGCCAGATCGAGCATATGGATGCCGAGGTCGATCATCGCTCCGCCGCCCGATCTGGATCGATCGGTGAACCATCCCGTGCCGATGGGTATCCCGCGCGTGCGCATCCACGCGGCCCGCGCATGGTAGATTTCCCCGGCGTATCCCTTGTCGATCGCCTGTTTCGACGCCTGCTCTCCGGGTCCGAATCGTCGCGGCGTCGCATACGCCAGAATCCGTTCGGCCTTGTGCGCCGCCGCGCTCAGTTGCCTCGCTTCCTTCACGGCGATGCCCGGCGGCATTTCGCAGATGACATGTTTGCCCCCCTTCAGCGCCTTCAGCGCCGTCGGCGCGTGCAGATCATTGGGCAGGCAGAGACTGACGGCGTCGATCTCCTCGTCGGCGATCAGATCGTCCGCCTCGCCGTATTCGCGGGCGCCGGCGAAATCCCGAGTGATCTTCTTGCGGCGATCCGGGATCAGGTCCGACACCGCGACCACCTTGAATCCGCCCGCTTCCCGCGACCCCCGCGCATGCGCCACCCCCGGCCAACCCCCGCCAATCACACCAAGTCGTATCGCTCCTGCCATAGGGCGGGCAGTGTAGGGCGAATCGGACGTTCTGAAAACCATCGCCCGCTTCCGATGCCGCGACGGGGCTTGCGCCGCTTCGCGTTCCATTTTTTTGCCGCATTTGCCTGCGCGTGCGAACTTCTCTAATCTCTTTGCCCTATGTCCGATCTCGTACCCATTCGTCGCGCGTTGATTTCCGTTTCCGACAAGACCGGCCTGGCCGAGTTCGCCGCCGCGCTGCAGCGCGAGTTCGGCGTCGAGTTGATCAGCACCGGGGGAACGGCCAGGTTCCTCCGCGATGCGGGGCTGAAGGTGAAGGATGTCTCCGAAATCACCGGTTTTCCCGAGATGATGGACGGGCGCGTCAAGACGCTGCACCCCAACGTCCACGGCGGGTTGCTGGCGCTGCGCGACAACCCCGAGCACGTCGCCGCCATGCGAAAGCACGGCATCGAGGCGATCGATCTCGTCTGCATCAACCTCTATCCATTCAAAAGCACGATCGAGAAGCCCGGGGTCACGTTTGAGGAGGCGATCGAGAACATCGACATCGGCGGGCCGAGCATGATCCGGTCGGCGGCGAAGAACCACCGGTTCGTCCTCGTCGTCACCTCGCCCGATCGCTATGAAAAAGTCCTCGGCGATCTGCACGAGCACAAGGGCAGCTCCTGCGGCAAGCATCGCCTCCGCCAGTCGCAGCGTGCCTTCCAGCACACCGCGGAGTACGACGCCTTGATCGCCAAATACCTTCATGACGAGGCGTTTGACGAACAGAAGGGCACGGCGCTGCCCGACGCGCTGAACCTGAAGCTGACAAAGCGGCAGGTGCTGCGTTACGGCGAAAACCCCCATCAGGTCGCCGCCCTCTACGTCGCCGAGAAGCCATACGAAGCCTCCGTCGCCTTTGCCACGCAGCACCACGGCAAGGAATTGAGCTACATCAACCTGCTCGACGCCGACGCCGCTCTCGCCGCCGCCAGGGAGCTTGCGCCTCACGGCGCCTGCATCGTCAAGCATGCCACGCCCTGCGGGTTTGGCGCGGGGGGAGATCTGTCGGAGGCGTTCCAGCGCGCCTACGGCGGCGATCCACTCGCGGCGTTCGGAGGCGTGCTCGCGCTCACGGGGCATGTCGATCTCGCCGTCGCGCGGCAGCTCACCGCCGCCGGAGACGGCAAATGGTTCGCCGAGGTCATCGTCGCTTCGACTTACGACGCCGATGCCCTGGAATTATTGAAAAACCGCTGGAAAAACGTGCGAATCCTCGAGGTGGGGCCGATCGCCGCCGCCGATCATTCCGATCCGAACGAGCGCTGGATGCACAAGATCGTCGGCGGGATGCTCGTGCAGGAGCGCGACCGCGCGGGCGTCGACCCATCGACCTGGAAGATCGTCAGCAAGCGGACGCCTTCCGAGCGGGAGATCGCCGATCTCAGCCTCGCCTGGCTCGGCTGCAAGCACGTCAAGAGCAACGCCATCGTGATCGCGAAGGATCGCTCCGTCGTCGGAGTCGGCGGGGGGCAGGTCGATCGCGTCAACGCCGCCCGCATCGCCGTCGGCAAGGCGGGAGACCGCGCCCGGGGCGCGGTCGCCGCGTCCGACGCCTTTTTCCCCTTTTCCGATGGCCCGCAACTACTCATCGACGCGGGCGTCACTGCCCTCATTCATCCCGGCGGGTCGGTTCGGGACAACGAAACCGTCGCCGTCGCCGATCAGGCCGATGTGGCGGTCATTCTCACGGGGCAGCGTCATTTCCGACACTGATGCGCCGGGCCGGGGATGATGAGCGAGCGGAGACGAAGGCTGCGCGGCCGCAAAGCGGCTCGCGCCGCTTCGCCGATCGACGCCGTTTTCTCCTTTGATCGTCCTGGGTTCGCGCGGGTTGGATCAAGCCGCCACGCCAAGCTGCCGGGCCATCGTTTCACCGATGGTGGCGGGGCTTTCGGCGACGGCGATGCCGGCGGCTTTCAACGCGGCGATCTTGGATTCGGCGGTGTCCTCTCCGCCGGAGATGATGGCGCCCGCGTGGCCCATGCGCTTGCCGGGAGGCGCGGTGCGACCGGCGATGAAGGCGACCATCGGCTTTTTCACATGCTGTTTGGCCCAGGCGGCCGCATCACTCTCGTCGGCGCCGCCGATCTCCCCGATCAGGATGATCGCGTCGGTTTCGGCGTCCCGGTTGAACAGATCGAGGCACTCGATGAAGTTCAGCCCCTTCACGGGATCCCCGCCGATGCCGATCGCGGTGGTCTGCCCGATGTCGCGGGTGGCGCACTGCCAGACCGCTTCGTAGGTGAGCGTGCCCGAGCGGGAGATGATCCCGACCTTCTTGCCGCTTTTGGCCTGGTTGGCGGGAAGATGGATGTAACCGGGCATGATGCCGATCTTGCACTCGCCGGGCGTGATGATGCCGGGGCAGTTCGGGCCGATGAGCACACTCTCGGGCCGATCCTTCAGGAACGCCTTGACCTTGATCATGTCCAGCACGGGAATGCCTTCGGTGATGGCGCAGATGACCTTGATACCGGCGTCGGCGGCCTCCATGATCGCGTCGGCGGCGAAAGGAGGCGGAACGAAGATCATCGTCGCGTCCGCGGCGGTCTCACGCACCGCCTGCTCGACGGTGTCGAAGATCGGCAGGCCGTTCGGATCCTTCTGCCCGCCTTTGCCGGGGGTGACCCCACCGACCATTTTCGTGCCGTACTCGAGGCACCCCTTGGTATGAAACGCCCCCGCGCTGCCGGTGATGCCCTGGCAAATGACCTTCGTATTCCTGTCGACGAGAATGCTCATGTAAGTTCCTTCAGCAAATGAAGCGTGAGACTATAAGGGAAGGACCGGCCGAGGCAAGGCGATACGATCCGCGCCCGGAGGGGTGAAATCGCCATTTCACCCCTCCGGGCCGTCATCCTTGAAATTCGTCTTGACAATGGTTGTTGCAACATATATATTGAAGTAATGGCCCTCAAGGACGAAATCGGGAAGGTGAACGCGTTCGACTGCCTCGAGGAGGAGGTTTATCTGAACCTGTCGAGGACGGCGGATGCGTTGCGGCGGGGGGTGGAGGAGTTGCTGAAGCGGCGCCGGCTTTCGCAGACGCAGTACAACGTTTTGCGAATCCTTCGCGGGGCGGGGGAGAAGGGGCTGTCGTGCCGGGAGGTCGGCAGGCGGATGATCACGCGCGATCCCGACACGACCCGTTTGTTCGATCGGCTCGAGGAGCGCGGCCTGTTGACGCGGCAGCGGCAGACGGAGGATCGACGGGTGGTGCAGACCACCATCACCCCGGCTGGGGCGACGCTGGTGACGGCGATGGACAAACCGATGATCCGCCTGCATCAACAGCAACTCGGACACCTGGGCGAGAGGAAGCTGAAGGCGTTGTCGAAGCTCCTCGAGGAAGCCCGCACGTCGGCCGAAACCACCGGCACGCGGAAGCGTGACGCCGAATCGGATGCTTGAAACAGCGTTTCTTTTTTACCTGATTTATCGTTATAACGAACAATGTTGAAAGGATGGATAACGTGATGAACTGGGATTGGTTTGATCAGAATCGGAACTGGGGGATCACGGTGCTGCGCGTGGCGGTGGGGGTGGTTTTCTTCGCTCATGGCTGGATGAAGGCGTTTGAATGGGGCCTCGCCGGGACTGCGGGCGGGTTCCGGGAGATGGGGTTGCCGCTGCCATATCTGTCAGCGGTGATGGCGACGGGGGCGGAGTTGATCGGCGGGGCGCTGCTGGCGCTGGGGCTGTTCACACGTTACGCGGCCGCGCCGCTGGCGTTCACGATGGTCGTCGCGGGCGTCACCGCTCATTCCGGGTCGTTTTTCCTGCCGACGGGGTTCGAGTATGTGCTGGTGCTTTTCGCGGCCAGCGTGGCGGTGCTGTTCACCGGCCCGGGCGCCCTGGCGATGGACAACGCGCTGGCGGGGCGGCGCCGAAAAGAATTGACCTCATCGCCGGCGCCGGCTTGAGGTAAAACATCATCACCCGCCGCGCCGTAACCTTTCCCTGCGGCGCGGGTGGTGTCTCACAAGGAATCGACGGAAACATTTACTCGAGGAGAATCGTCATGTCGCATCGTTCATTCATCATCGTCGCCGTGGTTGCGCTGCTTTCGTTGGTCGCCCTGCCCGTTCGGGCGCAGGAGACGTACAACGTCGATCCGGTGCATTCGGCCGTCGTGTTTCAGATCCGGCATTTTGATGTCGGAAACTTCTGGGGGCGGTTTAACGGCCCGTCCGGAACCTTTGTGCTCGACAAGGACGACCCCTCCAAAAGCACTTTCAGCATGAAGCTGACTTCCGAGTCGGTGAGCACCGGCAACGAGCAGCGCGACGGACACCTGAAAAGCGAGGATTTCTTCAATATCGCGCGGTTTCCGGAGATTGCATTCGCAAGCACATCCGTGAAGCCCGTGGACGAAGGGCTGGAGGTGAGCGGCGAGTTGACCCTGCTTGCCGTGAGCCGACCGATCACCATCACGCTGAAGAAGATCGGCGAAGGCGAAACCAGGTCCGGCTATCGCGCGGGGTTTGAAGGCGAGATCACCATCAAGCGCGGTGATTTCGGCATGAACTTCATGCAAGGCCCGGGCGGGCTTGGGGATGAAGTCCGGCTGATCATCGCGTTCGAGGGTGTGAGGCAGTAATTCGACAGGGAGCGTTTTATTCACTTTTTTGGATTGCACCAATGTGATCCGCCGGGGAATATGCTGGAAATTCACCGGGGCCGTCATGTGGTGGAAGGAGCCGGGACGGCGGATCACATTGTGCAGTCCGATATGCAAGGGAGAAGCGAACATGCGAATCACGGCATGTCTGGTCGTGTGGGTGTTGTTGGCGGGGGTCGTGCCGGCGCGGGCGCAGCAGACGCCGGTGGTGGATTTCGAGACGGCGCTCGACACGCCGTTTTATCCCCAGTCGGGCATGGTTCGGTTTGACACCTATGTGATCGCGTTCGCGCCCGAGGGGACGATCAACGGCGAGGTGGCGCTGCTCGGGGGGGACGGGAGCGTCATCGCGCGGTTTCCGTTCTTCAACGAGTACAAGGCCCGCGAAGGGGTTTTCGGCCGGGTCCAGGCGCAGGGGCCGGCGTCGGTGGAACTGACGGAATCGGGCGAGTATATCCTGGCGTTCGCGGTGGACGGCAAACCGGTCACGCGCCTGCCGTTCACGGCGACGGTCGGTGGCGGCGACGATCCGTTCAATCCGCGGAAAACATGGCATTTTCAAGGCCCGTGGCATCAGTTCGCCCACCTGACGATGAACACGCTCAAGGAGCAGTGGATTCCGCAGGTGAACCTGTGGGTCGGCGGCGGGGATTTGCCCGAGGGCAAATCGAAGGACGCCTTCGAGGCGAGACTCCATCGCGACGGCGTGCTGGTGGCGCACAATAAACAAAGGACCACGCACATTGCGACGGGGCATTACAAGCGCGTGACGACGACGCTGTTTCATCCGCATGAGGAACGGAATCCCAACCCCGAGCCGTTCACGCTGGAGGACTGGCGGGTGGACGGCGCGTATGAGCTGCGGATCGTGCGGGCGTCGGATGAGAAAATCATCCGCTCCTTCCGCTACACCGCCGCCGACGGAAAGATCCAGCCGATGACCCGCACGCAGTTGAATCACGAGCCGCGCGTGGACTACATCGCGCCGCGCGTGGTGAAGAAACATTCCAACACGTTCGAGATGGTCGAGGCGATCTGGCTGGACGGCTCGGCGCCGGTGGGAGAAGGCGAATAGCCGACACGACGATGGGGGGCGATCCATCGCGCCTGATGGCGAAGCCACCGGATTTCCCGCCGCCGCGCGCGTCCAATCTGTCCGATTCGGTCGAAATCAACGTCCGAGAAATCATCTTTGTCGATTTGGCTGCGACATTCCGTCACTTGCCAATCCGGGGCGTTCCTGCGGCCGATGATTCAAGTAAGGCGGCTCACCTCTGCGTTGTCGGGGAAGCCCGTCTTGTGCTACCAGTCATCCAAAGACGGTCGCGCGGCCAGGACAGGAAGGGGCTTCGTCAAACGGTGATTGGATTAGGAGCGGGGGATGCGGATCGTTCGGATTCGTCGCACGAGCGGCCTCGGTCGCATGATGGAGAAGGTTTTTGCAACAGCGGGCGTTGATCATCGATGATTCCCAGGAGGTTTGTGCGCTGGTGCGCGCGTGTCTCAGTGATGAGGCGATCGAGGTGTTGTGCGTGTCCGACGGCGTGAAGGGGATCGCGACGGCCAGGACGCTGCAGCCCGACGTCATTCTCATCGAGGCGGATATGCCCGATCTCGACGGGTATGCGGTCTGCCGCATTCTCAAGGACGAATCCGTCACCGCGGCGATCCCGATCATTTTCCTGTCCGGTGAGACCTCGACGGCCCGCAAGGTGGAGGGGTTCGACCTGGGGGCGGTGGATTACATCATCAAGCCGTTCGATCCCGCCGAGTTGCGGGCGCGTGTCCGCGCGACGCTGCGGACCAAGTTTCTCATGGATTTGCTGTCACGCAGGGCGCAGATCGACGGGCTGACGGGGATGTGGAATCGCGATTACTTCGAGCAGCGCCTCAAAAGCGAGGTGGCTCGTTCGCGGCGGACAAAATGCCCGCTGGGGTGCATCATGCTCGATGTGGACCTGTTCAAGTCGATCAACGACCGGCATGGGCATCCCTTTGGGGATGAAGTGTTGTGTCGGATCGCGCAGGCGCTCGTTCGCGAGTCGCGGCAGCGGGACGTGGTCTGCCGGTATGGAGGGGAGGAATTTTCGATTCTCGCCCCGGACACCGCCGCGGATGGGGTGATCGACATCGCCGAGCGGATGCGTCAGGCAATCGAGGGCCTGGGGTTGAAAAACGGCCAGGAGCCGGTTCAGGTCACCTGCAGCTTCGGGGTTTGCTCGAGGGTTGGCGACATCACGGTGGTGGATGCGGCCGACTGCGCCTTGTATCAATCGAAGCAGGCTGGTCGCAACCGGGTGACCTGCGTGGAGCACGGATGCGGAGCGCGGGAAGTCGCGTGACAAGGCCCGGCGCCGAGGCTCATCCCTTCCGCGCGGACGCGTCGGCGCTCGCGGCATCTTTCATCGCGTCGATCCCCAGTTTTTCCTGCACGACATAGAGCGGTCGCTGCTTGATTTCCTCATAGATTCGCCCAATGTATTCCCCGACGATCCCGATCGAGATCATCTGCACCCCGCCAATGAACAGGAGCAGGAACACGAGCGTCCACCATCCTTCTCCGATCGGCAATCCCACCCCGAGAACAAGCCGCACGATGTAAAAGATCGCCAGCGAGAAGGTGGTCACCGACACGCCGATGCCCGCCCACGTCACCCATCGCAGCGGGCGATAGCTGAAGCTGAAGATGCCGTCCATCGCATAATGCACCAGCCGGCGGAGGGTTTGCTTGGGCTTGCCCGCGGCCCGATCCTGGCGATCGTATGGCACGCTCGCCTGCCGGAACCCCAGCCAGCTTCGCAGTCCGGGGATGAACCGGTTGCGCTCGGGCAGACGGTTGAATTCATCGACGACCGCGCGATCCATCAATCCGAAGATGCCGGCGTCGGGCGCGCTGGGCAGATCGGAGATCGCCCGGAGAATCGGATAAAACAACTTGAATCCGATGCTCCGCACGCCCCCGTCCGCGCGGCTGCGCCGCTCGGCGAGGACGACCTGGAACCCCTCTTTCCATTTCGCCACCATCTCGGGGATGACTTCGGGGGGGTCCTGTAAATCGCCGTCGATCAGCACGACGCAGTCGCCGCGCGAGAAATGCACGCCCGCCGTCACCGCAGGTTGATGTCCGAAGTTTCGCGACAGCTCGATCACCTTGATGCGCGCGTCTTCCGCATGATACTGGCGGAGCATGTCGTGCGAGTGGTCGCGGCTTCCGTCGTTGACGAAGACGATCTCCCAATCGGGTGAAATCCCCTCCAGCGCCGCCGGCAACCGCCGGCGCAGTTCGGGGAGATTTTCCTGCTCGTTGAAGATCGGAACGACGACGGAGATCATCGACACAGTGTAGCGTGCGACAGAGGGGAAGGGGATGGCGAGGGATATCGGCGGCGTCGCCGGGGACGCTATCGCAACATGCGATATTGCTCGATGGTGAGATCCGCCGCGGCCTGGGCGGCGATGCGAACAGCGGGATCGGCGCCGGGGTTTCCGGCAAGCTCGCGCACATATCGCAGGGCGCCGCGTTGATCGCCGGCGCGTCCGCCCTGCCCGACGTAGTATTTCATTCGGCCGATCGCGAGGACGGATTCGATGCGCCACATCGGTTCCTGCGCGTTGCCGGCGAAATGAAAGAGGTCGCCGGAATGCCGCCGCACGACCTTCGAGTCGATGCTGCTCACGACGCGATACATCGGAACGATCCGCTCCTGAAAATAGCTCGTGCGCTGGGCGTCGAAATCTCTGAGGGCCTGGGCTTTGGCCGCGTCTTTTTCCGCATCGGCGATCGAGGCGAGCACGGTCGCGGACTGCCCCAGCAGCCCCAGGCCATGCAGCATCTCCATGTAGACCACGCGCTCTTCATAAAGATGCGTGCCCAGGGCGAAGGCGGCTTCACAGTGCTTTTTCGCCAGCGGAAGGTTGCCGGCGGCTTTGTGCAGCAAACCCAGATGCAGGGTCGTCTCGCCGAGATGGTGGATCGCATCGAGCGATTTCTTGTTGTTCTGGTAGTTGATCACCTCCTCGAGGCGATTGGAGAACAGCTTCATCTGTCCACAGGAGGCGCCCTGCAGGATGAGGTCGATCGCGGGCATTTGTTGGGCTTCGGGAGAATTGAGTCGGCGTGTCTTGGCGAATCGCTCGTAAGGACCGGGGTTCTGGATATAGCTGTCGATGGCCTTGCGGTAATGCTCCCCGGCATCGCAGCCGGCCGTCATCACCGTGGTGACGACGCCGCGCGGATTCACCGGCAGCTCGATCTTCGCGAGGTTCTCCGCCTTCCGTCCGAACGCCGTCGGAGGGGAGACGCGGTTGGAGGTCTCGATCAACAGAACAAGCCCCAGCATCACGATGAACATAGCGCCGGAAATTCCCCAGCCGAGCTTATTGCCCCACATCGTCAACACCTCGCAATGGACGGAAACAATCAGGATGGATCAGCGCGCCGCGCGGCCGCGAAAATATCATAGCATCAACGGGCGACGCGCTCATTGTTTCAATCTCTCACGCAGCCGTTCCTGCACCAGCTTGGGGTTCAGCCCCTTGCCGCTTTTCATAATCATGCCGACCAGTGCGCCCAGGGCGGCCTGCTTGCCGGCCTGATAGTCGGTGACGGACTTGGGGTTGGTCGCGAGCAGGGCGTCGATCGCCTGGTCGATCGCGCCGGTGTCGCTGGATTGGAGCAATCCGAGCGTTTTGGCGGCGGAGGCGGCGTCGCGGTCGGAGCCGATCAACTCGCGAAACAGCGGCAGCGCGCTGGCGGCGGCGATCTGGTTGCCGTCGATCAGGGCCGCGACTTCCGAGACGCGGACGGGATCGATCCCGAGGTCGGCGAGCGGCTCGCCGCGTTCGTTGGCGATCGTCGCCAGCACGTTGATGATGAGATTGCCCGCCCGGCGGGGGTTCGCGCCGGCCGCGAGGGCTTTTTCGAAGAAATCGCCGGTGGCGCGGTCGCCCGCGAGCGTCGCGGCATCGGCGGGGGAAAGCGACAGGGATTCGGCATACCGCCTCCTCCGCGCCGCCGGCAACTCGCCGACCTGCGACTTCAACTCGTTCAGCCACGCTTCATCCACCTCGACGGGAACCAGGTCCGGGTCGGGGAAATAGCGATAGTCGTGCGCCTCCTCCTTGTCGCGCTGGTGAAAGGTCGTGCCCGACGCCTCATCCCAGCCGTAGGTGCTTTTGCGTCCGAGATCGCCGGTCGCCTCCCATTCCGTCAACTGCCGGTGGATTTCATAGTCGGTGGCGCGCTCGAGGACGGAAAAACTGTTGAGATTCTTGATCTCGGTGATGGCGGTCTTGTGGACCTCGCCGTGCTGATCGGTGATATGCAGGTTGATGTTCGGCTCGAACCGCATATGCCCCATCTGCATCCGGGCTTCGGAAATGCCGAGGAACTGCACGATCTTCTGAAGCTCCTGTCCGAACAGCGCCACCTCCCTGGCGGTGGTGAAGTCCGGTTCGGTGACGATCTCGAGCAGGGGCGTGCCGGCCCGGTTGAGGTCCACGATGCTGCCGTCGATGGAAAAGCCGCCGGGCGCTTCGTGCAGGAGCTTCCCCGCATCCTCCTCGAGATGAGCGCGACGGATGCGAATGGGCCTGGTTTTTCCGTCCTCCGTTACAAGATCGAGCACGCCTTCCCCGCAGAGGGGCAGGTCATACTGGCTGATCTGGTAGTTCTTGGGCAGGTCCGGGTAATAGTAGCTTTTGCGATCCCACTTGGTGTGCCGGGCGATTGTGCAGCCCAGCGCCAAGCCGGCCAGGATCGAATACTCGACCGCGCGCCGATTCATGACCGGCAGCACGCCGGGCAACCCGAGAATCTGCGCGTCCACCTGCGAGTTCGGCTCGCCACCGAAGCCGTTGGCGGCGCCGGTGAACATCTTGCTTCTGGTCGCCAGTTGGACATGGATCTCCATGCCCACCAGCACCCGGTATGATTTGCAGATTCGCTCAGACACGCCGTTCTCCCGCGGAAGTTTTGTGGCGGAGTGAGTATAGCCCCGAAGCCCAAACCCGCAAAACGACGGGGGTCGCACAAAAGTGCGCCGCACCGCAATTCCGTCATTTGCATGGCAATGATGCCGGATTGCTGTCGGTTTTATTTTAGCGCTTGCATCACCCCCTCCAATCTCGCTATGGTCGGGCGACAAAAGGGGCGTGACGGGGACTTTTATCCGGACCTGCCGATTGCTCTCGTCACTTCAACGGATTGGAGTGCCTCCGCACATTGGGAAAAACGACATGAGCATTCGAAAGTGGAACCGGGATTTGATTCTCAAGATCATTCGCAGTCAGCATCGCCAGGGGAAGGATCTGTCCTACAACGCCATGTGCCGGTGGAATCAGGCGCTGGTGTCGGCGAGCAACTATCACTATGGCTCGTACAAGAGCGCGGTCGCGATGGCGGGGATCGACTATGGGGACATCCGCAGGAAGCCGCACTGGACGGCCGAAAAGATCGTTACCCTGATCCGCCGCGCCAAGCGCCAGGGGGAAGACCTGAGCTGGCGGGCGGTCAGCGGTCGGCGCGATGAGCTGGGCCGCGCGGCGATGGCGGCGGTGCATCCGCAGCTTTTCGGCGCGTGGAACGCCGCTCTTTCCGCCGCAGGTCTCCAACGCGAGCGGGTCTCCCGCTATCAACGCTGGACCTGTGAAACCATTCTGGAAACACTGCGCAACCGCATCGCCCGTCGCAAGCCGGTCAACGGCGGGTTGATCCAGCGGGAAATTCCCGGCTTGTACGGCGCCGCCCTGCGTCTGTTCGGCTCGTGGGACGAGGCGCTGGTCGGCGCGGGCATTCCTCCGGAGGAGATCCGTCAGCGCCGCAAGTGGACCGCTCCATTGGTGCTGCAACAACTCAAGGCCTTCGAGCGCGAGCATGGCACGCTGGCGCAGACCACGCTGCGTCGGATCGATTCCGGCCTGCTGCGCGCGGCGGTGAAGTTTTTTGGTGGATTTCCCGAGGCTCGCGAGCGGATCAGCCGCCGCAAGCCCGTCCAGGAGTCGCTTTTCCGGGAATCCTCGCCGCACGTTTCCACCGGCAAGCGTCGTCGGCCGGCCGCTTCGCGTCCGCGCCCTGCCGGCAAACCCACGGCGTCGGCTCGGCGCCGCAAGGCCCGCGTCGTTGTCTGAATCGACCGAAACAGGAAAGCGTCGAGGCATCCACCGGGCGATAACGCCCTTGTTGTGGCCCTTGTCATCTTTCAATTCCCCCTCCGGTCATTCCCCAGTCATTCCCGCCGAAGGTTCACAGCCGCCATCGATACCGGCATTTCTCGCGGTCGCCGCGCGCGTAAAGGGGATGATCGGGGGGGACGGGAACGATCTCGACGAGTTCCGATCCGAGGCGTTCGCAGGTCTTGCGGGAGGCGATGTTGTCGGGATTGCAGGTGATCCACAGCGTCGTCATGCCATGCGCCCTTGCGAGGGGAAGCAGCAGACGGGCGCCGCGTTCGGCGTAACGTCGCCCGCGGGCGATGGGGAACACCTTGTAGCCGATGTGCCCGAAGTACATTTCGATGTCCGGCGAGCAACTGATGCGCAGCCCGATCGTGCCGGCGATGGCCGGCTCGCCACGGCGAGGCCGCGTCAATCGCATCCAGAAGTGGTAGCCGGGCGAGATGCCGCGCTCGGGGTCCGGCATGATCCGCCCGCCGGGGGAAGTTTTGAGAAACTGCTCGATCCCCGCACGGGTGATGTACGAATGCCCGGGCATGTCGCGCACCGTCAACGGATGGTGTGCCGCCTCGATCATTTCATCGATCCATTGCGACGCCGGCGGAACCAGCTCAAGCTCGTCGTCGATCAGCGGATCAAAATGGAGGAACGCGAAGCCCATGTTCGCATCATAAAAGAAAAGATGACGATCCGGGGACCGTCATCCTGTTGTGGACTGGATCAAGAGGGATGTCGTTCAGAACAGACCCTTGTCGAACAGCGCCTGGTGCTTCATCCAGAGGAAACCGAGCGCCACCAGTTGCGCGAGGACCGCGACAATGGTGAGGACGGTGTAGATGTTGTTCGAGGGCTTGACGGTGATGACATCACCCGTTGCGGCGCGGCTCATGATAATGATCTCCCGGGCAGAGTGTTGGGGGCTGAATCAGGGGTTGGGAACCCGCCATTCCGGTTTACAACTGCGTGCGGACCTCATGTCCGGCACGGACCTCGGCGACGCGGGGGCCTTCGAGCCGGCCGGTGGCTTCATTGGCTTCGACGCTGTCCACGCGGAGCAGGCCGAGGAAGATGCCGTTGTCGCGGTCGATCACGCGGAACTCCATGCCCGGACGAACGCTGTCGGCGCTGCCGACGGAGATGGTCGCGTATTCGCGTCCTTCGATGTTCATCCGATCCTTCACCACGCCGTTGATCGGCGGGGGGGTGGCGCTGGCGACGACGGACGGATCGCGCGGGTTGATGCCGGCCTTGTCGAGCATGCCGCGATACAGACCGACCTGCTCCTCGGCCTGGGTGAGCTGCTCGGCATAGAATCGCATCTGCCGAAGGGTCTGCTCGTAGCGGTTGGTCAGATCGGCCACCGCGCGCTCGCTGTCGCCGTATTTGGCGAGCAGATCGTCGTTGCGGGAGCGAAGGTCCGCGACGGTGGTCTGGAGCTGCGTCTTCTGGGCTTCGCTGGCGGCGAGGGCGTTGCCGAGCTTGTTGACGGTGGCGGTGTTCAGGGTGTCCTTGCTCTGAAGCTCGATAAGCTGAACGGCCTGCTGGCTGGCGCTGGTCTGGGCGGCGGCAAGCTGGGCGCGAAGCTCGGAGGCGCGGTTGTTGGCGGCGAGCAGGTTGTTGTTGGCCTCGGCGAGCTGGCTGGTGGCCTCACTCCTGACCCGCTCGGCACTGAGTTGGGCGGCGCTGGACTTGGCCTGCTCGTTGGAAAGCATCGTCTTGTAGTCCTCGACACCGGTGGCGAACGTGACGAACGCCGCGGTGAGGATCATGGTCAACAAAACGTGCAAAGCGACGAATACTTTGGTCAGAGCGCTCAATTACGGCTCCTTTGGACGATGGTGTCCGGCAGTGAGGTCGATCATGTCTAGAGTCGGGGATCGACTATCGGGATGATGGACATCCCGAATCGCAACCTCGACGAAGGGCGCGCGATCCGGATCGAATCTTGCGGCCCGGCACGGCCTGCAATCCTAATGCGCTGCGATACCCTGTCAAGTTTTCTCCTGTTCTCAAACAGAGTTACAGCCTATCGGACCATCGGACCATCGAGCCTGATTTCGTCAGATTATTCCCCGACGGAGCCAAAAAACGCCTGCACCGGGAGGCGGGCGGCGCTGAATATGCGACGACGCCGCGAGGGCGGCTCGCGGCGTCGGGACCGGATCGGGATTGTCATCACCACGGTTTATTCGTTGGTGCTGGCGGTCACGCCCGTGGGAAGAAGGCTGGGCGGGGTGATGGTGGCGATCACACGGGTGTTGACCAGGCTCTGGTCCACCGGTTCGACTTTGGTCGGGGTGAGCACCTTGAGCTGCTGGTCGATGGCGATGTCGCCGGTGACGCCGATGAACTCACCGACCAGACCGGCATAGACGGGGTCGTCGCTGCGGATGTAAAGCACCGTGCGGGTGGTCGCCGGATCGGTCAGGCGATACAGGGTTTGCGGGCCTTGCTGAAGGCTGGAGATTTGCAGGGTTCCGACGGCGGTGAAGAGTTGGACCTCGTTCTGCCTGATGCGCTCGCGAAGCTCCTCCTGTTCGACCTGGAGGACGAGACGGCGTTGGGCGAATTCCTCCTGCGACTTGCGGACGGCGATCAGCTCCTCGCGGGCCTGCTGCCGGATCTTGAGCGTGGCGACACGATGCTCGGCGATGCGGCGCATCGATTCGGGCAGTTCCTTGCCGGCGACGAGGGATTCGAAGCCACCCAGCATTTCATCGATGCTCTGCTCGGCAAGCGGGAGATCGGCGGCGGCGAGGTAGTCGGCTTCGAGTTTGTCGAAGAGGGCCGCGCCGCTGAGAGCGACGGGCTGCGTGCTGGGGGCGACGGCGAGTTCGGTGGGTTCGACGGCGCCGGGCTGCTCGTCGGGGGCGTCGGTGACGGCGACCGCGTTGTCACCGACCGCGTTGTCGGCGGTGGCGTTGTCGGCGGTGGCGTTCTCGGCGGTCGGGAGAACGGGATCACTGGCGACGGGATCACTGGTGTCGCCGGCGACCTCGGGCAGTGCGGCAGGGTTGTTGGCGGCGACGGGTTCCTGTGCATCGGCCTCGGCGATGGGGGCGATGACCTGCTCGGGTTCGACGTATTGCTTGCTGATGTAGAGATACGCTCCGTCCGGGGGCGCGATCTTGAAGTATTCATCCTGCTCGCCGAGGATTTTGACATCGACGCGCGAGTCGAGCTGGAGCTGGACGGTGGTCTTCATCGCGTTGAGGGTGCTGCCGGCGCGGACATTGAGGTTGGGCTTGGTGACGCGGCCGACGGAGCCGTCGCCGTACTTTTCGACATAAGCCTTGGCGACATAGCAGAAGCTGCCTTCGGGGGGCACGATCTTCAACCAGTCGAAGCGTTTGCCGACGATGGTGACCCTGGTTCCCTTGTCGAGCTTGAGGGTGGGGTAATAGTTGTCGCCCGGGCCGGAGCGGACATAGACGGCGTTGGCGTTGACGACGCCGGCGACTTTGAAGTTGCCGTTTTCGACCTCGGGAGGCGTTTGATCCTGGGCGAAGGACGGCGTGGGGATGAACGACGCGAATGAGAGCGTCAGTGCGGCGGCAAACAAGCGTGTGCGGGCAGACATTGCGGCACCTCCATGTGCGACAGAAGATCCAATCACGGCGCTTGCCGTGTCTTCATTTGAGTTGGCCGACAAAACCGGCGAGACGTCGCCGGCTGGTCCGAAGACCCCGAACGAACAGGATATGTGATAGCGAACTTTTTTGGAAAGTAAAGCAATTCTTGCGCTTTGTGAGGAATCTTCGTGCCGAAACGGCGCGGGAGTCGGGGGGAATCCGGCATTCGGCCCGCGCGATGCGCGGCGATGTTTTCAACGGGGCGGCGGGTGGGTCGTCGCTTTGCGGCGGCTTTCGGCGCGGAGCAGGGAGGCTTTGCGATCGACGCCCCAGCGGTATCCGGAGAGCGAGCCGTCGATGCGGGTCACGCGATGGCAGGGGATCGCGACGGCCAGCGCGTTGGCGGCGCAGGCGCCGGCGACGGCGCGGGAGGCGGTCGGCTGACCGATCCTTTCGGCGATCTGTGAATAGGTGCGGGTCTGCCCGCATGGAATCCCGCGCAGCGCCTCCCAGACCCGTCGTTGAAACGCGGTTCCCTGAATGTGCAGCGGCAGATCGAGACCGATCGACGGATCCTCGACAAACGCGATGACGGCGGCGATCGTGCGCTCGAACGATTCATCCCCGCCGACCAGATCGGCTTGCGGGAATCGATCCTGCAATTCCTTCAGCAGTGTGCCGGGGTCATCGCCAATCGCGATCGAGCACACGCCCCGCTCCGACGCCGCGACGAGGATCGAACCGAGCGAGCATTCCCCGATGGCGAACCGGATCATGGCTCCCTTGCCGCCGGTTTTGAACGTCGCCGGTTTCATTCCGAGCACCTTGTCGGATTCGGCGTAGAAGCGGCTGTTGGAGTTGTAGCCTGCGGTATAAATGGCGGAAGTCACGGTGCGGGCGTGCGGCAGTCCATCGCGGAGGCGTTGGATGCGGTGGGCGGCGGCGTAGGCTTTGGGCGTCACGCCGGTTTGCGATTTGAAGATTCGATGGAAGTGCCACGCGCTCATGCCCACGGCGTCGGCGAGCGCATCGAGCGACGGCGGGGTTTGGGCGTTCACGATCAACCCGCAGGCGCGGGAGACGATTTCGGCGTGTTTGCGATTCACGGAATCGCCGGTTGGCCTGCATCGTTTGCAGGGTCTGAACCCCGCGCGTTCGGCGTCGGCGGGAGTCGCATGAAATACGACATTCCCACGATGAGCCAGTTTCGCCGGACAGGACGGCCGGCAGTAAATGCCCGTCGTCCTGACGGAATAGAAGAACGCCCCGTCGGCCGACTTGTCCCGTCGAGCCACCGCCCGCCAGCGGGCGGTGTCCGTGTCATATGCGCCGTTTATGCGATTCATCGCCAACATGCTTCTCCCTTGTTCGAGTCTTTCCAATCCAGGGAAGCAAGCATCCATTCTCCGCCCAAGCGTAGCACCCGGTTTCTTGCCTTTGAATTGAGAAAAGCGGGCGCGGTTCATCCCGGTGGAGGTCAATCGGGATGGAAGAGCCGGACTCAGGCGGTTTTTGGGGGTGTTTTTGTCTGAGCGACGGCGGTGAAGGATTTTTCAGCGGCGGCGAGGGTTTTTTCAATGGCTTCGTCCGTGTGGGCGAGGCCGACGAACCAGGCTTCGTATTGGCTGGGGGGAAGGAAGACGCCGTTTTCGAGCATGGCATGGAAGAAGGCGGCGTAGGCGGTGGTGTCGGCGGCGGTGGCTTCGGTGAAGCGGTTGATCGCGGGGGCATCGGAAAAGAAGACGGTGAGCATCGATCCGACGCGGTTGATGACGATGGGGACGGAGGCGCTCTGGGCGGCGTCGAAGAGGCCTTCGGTGAGCTTGGCGCTCTGGGCTTCAAGCGTTTCGTAAGCGTTCGGTTCCTTGAGCAGGTCGAGCGTCGCAAGTCCGCCGGCCATGGCGAGGGAATTGCCGCTGAGGGTTCCGGCCTGGTACATCGATCCGGTCGGGCTGACGAGTTCCATGAGCTGGCGCGAAGCGCCATACGCCCCGATGGGCAGTCCGCCGCCGATCACCTTGCCCAGAGTGGTGATGTCGGGTTTCACGCCATAGCGGGTTTGCGCGCCGCCCCACGCGACGCGAAAGCCGGTCATCACCTCGTCGAACAGGAGCAGTGACTGGTCCGCGTCGCAAAGCGCGCGCAATCCCTTGAGATATCCTTCGACAGGGGGAATGACGCCCATGTTGCCGGCGACCGGCTCGATGCAGAAGCAGGCGATCCGTTGGGGATATTGCTCGAAGGCCTTGCGGGCGGCATCGAGATCGTTGTAGGGGATGACGAGGGTGTCGGCGGCGACGGCGGGGGGCACGCCCGGCCCGGAAGGCGTGCCAAGCGTGAGCGCGCCGCTGCCGGCGTCGACGAGGAGGGCATCGGCGTGGCCGTGATAGCCACCGGCGCATTTGACGATGAGATCGCGTCCGGTCGCGGCGCGGGCGAGACGGATGGCGCTCATGACGGCTTCAGTGCCGCTGTTGACGAAGCGGATCATTTCGATCGAGGGAACGGCGGCGATGATCTCGGAAGCGAGGGTCGATTCGGCTTCAGTGGGCGCGCCGAACGTGGTTCCGCGTCCGATGGCCTTGGAGAGCGCGGCGACAACGGTTTCGTTGGTGTGTCCGGCGATGAGCGGTCCGTAGCCGGCGACGTAATCGATGTAGGAATTGCCGTCGAGATCCTTGATCGTGCATCCATCGCCTTCACGAATGAACAGGGGCGTTCCTCCCACGGCCTTGAACGCGCGAACGGGCGAGTTCACTCCGCCGGGCAGAATTTGCCTGGCCTTGAGAAAAGCGGCTTCGGAAGCGGCGATGGATCGTTCGGTTTTCTCAGGCATGGCTGTCCAAAATACAATGGGTCAAAGGTGTCGCGCGCATCTTATGGAGAGCGGCGGAATATGGCAACGGCGGAAGACGGGCAGGAAGAGGGGGGATTCCGCCGCAATGCTCTTTCTTGCGGAAGGCGGGTTGGCGGTTGGGGAATTCTGGAATTTGGCAAGCGCGTGGGGCGGGAAGTTCGTAGAATGGTTGATTCGGCTGATTTGTCGGCCGGTGTTTGATTGTGTCGGACGCATGTAATGCGTGCATGGAGGTGTTCGTGGATTTGTTGACTCCCGCCCAGACCTGGGCCGAGCGCGAGCGTGTGTTGAAGAACGAGGGAAAGCAGCCGGATGACGCGGCTCATGTGCATCAGTCGATGCCGATGGTGCAGCAGGTGACGATGTTCCTGTCGGTGTTTGGTCCGATCGCGGGGTTGGTGGTGGCGATGGCGATGCTGTGGCAGCGCGGATCGATGGGCGTCGGCTGGGGCGAGGTCGCGGCGATGCTGGGGATGTATGCGCTGACGGGCTTCGGGGTGACGATCGGGTATCACCGGTTGTTGACGCATCGGGCGTTTGAGACCTCGCGGGCGATGAAGCTGTTTCTGGCGGTGTGCGGGTCGATCGCCGGCCAGGGGGCGGCGATTCGCTGGTGCGCGACGCACCGCCGGCATCACCAGGCGTCCGATCGCGAGGGCGATCCGCATTCGCCGCATCTGCATGGCGAGAGCGCATGGGGGCTTTTGCGCGGGATGTGGCACGCCCACATGGGATGGCTGTTCCATCGGGATGTCGTGGATTCGGCCAGGTCGGTTCCCGACCTGCTCGAGGATCGGGCGTTACTGTGGATCGACCGGATGTACTTTCCCCTGGTGTTCGTGGGGATTTTGATCCCCGGCGCGATCATCGGCGGATTCACGGGAACCTGGGAAGGGTTTTTCTCCGGGATCATCTGGGGCGGGCTGGTGCGGATCTGCCTGCTCCAGCACGTGACGTGGTGCATCAACAGCGTGTGTCATGTATGGGGCGCGCGGCCGTTCCGAAGCGCGGATGAAAGCACGAACAACTGGTTGTTCGCGATCCTGGCGCTGGGAGAGGGGTGGCACAACAATCATCATGCCTTCCCGACCAGCGCGCGGCATGGGCTGCGATGGTGGCAATTCGATTCATCGTACCTGATGATCCGGGGGATGAAGGCGCTGGGGCTGGTGTGGAACCTGCGCATGCCGACGGAATCGGCGATGGATGCAAAGGCGGCGGAGTCGTAAGGGGGACCGCATCTTAAATTGAAGGTGAGCGGGACATGCGGGCGGGGGGGAGGCTCTTTTCCCTACAAGACCGATCGGTTATGTTGGTCACCGAATACGGTCGGGATTTCATCGAAAGCGCAGCCAAGGGCATGGTTTATGAATTGGGAAGCGTGGGTGACGATTCTCACGGTGGGGCTGGTGTTGTTCGTGTTGGCGAGGGATCTCGCCCGCCCGGACACGGTGTTGCTGGGGGGGATGACGATTCTCATGTCGTTTTCGATGCTGTCGGATCGGTTTCCCTCTCCGCGCGAGATGGCGGGTTCGTTCGGCAATGAGGGGCTGCTGACGGTGGGGGTGTTGTTCGTGGTGGCGTCGGCGCTGACGCGGACGGGGGCGCTGGGGCTGATGACCGAGCCGCTGCTGGGTCGGCCTAAAACGGTGACGAGCGCACAGCTCCGGATGATGTTACCGGTGACGGCGTTCAGCACGATCCTGAACAACACGCCGGTGGTGGCGATGTTCGTTCCCGTGATCAACGACTGGTGCAAGAAGGCGCGGCTCAGCCCGAGCAAGCTGATGATGCCCCTGTCGTATGCGGCGATTCTCGGAGGCGTATGCACGCTGATCGGGACGAGCACGAACCTGGTGGTGCAGGGGCTGATGATCGAGGTGCAGAAGCGCGACCCTTCCTCGCCGATCATGGGGATGTTCACCATCGGCAAGGTGGGGGTTCCGGTGGCGATCGTGGGGATCGTTTACCTGCTGGTCGCGAGCCGCAGGCTGCTGCCCGAGCGCAAGCCCGCGAGCGTGGAGATGGGGGATACGCGGCAGTACACGGTCGAGATGATGGTGCGCCCGGGAAGCGCGGTGGACGGACAGACGATCGAGCAGGCGGGGTTGCGGAATCTGCCGGGGATGTACCTGATCGAGATTCAGCGTGGCGGGGACACGCTGTCGGCGGTGGGACCGGAGGCGCGGCTGCACGGGGGGGATCAGCTCGTGTTCGTGGGGGTGGTGGAGTCGGTGGTGGATCTTCGGAATATCCGCGGATTGACGCCGGCGACGACGCAGGTCTTCAAGCTCAACTCGCCGCGTCACAATCGTGTGCTGATCGAGGCGGTGGTGAGCAACACCTGCCCGCTGGTGGGGCAGACCATCCGCGAGGGGCGGTTTCGCACGCGGTATGACGCGGCGGTCATCGCGGTGCATCGCAACGGGCGCCGATTGAATCAGAAGATCGGCGACATCGCCCTCGAGGCCGGGGACACCCTGCTGCTCGAGACGCATCCGCGTTTCGTCGAGCACAACCGCAACAGCCGGGATTTTTACCTGGTGTCGGCGCTCGAGGATTCACAGCCTCGCCATCATGAGAAGGCGTGGGTCGCGCTGCTGATCCTGCTGGGCATGGTGTCGGTCGCGGCGGCGGAGTCGTTCACGGGGGTGAGCATCTTCAACGCGGCGCTGATCGCGGGGGGATTGCTGGTGCTGACGCGCTGCATCACGATGGATCAGGCGCGCAAGAGCGTGGACTGGTCGGTGCTGCTGGCGATCGGCGCGGCGCTGGGCGTGGGACGGGCCATGGAGACCAGCGGCGCCGCGGAATTCATGGCCGGGGGGATGATCCGAACGATCCTCGATGATCTGCACCTGGGGCCGTGGGGCGTGCTGGCGGGGATCTATCTCATCACGCTGCTGTTCACGGAGGTGGTGACGAACAACGCGGCGGCGGCGCTGATGTTTCCGATCGCGCACGCGGCGGCGAGCGCGCTGGGGGTGAATTTCATGCCCTTCGCCATCACCATCGCGGTGGCCGCGTCGAGCGGCTTCGCCACGCCGATGGGGTATGCCACCCATCTGATGGTTTACGGCCCGGGCGGATACCGTTTTAGCGACTTCCTGCGATTCGGCATCCCCCTGGATCTGATCATCGCCACCGTCGCGATCACGCTGATCCCGTTGCTGTTCCCGTTCACGACCTGATCCTCCCGGTCCGCCGCGAGGGCAGTCCAAAAAATCGGAATTCCCGACAAAAAAGCATTTCCCATGAAAATTATAACTGTAACTAGCTGATATAGAATACTTTATAATTATATACTAAATACATAGATTTAGTATTGATATCAAGGGAATGGTTCGGTTATAGTCTCGCCCATCATGGCAACGGCACATTCATCATTCAGTCGCGCTTCTTCCACCAGGTCGGTGCGAGGCATGGCGATGTGTTGTTGTTGCTGACCTTCCTCTCGTTTGACCGGGCGGAGTCTCGCCGCGGTTAATTTTTTTGTTCCTCCAGTGATTGAAGATGCGATATGCCGTCGCCTGTGCGCATTCGTGTGAATGTGTGATCGGGTTCAATCGGGCCGATGTGCCCGTGATTTTTGGGAGCGTTTCAATGAAAGCGAATGGGAAATTCAGTGCGGTCGTGGCTATGGCGGTTGCGGGGGTGTTGCCGCTGACCGCGGTTGCGGGGGCGCCGTCGTATGAAGACCTGCAGCGGCGCATCGAGCAGCTCGAGTCGCGCCTCGGCGCGGTGGAAGTGGACGATGCGGCAGTCGATCCGGCTCAGGTTGAAAACCAGGTGGATGCCACCATCAGCAAGGTGCTTGCCAACGCGGATCGCCGCAGCCAGCTTCTTGCGGCCGAGCCGGTGTTGACCGGGCATGACGGGCGTTCGTTCGTGCTTCGGAGCGAGGACGGCAATTTCGTCCTGCGTCCGGGATTCCAGTTTCAGTACAACTACATCGCCAATATCGGTGAGGACGCCGACGGCGACGATCGCACCGACGCCGGTTTTCAGATTCGCCGGGCGCGGCTCGAGCTGGGCGGCAATCTGTTCACGCCAAAGCTGACCTATGGCGTCGTGTGGGGGTCCGATCGTTCGGGCACGAGCGTCGTGGTCGATTCCGATCCCAATGAAACCAAGTCGACGATCGGCGGCGGATCGCTGCGGCTGGAGGATGCGTGGGTGAAGTATCAGCTCAATGATGACTGGTCGATCCGTGCCGGTCAGTTCAAGGATCCGATCGCGCATGAGGAGATCGTGAGTTCCAAGCGCCTGCTCACCGTGGAGCGGTCGATCGTCAACGAGCTGCTGCTCGGCGGGGTGACCGATCGTGTCCAGGGGGTGGGGCTGACCTACGGGAATTACGCGGCGGAGAATCCGTGGAACGCCGAGATCGTGCTTCACGACGGCATTTCCACCTCCAACACCAATTACACCGACTCGGGAGGCGCGTTGGGGGTCACGCCGGACTACGGCATCGGCGGGCGGTTGGAATACAAGGTGTTCGGTGACTGGAAGAGCTACGCCGACTTCAGCGCCAGGGGCAATAAGAAGGATCTGCTGGTGCTGGGCGCCGCGGCCGAGCATTCGGGTGGGGGGGATTCGAAGGCGCTGATCGCCACCCTCGACGCGCAGTGGGAGGTCGGCAAGTGGGGTCTTTACACCGCCGGCGTGTTGAATGACGTCGATCTCGGCAGTGGAGGGAACAACGGGACCAATTATGGGTTCGTCGCGCAGGCGGGATACGCGATCACTCCGGTGTGGGAGGTCTTCGGGCGAGGCTCGGCGATTTTCTTCGACGACGACTTCGAGGTGTTCGGCGAGGACACCATCTCCGAATATACGGTGGGCGTGAACTGGTATCTCGGCAAGGACGGCGCCTACGGGCATCGTGCCAAGATCACCTTCGACGTCGGGTATCTCCCCGACGGCGCGCCGGGCATTTCCGGCATCGGCGTCGTCGGCAGCGACGAGGAGCAGTTCGTGTTCCGCAGCCAGTTCCAGATCCTTCTTTAAGACGTATTGAATGTAATTGCATTAAACAATCAGAAAAGAAAGCGAGAATTTCATGTTGTCCGGATTGATTCGATCGATCGTGGCGCCGCTGGCGCTGTTCATGACCGCGAGCGTTGGTTTTTCGCAGGCGACGTTGCTCAACGTCTCCTACGATCCGACCCGCGAGCTGTACCAGGAGTTCAACGCAAAGTTCACCGAGCATTGGAAGGAGAAGACGGGTCAGAGCGTCACCATCCGGCAGTCGCACGGCGGGGCGGGGAAGCAGGCCCGCGCGGTGATCGACGGGCTGGAGGCGGATGTCGTCACGCTGGCGCTGGCGTATGACATCGACGCCATCGCGGAGAAGGCCGGGCTGTTCCCGACCGACTGGCAGAAGCGCCTGACGCACAACAACGCGCCTTACACCTCGACGATCGTGTTCGTCGTCCGCAAGGGCAATCCCAAGGGGATCAAGGACTGGAACGACGTGGTGAAGCCCGGCGTTTCCGTCATCACCCCCAATCCCAAGACCTCCGGCGGGGCGCGCTGGAATTACCTCGCGGCGTGGGGATACGCGCTGCGTCACAACGACAACGACGAGGGCAAAGCCAGGGATTTCGTCAAGGCGCTGTACAAGAACGTGCCGGTCCTCGACTCGGGCGCGCGCGGATCGACGACCACCTTCGCGCAGCGCGGGCTGGGCGATGTCTTTCTCTCCTGGGAGAACGAAGCCTTCCTGATCCTCAAGGAGTTCGGGGAGGACAAGTTCGAGATCGTGACCCCGTCGCTCAGCATCCTCGCCGAGCCTCCGGTGACGCTGGTGGACAAGGTCGTTGACAAGCGCGGCACGCGCGAGGTCGCACAGGCGTATCTCGAGTTCCTCTACACGCCGGTGGGGCAGGAGATCGCCGGAAAGAACTTCTACCGTCCGCGACTGGAGGAGGTTGCGAAAAAGTACGCGGATCAGTTCGTCGAGGTCGAGTTGTTCACGATCGACGACGTCTTCGGTGGCTGGCAGAAGGCGCAGAAGGCGCATTTCGAGGACGGTGGGGTCTTCGATCAGATTTATCAGTGACAGTGAACGAGAGTGGGTGTCTCCTCCTGGAGCCGGCCGTCCCGATCGACCGCGGGACGGCCGCTCCTCTTGAGACGATTCATCGGACAAGGGACAGGCCGTGCGATTGAACATCAGGCAGCGTAGCGTGCTTCCCGGCTTCGGGCTGACGCTGGGATACACCTTGTTGTATCTCAGCCTCATCGTCCTCCTGCCGCTCAGCGCGCTGTTTTTCAAGACATCGACCATGACGTGGGAACAGTTCTGGAACACCGTCGCCAGCCCGCGCGTCGTCGCGTCGTACAAGCTCACTTTTTCCGCGTCGCTCGCGGGGGCGTTGATCAACGCGGTCTTCGGCTTCATCGTGGCGTGGACGCTGGTGCGTTATGCGTTTCCGGGCAAGCGGATCATCGATGCGCTCGTCGATCTGCCCTTCGCGCTGCCGACGGCGGTGTCGGGGATCGCGCTCACCGCGATCTACGCCGACAACGGGTGGATCGGGCAATACCTGTCGATGTGGAACGCCTCGGGCGCTCGGGCGTGGTTGGACGGTTATTACACGCAGGCGCATGCGTGGCTGCTCGCGACGCCGGTGCTCAACTGGCTCACGGTGGTGATGCCGTCGGACCTGGCGATCAAGGGGGCGTTCTCGCCACTGGGGGTGACGATCGCGCTGACGTTCATCGGTCTGCCGTTCGTGGTGCGGACGCTTCAGCCGGCGCTGGAGGATCTGGAGAAGGAGCTTGAGGAAGCCTCGGCGAGCCTCGGGGCGACGCGCTGGCAGACGTTTCGGCTGGTGATCCTGCCGACGGTGCTTCCCGCGCTGCTGACGGGATTCGCGCTGGCGTTCGCGCGGGCGCTGGGGGAATACGGCTCGGTCGTTTTCATCTCCGGCAACATGCCGATGCGGACGGAAATCACGTCGCTGCTGATCATCACGAAGCTCGAGCAGTATGACTATCCGGGCGCGACGGCGATCGCGGTGGTGATGCTGCTCGCGTCGTTTTCGCTGCTGCTGGTGATCAATGTCCTGCAATGGTGGAGCACGCATCGGTATCGGAAGGGAGTTTAGCAATGTCCACGGTCGCAACGGTTCAATATGATTCCCGCCCGTCGGGGGCGCGTCGCGCGGCCGGCGGGGAGTCGGGATTCGTCAAGTGGACGCTGATCCTGACGTCGCTGTTGTTTCTGGCGTTGTTTCTGGTGATGCCGCTGGTGGCGGTGTTCACCGAGGCGCTGCGTAAGGGGTTGGGACCCTACTTCGAGAGTTTCGCGGACCCGGACGCCTGGTCGGCGATCCGGCTCACGCTGATCGCGGCGGGGATCGCCGTGCCGGCGAACCTGGTCTTCGGACTCGCCGCGTCGTGGGCGATCGCCAAGTTCAACTTCGTTGGCAAAAACGTCCTCATCACGCTGATCGATCTGCCGTTCGCGGTGTCACCGGTGATATCCGGGCTGATCTATGTGCTGATGTTCGGATTGCAGGGATGGATGGGTCCGTGGCTGCGCGAGCACGACATCAAGATCATCTTCGCGGCGCCGGGGATCGTGCTGGCGACGATCTTCGTCACGTTTCCGTTCGTCGCCCGCGAGCTGATTCCGCTGATGCAGGAGCAGGGGATCGAGGAGGAGCAGGCCGCGATCGTGCTGGGCGCCAGTGGCTGGCAGACGTTCTGGCGGGTGACGTTGCCGAACGTGAAATGGGCGCTGCTGTACGGCGTGATTCTGTGTAATGCCCGCGCGATGGGGGAGTTCGGGGCGGTATCGGTGGTGTCCGGTCATATTCGCGGAGAGACCAACACCATGCCGCTGCACGTCGAGATTCTCTACAACGAATACAACTTTGTCGCGGCTTTTGCGGTCGCGTCCCTGCTGGCCGTGCTGGCGATGCTGACGCTGGTCGCGAAAAGCCTGGTCGAATGGAAGAGCCGAAGAACCGCCGGAGCGCCGGTGGAGGAAGCGAACGATCATGAGCATTGAAGTACGGAACGTGACAAAGACCTTCGGGTCGTTCAAGGCGCTGAACGATGTCAGCGTGAAGATCGGCAACGGCGAACTGGTCGCGCTGCTCGGTCCTTCGGGATCGGGCAAGACGACGCTGTTGCGAGTGATCGCGGGTCTGGAGCAGGCCGACCCCGGACCGGGGCAGGTGCTGTTCCATGACGAGGACATGACCGGTCATCCCGTCGGCAAGCGCCGGGTGGGATTCGTGTTCCAGCACTACGCGTTGTTTCCGCACATGACGGTGTTTGAAAACGTCGCGTTCGGGCTGCGGGTGCGCCGTCGCGCGGATCGCCCGTCGAAGAAGGAGATTCGCGACAAGGTTCACGAACTGCTCCGGCTGGTGCAGCTCGAGCGGCTTGGGGAGCGGTATCCATCGCAGGTGTCCGGCGGGCAGCGACAGCGGGTGGCGCTGGCCAGGGCGCTGGCGGTGGAACCGAAGGTGCTGCTGCTGGACGAGCCGTTCGGCGCGCTCGACGCCAAGGTGCGGCGCGAGCTGCGCCGGTGGCTGCGTCGGCTGCACGATGAGATGCACATCACCAGCGTCTTCGTCACGCACGACCAGGAGGAGGCGCTGGAGGTGGCCGACCGGGTCGCGGTGCTCAACGCGGGTCGGATCGAGCAGATCGGCACGCCGGAGGAAGTGTACGATCAACCGGTCAATCCGTTCGTTTACCATTTCATCGGCAACGTGAATCTTTTTCGCGGCCGGGTGCAGGAGGGGCGTGCCCAACTCGTTTCCGCAACGGAACGGGGCGATGATGAGCCGGCCGCGAGGCTCTATGTGCGCCCGCACGACATCGCCCTCTCGCGCGACGGCAACGGCGACTCCATCCGTGCCCGCATCGAGCAGGTGAGTTTCGCGGGCAGCGTGATGCATGTGCAACTCACGCGCCTCGACACGCATTCCCCCATCGATGTGGAACTGGCGCGCGAGCAGTATCGTTCGCTGGCGCTGAAGCAGTCGGATGAAGTGTTCGTCACGCTGCGCAACGCGCGGGTCTTTCCCGGGGACGAGGATTATTCGATCTGACCATGGCGCCGGCAAGGCGGCGGTCATTTCGCCTTGACGCGATCGAAGACCAGTTCGTGGCGGATGCGCTGGCCGGATTGATCGTAGACGAGGAGGAGCCGGGCGCGGCCTTCCCCTCGCCAGTCCCAATAGATCGGATCACTCGCGGAGTAGATGTCGAAATATCGCGGCTCGCTCGCGGCGTGCCGCAGGCGCGCGGCGGCGTGCGGATCATGAGAATCGACGCCGCTCACACCGATGCCGACGCCGAAACCGATGTTGGGATTGGTGTCGCGGAATCGCGGCCGCATCGGGGGAAGAATCAACCGTCCGTGCGATTGGGGCAGGATCGTCATCGAGGGCAGGGGATGGCTTTGCCCGTCGGGATCGACCACCGCGCTTTCGACGCCGAGTAGTTGAACGGATTCATCGGTGGGGTTGTGAATGCGCATGACAAGCCGCCCTTCGGAGGCGCGCAGGACGTATTCGAGGGGCGCGATCGCGACATGGGCGTCGGATTTGGCGGTGATGGTCGTCGCCCGATCGGCCGGCTGGACGAGGTTGAACTGATAGCGGGTGCATCCGGTGGTCATCAAAAGCAAACCGATCGTCGCCAGCCAAAGGGATTGCATGTCAGGCTCCGGGGTTGAGAGGGGATCGTTCGTGTGTGTGCGACGAGGCCATTGTAGATTGTCGCGGCGGGGATGAACACGGCGGGATTTTCCGGCTGGGCGGGGCGCAATAAAAAACCCCCTTCGCGCGATGCGGGAAGGGGGGTTGGAGAGACCACTGTTTCTTGGGTTGGAGACGGTTTATCGCTGTTTTTTGCGGAACCTGCCCCACACGCCCATGCCGGCCAGGAGGCTGATGCCGCTCCAGGCGGCGGCGGGAAGAGGCACGGCGGCGGGCGGAGTGCCGTTCTGCTGGTAGGACGATTCTCCCATCAGCGTGAACCGCATCACGTCGCCGGTCAGCCAGTTGGGCATCTGTTGCGACAGTTCGGTGCCGTCGGAGAATTGCACCGTCACCAGGGAGTTCATGCTGGTGTCCGAACCGTCGAGGTGGAACAGGATGTTCTTGTAGTCCTCGGCCGAGTTCTGGTTGTCGATGTCAACATCCGTCTGGAAGAAGAATTTGCTTCCAACGGAGAAGTTGTTGAAGGCATAGCTGACAAAGTCGCTGCGCACGCCATTGTGAATGTCGTCCGGCCCGAGCAGGGTGGCGTCGATACCGGGGGTGGTGAGATCGGTATGGACGAAGGCGCGATCGAAGTTGTAGGCGGTGTCTCCAATCGTCATCACAAAGCTGGTGATCTCGGCGGTGTCGGATTTATTCACGATTTTGACGATGGGGTTCGTCACCCCGGTCAGTCGCAAGGTGAATCCGACGCTGGCCGCTTCCGCGGAACCGGCGCCAAGGAACAGGGCTGACAAAGACAAGACCGATAGCGTGACCAATTTACGCATGGCGTCCCCACTCCTTATAGAGGTTTTGACCAAAGGGCTTTCGAGTTTCCGTCACCTGCTCCAGCCAGGGAAAGTGGCCGGATGCACTGATGTGCATGAGGTACTTTGATTTTGCCTCACCCAGTGGAAATGACAAATGAAATCAAGAAAGGTTTGTGGTCTTCGGGGCGATTGGCTCGCCCACCAAACCGGCTGGTCGTTATAAACGACATAGCTTCATCGCCGCGGTTGTTGGACAGGCCTGCGGCAAGGCGTTCCACCACCGCGAACGGGGCGTTATCCGGGATGCGGCCGGGTCCATTATGGAGCGGACTCCGCAATGGGAGAGGATCGAAAAAACGGGAATGCGCTGCGAGGGGGGGAGTGGAATTGTCGCGGGCGCGATCGTGACGTGAATTACGCGACCCTGGTCAGCGGAGGCTCGGGGACTTCGAGATGCACCTCGCGAGGCAGCACCTTGCGATATCCGAGTTGACGAAGCACCTCGTGGATTTCAGTGAGGGTGGGATAGAGGCGCTTGTTGATTTTTTTATAGGTCTCGACGGCCATGATGAACTCGAATTGCTCGGCGTTCATTTCGCCTTCCTCGGCTTCGCGGCGTTCATCGCTGCGTCGTCGTCCGGGACCGCGGCGGCGTTCGAGGCCGGTGTCGTCGCGGCGATCCGATCGGCTGCGCCGCTCCGATCCGGAATACGTCTCCTCGTCGGCTTGACGGCGATCGATCCCCGAGCGTCGGTCCACCTCGCTTTGGCGGCGATCCGGTCCCGGCTCGCCGCGGCGGTCTTCCGTCATCACCTCTTCCGCTGCTGATTCCATATCCATGACAACCTCATTTCGTGCATCGAGCGCATCGCGTGGGCACTTTAGGTTGAATCGCGCGTTATTCCCGGCGGGACGACTGAAGAAGGCGCCATGAAGACCGATAGAATCCGCGCAGGACGCATTACGGGAGGGGATCTCGTCCCCCCCCCCGATGAAAGCCGGTGGGCATTCGCTATGATGCGCCGCGATGCGAGTGGCGCTGGTTCATGAATGGCTGACGAAATTGGCGGGATCGGAGCGGGTGCTCGCGGAGTTGATGAAACTCCATCCGGATGCGCCGGTGTTCTGCTCGGTGCATGATCCCGACATCTCGGCCGGGACGTTTCTCGCGGGAAGGGACATTCGTCCTTCGTTCATCTCCCGCCTGCCGATGGCGCGGACGCGATATCCATGGTATCTGCCGCTCATGCCGCTGGCGGTCGAACGCCATGATCTGTCGGAATACGACCTGGTGATCTCCTCGCACCACGCGATGGCGAAGGGGGTCATCACCCGTGCCGACCAGCTTCATATCAGCTACGTCCACACGCCGATGCGCTATGCCTGGGATTTGTCGGGGCAATATGTGTCGGGCAACGGGGTGGGGAGCTTCGTGAAGCGCCTGCTGCTGCACCGGCTGCGGCAGTGGGACGTGATCAGCGCCAACCGGGTCGATGTCTTCGTCGCCAACTCGCGCACGGTGGCGGGACGAATCCGCAAAACCTACCGCCGCGAAGCCGAGGTGATCTTCCCACCGGTGGAAGTCGGGCGATTTCAATCGAACCTCGAGCGCGAGGATTTTTATCTCGTCGTCTCGCGCCTGGTTTCTTACAAGAAGATCGACCTGATCGCCCGGGCGTTCACCCGGCTGGATCGCCCGCTGATCCTGATCGGCGAAGGCTCCGAGCGGGAGCGGATCGCCCGGGTGTGCGGGGCGAATGTGCGGATGCTCGGATACCAGGACGATGCGACGGTGGCGGGATACATGCAGCGTTGCCGGGCGTTCGTTCACATGGCCGAGGAGGATTTCGGCATCACCGTGGTGGAAGCGCAGGCCGCCGGCGCGCCGGTCATCGCGTATGGGCGCGGCGGATGCGGGGAGACGGTGCGGCACGGAAAGACGGGAATCCTGTTCGCGGAGCAGACGGTGGACGGCCTCATCGGCGCGGTGCGGGCGTTCGAGGAATCCCACCGCTCTTTCGATTCCGAATCCATCGCCGAGTCGGTGCGGCATTACAACCCGCGGCGGTTCCGGGACGAATTCACCGCGCTGGTCGAGCGGAGCCGGGAGGCGTTTCATCGTTCAGGGGGATGATCGGTCGAAGCCGCAGGGGGGTGTCGCCCGGCCGAGGGAAGGCGATGGCCGCGCGCTCGACGCGCCAGCCGGCGCGCTCGATCCGGCGGATGCGGCGCTTGTCGGCGTCCGTGCCTTCGTAGAGATAATACGCGAGCTTCCCCGCCGCAAACCGTTCCCGGAGAATGCCAGGTCGGGCCGGCAGGATGTCGCGCCGCACGAAATACATGAGCGGCTCCCGACGATCATCATCCCAATCGGTCAGCACGATCGCGTTGTCGGGCAGAGCGCGATTCGCTTCCCCGCCGAACGCGGGAAAATCGCGATACGCGCCGCGCTTCCATCGTTCGAGGAAGACGCCGTTGTGCTGGTTCTCGATGTGTTTGCCAATGTAAGCCAGGTTCGGCAGCGCCCACAGCGCCAGCATCACGATGAAGATCGCATCGCCCCTTCGGCCGGGGACCGCCCGGTTGATCCGAACCGCGGCGAGCCACCAACCCAGCGCAATCAGCGGAAGGATGGGCAGGAAATAGCGCGGGGTGACGTTCGGGAACACGAGCATCTGTCCCAGAAACGCCGCCACGAGCAATCCCCATAGAATGCGCTCGCGCCCCAGCGCCGCTCCCGCAAGCAGCGCCGCCAGCGCCAGGATGGTATTGATTCCCGGCCCCAGTTCCGTTCCGAAGAAAGCCTCGGGCGCGGCTTCCTCGAAAACCCTGGGAAGATTGCGCGTGACCATCCGCTCGAGTGTGCCAATCGGACGGGCGAGCGATCGCATCGCGATGTTTTCATCGGCGACCGGCGCGGCGGGATGCTCGGTGCGCGGGTCGAGCCCGCGTGCGAGGAGCAGCGCGGTGATCGACAGCATCGCAACGATCGCCGACCGCTTGCGGTCGGTCCCGCGCATCGCCCGGAGCGCGATCGCCGGAATCAGCGCCGCGAAGAAGACGAGCACCACGCTGCGAAACGCGGCCATCACCAGGATGCCGGCGATGAGCAGCGGGATGTTGATCGCGGCGCGGAGGCGATGGCTCGATATCGCCTCGTATCCGAGAAGAAACATCAGCAGTCCGACCAGGAAGGGCAGGTCGGTCATCAACTCGAAGCCGTAGCGGTGAAACCGTGCCGTGATCGCGAGCATCAGCGTCGCGGCCAGGGCGGTCGGGCCGTCGAAGCGCAACCTGACGGTCGTGTAAAACAAGCCGAGGGCGACGAAGCTCAGCGCGCACATCAGGAGATGGGGCGCGAGCAGGTTGTCGGTTCCGAAAATCGCGAAGCATCCCGCGAGCAGATATGCGAGGCCGGGACTGACGGCGTTGTGAAATCCCAGCGGATGCGTGTAACCGTGCCCCTCGACGATGTTCAGGGCGATGTTGACATGGGTTGCGGAATCCGGGCCGACGTGCCACTGCCCGTTCAATCCAGAGAGATACAGCGCGATGATGCCAATGGCGATCCACCAGCGGAACCGGTCCAGCCGGAGCAGGACGGTGGCCGAGGCGCGTCCCCGTTCGGTCGCCGGTGGAGGCGCGGCGGGCGTCATCGGGTCGTCCCCGTGACGGATGCCGAAGGTGAAACCCGGTCCTCCCGCCGCGCATTCCACAGGATCACGCCGGCGTCCCATTTCCCACGAAGGTAGGGACCGAATTGCCCCTGAAGGAGCTTTTGCGCTCCCTGGGCGAGAATGAGCAGCGCGTGAAGGAACAGCGATCGCCATCGGCGATGCGCGGGAAGATATCGCCAGTAGATCAGTTCGATGTTGCGGCTGACATGAAACACCTTGGTCGCCGGCAGGCGTTTATAGCTGGAAGACACCTTGTGGCGGACGACGCTTCGTGGTTCGTGGAAGGTCGTCCATCCGCCGCGCCGCAGCCGGAAGGACAGGTCAATGTCCTCGTAGTAGCAGACGAGTTGTTCGTCGAAGAGGTGATGGCCTTCAAGGGCGTCGCGGCGGAGGATCATGGCGCAGCCGGCGGCGGAGAAGACCTCCTCGGCGCGGTTGAACTGATCGGCGGGTCGTCCATGGCCGCGACGGAAGGCCCAGCCGGATCGCGTGTAGGACTGTCCGGCCGAGTCGAGCTTCTCCGGCGCATGATGCAGCAGCACCCTGGGGGCGATGGCGGCGACGCGATCGTTGGCACACAGCGCTTCGATCGCATGTTGCGACCAGCGCGGCTGGACGAGGGTGTCGCTGTTGAGCAGGGCGATGAACCGGCGATCGGGCAGGACGCGCGCCAGCCCCGTATTGGCGGCGGCGGCAAACCCGCCGTTGACCTCCCGGCGCGCAAGCGTGACCTGCGGAAACCGCTCGAGGGCGCGCCGCCCGGTGTCATCGCCGGAGGCGTCGTCCACCAGGATGACCTGCGCCGAATCGAGATCCCCCGCGGCGCGGAGTGATTCGAGGCATTCGATCAGGTCTCCGCCTTCGCGATGGAAGGGGATGATGATCGCCAGCGATCGCCGGGAGTCGTCCGCGGGAACTGAATCGGGGGTCGATTTATCGTTCATGTTCGTCCCGTGGCATCCGGCCGCCCTGCTGGAGGCGCGATCGGCAGTATCGGACGATCCAGTCGCCGCGCAGGTTGCGCCGCAACCGCAGCGCGTTCAGCGGCAGGATCAGCACGAGGAGGATGCAGAACAGAACGAGCGTCACCCGTCCGTTCGTGCGCGAAAGCACGTCGATGGCGATGCCCGCCAGGAACAGCAGATTCAGAAACGGCTCACGGATGAAATCGAGCAGCCGCTCCTTCAGCGGCGCCTCGTGCGGCAGGGGCTTGCCGGGGATGGATTCGGCGTCGTCGGGCGTCGCTTCGTTCAGGAGATCGACCTGCCGTTTCTCAATGAGTCCGGTGAACGTCTCGCACAGCGCCAGCCACGGCGCGTTGCGCCCGAGCATCACGGCGATGGCGCCGACGAGAATGATTTCCCATCGATCAAACCGGTGGAACAGGAACATCGCCACGCCCAGCCAGAACATCGGCAGGGTGATGATGTGCCCGAGGTTGTCGAGATAGATTCCCTTGGCCGAAGGTTGCCGGTGAAAGCGCGCGAGATCGCCGTCGCTGCTGTCGAGCAGGACACCGAGGAGATAACAGGCGGCGCCGCCGAGGATCACCGCGTCGGAGGGGATCGCGATCATCACCGCGCCCGCGAGGCAGGCGAGGGCGTTGAGGGCGGTCGCGGCGTTGGCGGTGCAGCGCAGCCTGATGAGCAGCCAGGTGAGATAGATGGCGACGGGCCGGATGCACACCGCCGCGGCCCAGCCCTCGGGGATGCGGCCGTGGCCACAACGAATTTTGAGTTCGTTCAGAGTCAAATCATCTCCGCCGGCACCATGTCCCGCCTGTCGAGACATCTTATCAGTTATGCGATGGGTGTTCAGCATTGGGCGGGTGCGTTTGACACCTCCGGGGAAGGCCTCGATAATCGCCGCGCGCCCCGAGGGTGCGTTGGGGTGGTTCTTCACTTGTAAGCCGATGCGGAAGCGATTTTTTTCAATCAACGCCGGCGATCGTCCCATCGACTGTTTCGCGAGGGTGCGCGGCGTTGTTGTGAGGCGGGCGATATGAAGGCGGTCATTCTCGCCGCCGGTGTGGGGTCGCGACTGGCGCCGCTGACGGATCATCAGCCCAAGGCGATGATCGCCATCAACGGCGAGCCGCTGCTGCTGCATCAGATCAACGGCCTCCTCGAGGCGGGCGTGTCGGTGGAGGACATCCTCGTCGTCACGGGTCACGCGGCCGAGGTCGTGCGGCAAACCGTTCCCGCCGGAGTGACGTGCCTGCACAATCCCGAATTCGCCTCCAGGAACAACATCCATTCCTTCTGGATGCTGCGCGATCTGGAGGAGGATTTCCTGCTCATCAACAGCGACGTGTATTTCCCCAGGTCGCTGTTCCGCGAGGTGATCGAGAACGCGCCGGCGACGTGCCTGGTCGTCGATGCGGAGAAGGAACTGGCCGATGAGGAGATGAAGGTCGAGTTGAAGCGCGGGCTTCTGCGAAGAATCAGCAAGCGGCTGCGGGCGGACCTGGCGGACGGGGAGTACATCGGGCTGGCGAAATTAGCCAGGGAAGATGCGAAGGTGCTGTTCCGCAAGGCCGGGGAACTGCTCGACGACGGGCAGACCGGCGTGTGGTACGAGAACGCCATCGCGGCCGCGACGGATGAAGTGGAGATTCGCGCGTTCAAAATCGCCTCGGTGCCGTGGATCGAGATCGACACGCACGAAGATCTCGCGCAGGCGAGGCGGCTGTTGCCGCGGGTGGAGGCGTTCGAGCAGGCCGGTGAAACCGCGGGATCGCGCGCCAAGCGCGGCGGCGCGGGAAAACCGGGCGGCGGGCCGGATGGAGAGATCGTCAAGCCGTCCGATGCGTGGTACACCGTTTTCCTCACCGATCCGATCGCGATTCCCCTCACCTATTTCATTGCCCGGCGTTTACCAGGGGTGACGCCCAACGCGATCACGGCGGCGGCGGGGGCGCTGGGGGTCGCGGCGGCGGGCCTGTTTTATCTCGCCACGCCCGCGACGCTGATCGCGGGAGCGCTGCTGTACCAGTTCTGCTTCGTACTCGATTGCATCGACGGCAAGCTCGCGCGATTGACCGGGCGAACGAGCCATTACGCGGCGTTTTACGATTTATATCTCGATCAGTTTCGCACCATGCTGGCGATGGCGGCGCTGGCGGCGGGGCTGGTGACGCAGCGCGGCGAGGACTGGACGCTGATGTTGATCGGCATGGGCATCGCGTTCCTTTACGGATTCTCGATCCTCAACCTTCAGAAGATCAACCTGGTACGGCAGGCCTTTCTCGCCGGGCTGTCCGAAACGTCCGTGAAAAAATCGGGAGGGAAGAAAACCGCGCCGGCGGACCCGAAGGACAACGGCCGGTTCTGGAAACTGGCCGTCAGGATCAAATCCGCGCTCAACAGACGCCGACTACGACTGCTGTTTTTCAGCAGCATCGAGATTCAGTGCATCTCGCTCGTGATCGCGCCCCTGTTTTATCCGTGGCTGAAGCCGATCTGGATCGCGGTGCTCACGCTCGGGTTTCTCCAGTTTCTCTGCCTGCCCGTGGTGTTTCATGCGCGCATGCGAATCGCCCGCGTCGCCTGGGGCAAAGGCGTTGCGGAGCCGATGGGGGAGGATGAGGGATAGCCGCGTTTCTTTCGGGAGCATTTGGATGAAAAGTTTGCGAATGGCGTTGTTCGTGTCGCTGGTTGGCGCGTCGGTCCTTGCCGGTTGCTCGCGCGAGGAATCGGCGGGGGAAAGGGAGACCTTGCAACTGGCGCTGAACTGGAAGGCGGAGCCGCAGTTCGGCGGGTTTTATGAGGCCCGCGAGCGCGGGGCGTTCGACAGACACGGTTTGAAGGTCGAGATTCTGCCTGGTGGGTCGGGCACGCCGGTGGCGCAGATGGTGGCGGCGGGGCAGGCGCCGTTCGGCATCGCGAGTGGAGATGAAGTGATCCTCGCGCGGGCGCGGGGTGCGGACATCGTGGCGATCTTCGCGGTGTTTCAAACCAATCCACAGGGGATCATGGTGCATCGGTCGCGCGGGATGAAGGAGATCGGCGATGTCTTTCGGGAGGGGGGCACGCTGGCGATGCAGCGCGGGCTGCCGTATGCGGATTACCTGGAGAAGAAGTACGGATTCGACAGGGTGCGGGTGGTTCCCTATCTCGGTGGGATCGGACCGTTCCTGAATGACGCGAATTTCATGCAGCAGTGCTTCGTCGTCTCCGAGCCGCTGACGGCGGAGCGCGCGGGGTCGGACCCGCAGGCGTTTCTCATTGCCGACGCGGGATACAATCCCTATACGACGGTCGTCATCACCCAGGGCGAGTATGCCCGGCGGCATCCCGAGACCGTGCGCGCGATGGCGCTCGCGTGCCGCGAGGGCTGGCGGAGCTATCTCGACGATCCGCGCGGGACCAACGCGGTCATGGGGGCGATCAACCCGTCGATGGATCAGGAAACCTTCGCCTCGGCGGCGGCGGCGCAGAAGCCCCTGATCGAGACGGATTTCACGAATGAAGAGGGGCTGGGGGCGATGGAGCGGGCGCGATGGCAAACCCTCGCGGAGCAGTTGCTGGAATTGAAGGCGATCGAGACGCTCCCGGAGATCGACGCCTGCTTCGTTTCAATCAAACCATGAGAGCCGAATCGGGAGAGCGATGACGAACCGGTTGCTCGATCAGGCCAAAACCCTTCGATCCGTGGATCGAAGGGTTTTGGTGTTGTTGAGGGTCGGCCTGGATGACGGGCGGTTCGCGCCTCACTCCTCGTCGGTGGGTCGTCGATAGGCGACGGCGAAAGTGTCGAGGCGTTGCAGGTGGGGCGAGAGACGTCGGCGGAAGTCGGCGTAGTCGCGCGCGTCGCGCGGGCTCCACAGCGTTTCGGCCAGCGCGCAGGCGCGGGGAAAGGTCATGTAATCGAGTTGGTTCTGGTTGGAGATGTATTCGGTCCAGAGTTGCCCCTGCCCGCCGAGGACGCGCGCGGCTTCGGCGTCGGTCAGTTCGGGGGCGATCGGTTCGAATTCATACGCCTGCCGCAGCGGGAGAAGCCCCCCGATGGCCAGCGGCTCGGTCCCGGGGTCGGCCTGGTAGAAATCGAAATAGGTGAACTTCGTGGGCGCCATGACCACGTCATGCCCGGCTTTGGCCGCGGCGATGCCGCCCTCGAAGCCGCGCCAGCTCATCACGGTCGCGCCCTCGGCGAGCCCGCCTTCGAGGATTTCATCCCATCCGATCAGCCGGCGCCCGCGCGCGGTGAGAAAATCATCGATCCGGCCGATGAACCACGCCTGCAGCGCGTCCTCGTCCTTCAGCCCCAGTTCACGGATCCGCGCCTGGATGCGCGGGTTGTTTTTCCAATGTCCCTTGTGCGCCTCGTCGCCGCCGATGTGGATGAACTGCGAGGGGAACAATTCGAGGGTTTCCTCGAGCACGTCCTGGAAGAAGCGGATGGTGGCGTCATCGGCGTTGACGGTGTTTTCACCGTCGCCCACGCCCCAGATTTCCCCCACCTCGATCGGATAATCAACGCTGCCCAGTTCGGGATAAGCGGCGATGGCGGCGCGGGAATGTCCGGGCATCTCGATTTCGGGCACGACGGTGACGAAGCGATCGGCCGCATAGACGACGATGTCGCGGACCTCGTCCTGCGAATAAAAACCACCGTGCGGCTTGCCGTCGAGCTGGGGCGGCTCCTTCGTGGGGCGTCCGATGAGGGTTTGCTTGCGCCACGCGCCGATTTCGGTGAGACGCGGATATTTGCGGATTTCCAGCCGCCAGCCCTGGTCTTCGGTCAAATGCCAGGGGAAGGTGTTGAGCT
>CAYUNS010000009.1:0-46187 GCA_964446155.1 uncultured Tepidisphaeraceae bacterium | reverse complement strand
GACGATCTCGCGATAGATTTTCCCGCCGGCCTTCAGTTCGATGGTGTACTCGCCCGGTGCGACGCACCACCAGGCGACGTTGCCGCCCTTGGCCTCGTCGTCCATGGCCGGACCCTTGATCGTCCAGTCCGTGGCGACATGCACCGCATCTACGACATCCCACGCATCGACATGGATCGTGGCCGGGGCCATGCCTGTCGTCACGACCGCGAGCTTGCCCGTGATGACCTCGACGGGATCGGCGGGCACAGAATCAGTCGGCACAGGCTGCGCCGGCTCGGCCGGATCGGGATCAGTCGGCGCAGGCGGCTCCAACGCCGGATCGGAGAGCCGCGACCGCAGCGTCTCCGCGATGGACCGCGCCGCGTCCAGTTGAGCGCGTAGCCGGTCATTCTCCCGCCGCAGGTCGTCGTTCTCACGGCTCAGCATGTCCGCCGAACCGGTCGCGTTGTCGATGCGGCCGCGTTCCGCCGTGATGATGGCCTCGGCCTCGGCGGTGAAGGCATCGACCGCCGCGTGAATCTTTGATGGGTCCAGAGTCATGGTTTTTCCCGTTTGTGCCACTTGAGATAACCGGTGTAGCAGAGCAGAAGGAATCCGCCCCACGCGCTGCACGCGCGGCCGAGTTCCGTGATGTCGGTCAGGCTCAGGCCCAGCAGACCGCCCGCGGCGGCCAGGCTGATCATCGCCCGCTCGAAAACACTCTCGACCGCGCTCTTGATCGGTGGAAAAACACTGGCGAGCAATTGCTTCATCATCATCATCTCCGTCGTCCGCCGGCTTCCATCCGCTCAGGGCGGACAACGAGCCACGTCGTCACGCCGCCGCCCGTCCCGATTCGCTCGTGCGCCGTCCAGTTCTCGATCTCCCCGCCGACCGCGCCCGGAATGCCGACGAGGTCGCCGTACTTCGATCCGCCCGTCTCGTCGTCGCGGATCTGCACCGTGCGGTTGCGGTATCGCGTCCGCGAGGCGGGATCCTCGATCAACCGCTCGGCTTCTGTCGAGACGATCCCCGTGACGGATTGCCCATTCCATGCGATCGCGATCCCGTGCTGGCGGAAGTTCAGCGCCCGGGAAACTCGAAACTGTCGATCGTGCAGCGAAGCCACAGGAAAAGCCGGAAGCGGCGGGAGTGGTCAGGGCGACGAAGCGGCGCTGTCCTGCCACCCCCGCCATGGATCGGGCGTCACAGCACGCCGGTGAGGATGTAACCGCACTCGGCGTAATGGACCCGTTCGTCCACGTCGAAGCGGGCACGCACGACATCGCCGCGGGTGCGCTCGTCGCGATACGTCTCGACGACGGTGCCGATGTCCGAACCATCCTCGCTCCAGTGGAACGTGCGTCCGACGCTCGGCTCCTGGAAGTCCATCGATGTGGCGCGGACACCGACGAAGACCTTGGTCTTGTCCCAGAGACTCGCCAGCGTGAGCGCCTGCGACTCGTTGCGCTGCGCCGTGTTGCGCTGGCCGCCGGCGACGACCACCTCGTCCACGTCGAACACCTGCGCGAGCACCGCGGTCGTGATCTTCGACGCCTCGGGATTCTGGAATCCCGAATACTTCAGGCGGTCGATGATCGCATCGCACTCGCGGCAATGCTGGAAGGCCTCCCAGTCCATCACGACCACGTTCGGGATGAGGCCGCACTGCGACCGGACGGCCAGTTTCGCCGTCAGGATGTTGGCGATCGGGTCCGCAGACTGGTGGGTGCTCCACGCCGTTCCGGCGCCCGAGTCCTGGAAGGCGTCGGTGTCGGTGAGTTTCACGCACACCCGCCGCTCGTGGGCGCGGAGAACGACATCGCGGGCGCGTTTCGTCGCCACCACCTCGGCGTCGAAGTACCGCCGATACACCTTTTTCAGGCGATCGTCGATCGGGACTTCGTGGCCGTGATCGTCCGTGGCGTAGAAATATTCATTGAACTGAAACTCGCTGCGGCTGTAACCGCCGGTGCTGGCGCGGCGGGTGTCCGCGACGCGGAGCAATTCCGCCACCGGGATCTTGCCGATGTTGGCCGACTGCTCGGCGACTTCGGCGACGGGCATGATCTTCAGCCCGACGAAGCCGCTGCGCGACGCGTCGAGATCGATCTGCTCCATGGTCGCGCCAAGGTCCGGGCGCTGAACGGCGCTGCTGGGGGAAGGGGAAGGCATTGCAGGTTCCTTTCTCCGACTTCGGAGAAAACCGCCCGCCGCAAGGTGGAGACATGCCGCATGGAAATGGGTCTGCGACCCGGGATTGAAAAACGGGGCCTGTCGCGTGCGGCCGCGACTCAGGTGATCAGCCCGGCCCCGTTATGACTGTCCGATTACGTGTTGGCGGTGAATGACGCCGCCCATGTGGTATCGTCGATCGCCTCGAAGGTCGCGAGCGTCTTGCCCTCGATCGTGATCGCCGCGTCCGTCGTGCCGTCGTTGATGTCGTCGCCGGTCGCCGGATAAATCTTCAGGCCGTTGCTCCCGTGCTCGTTGTAGACGCGGCAGGTTTTCCCCGCCGCGGCGTCGGGCAGAACGACGCCTTTCGTGCCGTCGGCGGCGGAAACGCTGTTCAGCGCCCCGGCCGTCAACGCGGCGGCATCGCCCTGCGCCGAACCTGCGGCGGCGACCTCCGCGGGAATCGGCGGGGTCGCGACGGCCGGCAACACTTCGATGATGTCGCCATCGATCGACGCGGCCTGCATCGCCACGCCGATTTTCACCGAACCCGAAGCCGTGATCTTTCCGTCCGCCGCGGCGAAAACGTCGGCGTTGGCGCTGATCGCCCCATCGGCGACCATCTGCCGCGTGCCCTCGGCGTTCCAGAGCCGGACGCTGCCGACCTGGTCAACCGTGGTGGTGGCGACTTCCAGCGTGCCGAGTCCGGCGGTCGTCGCACCCGCATAGGCGAGCACGCCGGCCGTAAGAGCGACACGACGGAACCGATTGAGCGCGGCGGTGGACGCGAAGGATCGCGTCGGGCCGTAATAGTGTTGGGACATGGTATTCACATCCCCGCCGCATGGACGGGGCCTTTCGTGTATGAGTGTTTCTTCAGGAATTTCCGCCCCGCCGCGTCAGCGGCGATTGGCCGATTCGATGTACGCCTGATGCAGGTCCGGGTCGTCCGCGGCGATCTTCATGACCGCCTGGGCGCGGGTCATGCCCTTGTCCCGGACGAGTTGATCCCGGCGGTCGATGAACGCCGCGACAGGATTTTCCGGCGCGGCGGAGGTGCGCTGCTCGGCCGCGACCGAAGACAACGCGGGAACGCCGGGTTTTCTGGCGGCGGGCGGCGCGGCGATCGGATCGCCGGCTTCGGCCGTGCGCGATGCGACATGACTCTGGATCACGTCATACGAGGCCTTCGCCTCGCTCATGTTCCATCCAAGCTTCGCCGCTCGCAGCACGAACTGCGCGTCGCCGGGAAACGCGGCTTCGAGTTCCGCGATCGTCGCCGGCTTCGGGTCCGGCGCGGCGGCGACGCGCGGTTCCGCTTCACCGCCGGTCACGGTCTTTTCAGGCTCCTGACTCGCCGGAGCCGTCTGCGTGGCGGTCTGGCCGCCCGTGTGAGGTTGCGACATCGTCGCCTCCTTGGTTTCGGCTTCGGGATTCGCGGGCGTGCCCGCGTCCTCGGCCTGGACATCTGCGCCGTGGACGGACATTCCGCCCACATTGGATTGGTTCATTTTTCCCGCCCCGCCCGATACCCGCGCCAGCAGGTCGTCGAACGACTCGATCCGGTCGATCAGGCCCATCGTCTTCGCCTTCGCCGCCACCCATACGCCGGCATCGGCGAACCACGATTCCACCGCCGCCGCCTTCGGCTTGCGCGGCCCGGCGAGGACGGCGGCGTAAAACTGCTGATTCAGGTCATCGGTCCCTTCCTGCATCCGGGCAAGCTGTTCGTCGGTGATTTCCGTCCCGGGCGTCCCCGCGCCTTTCATCAGCGCGTCCCTGCCGTTGATCCGCCCCTTGAGCAGGTGGACCTTCACCCCCTCCTTCGCCGCCATCTCCGACAGGTCGTAGACGACGCCATATGTGCCGAGTGAGCCGATCAGGCTCGATGCGGTCGCGCTGATGGATCGCATCTGCGACGCCAGCAGGTAGGCCGCCGACGCGCAGAGGTTCGACGCATGGGCATGGACCGGCTTGACCTTCGCCAGCGCCGCGATGTCCGTCGCCAGATCATAAATGCCCGCGACCGTGCCGCCGGGCGAATCAACCTGGAAGATCACCGCCTTCACCTGATCGTCGGCCATCAGTTTGCGGACCGATCGCCGCATCATCACCGTGCTGGTCGATTCGGTGGCGCTGGCCTCGTGTTTCATGAGCGATCCGTTCAGTTCGAGGATCGCCACGCCGTCAATGTTTCGGTAAGCGTACGCGCCGCGCGAACGCGGCACCTGCTCCCAGTCGATCGCCGATGGAGTCCCGTCCGGGTTCTGCGCCAGCGCGTCGCGCTCGGCCTTCACCAGCCGATGCGGCGTGTGCGCCGATGCGGGCAAGGCCGATGACCGCGACTGCAAATGCACGCCGATGTTCAGTCGCCCGATGGCCGAATGCAGCGCCCGGCCGCGTTCCGGCTCGATGAACCATGTGCCGAACCACTGGTCGAGATAGGGGATCGTCAGCCCCGGTTCGATCGAGATGGGGGATTGTTCATTCATGATGCTCCTGGAAATCGAATGCCGAAAAACATGGAAATATGCCGTTTTCCGGTGTTTTTCCGTTGACTATGTATCCTTTTATGGTATACTTATCTCATAAGAAAGGATCAGGATGAACGCAACGGAAATCACCTTCGGAATCGAGATCGAAACCAGCATCCCCGCGAACGCCCTCTCGGTCGGGCCGTATGGACGCGGCCACGACATTCCGCAGTTGCCCGGATGGACGGCCGAACACGACAGCTCCATTCGTTCGGGGCGAGGACGGATGGATTGCGAATTCGTTTCGCCGATCCTCAGGGGCGCGGAAGGCGTGCGGCAGATCATCGCCGCCGTCGCGTTCGTCAAGTCGATCGGCGGAGCGGTCAATGCGAGTTGCGGGCTGCACGTCCATGTCGGATTCGATCACGCCGACAACGCGACCAGCGAAAAGCTGGCTTCGCTGGTCGCGAATTTCGAGAAGGCCATCTATGCCAGCACGGGAACCCGAAACCGTGAACGCGGCGGATACTGCCGTTCTTTGCAGCGATACGGGAATGTGCAGGACGCCCTGCGAGTCGCCCGGTTGAACCGCTACCATGCCTGCAACTTCGCGACGCGGAAACCGACCGTCGAGTTCCGGGCTTTCGCCGGAACGCTGAACGAATCGAAAATCATCGCCCATGTGATGATGGCCGTGGGCATGGTCGAGCGGTCACTCAAGGTCACCCGCAAAACGGACTGGATCGCCCGGCCCGTTTCGCCGACCAGCCCGATCGCCCGATCGGGTGAAGGTCAAACCGCCTTGACCCGGCTGTTCTACCAGCTCGGCTGGACCAAGGGCCGCACCCGGCACACCTATGGCGACGTGGCCGGCGGCGGTCGAAATCAGGTCGCCCGCGCCAAAAAAATATTGATGAAGCTGGCGAAAAAATACGACTCAACCCCTTGACGGGGGCGTTTGTCCGGGGCCGGGATCGTTTCCCGGCCCTTCCGCTCGAACCCAACAGAACAGGATGGTCCCTCATGTGCTCGATATTCGGATACGTCGCCCGCAAAAATTCGCCGGTCGATCTGGCGGTCCTGCGAAGAATCGTCGGGGAAAACATTGCACGCGGTCCGCACGCATTCGGTTTCGCGTGGATCGACTCGCGCGAACGGCTGCACTGCTTCAAGTCGCCCGGCCGTCTGACGGACCACATCAGGATGCTCGGCATCGTGCGGGATGCGCGGATGCTGATCGGTCACTTGCGGTACGCCACCCATGGCGATCCGGCCGACAACTCGAACAATCACCCGCATCCGGTGGACGGCGGATGGCTCGTGCATAACGGCGTCGTCGCGAACTACCGCGACCTGCTTCGCGGACGAAGCATCTTCCCGGTCGGCGATTGCGACAGCGAGGCGATCGGCCACCTGATCGCCCGCAGTGTCAAAACCGGCATGACGCGCCGGACGGTCGATGCAATCGAACAAACCGACGGCGTGCTGGCGATCCTCGGCCTGTGGACCCGTCCGGGCCGGCTGATCGCCGCCCGTCGCGGAAATCCGCTGCATATCGGCCACACGCCTCGCGGCGTCTACCTGGCGACGATGGCCCGCGGCCTGCCCGGTATCGTGCGGCCCCTGGCCGATCATCGGGCGATCGAAATCGACCGATCGGGCGCGACGCGCCGAACGGTGGAAATCGACGGTGAGCCGGTGTTCGGGTCGTCGCTGTATGATGTCGCCACTTATCGCGGCGGCTGACCGCGAAACGGAAGGTGCAACATGCCGCTGTCACGACAGAAAATCGCCGCCCGGCGCGAAGGGCTGAAATTGACGATGGAGGAAGCCGGGCGCCGATACGGTTTCTCGGCCCGGCCGCGCCAGCAGTGGTACGCGCTCGAAACGGGCGTCAAGGGCGATCCCAGGCTCGCCACCATCGAAGGCATCTGCCGCGTGCTGGGCTGCTCGATCATCGACCTGCTGGACGATGATTCCCCCGCGATGCCGCCGCGGCCCGGACGAAGACGGGCGGATCAGAACCGCAGGACGCCGTCCGACTCGGCGGGGTCGAACGGCTGACCGTCCTTCACCGCGAACGTCAGGTGCAATTCCATCTTCTGCCCGAAGACGTTCGTCACCTTGATGCACTCGTCGCACTGGTACGTCGCGAAAACGTCGCCGTTTTCGTCCGTGATTTCACCGGACGCCTGGAGCGTGCGGGAGCATTTCGGGCATTGGAATGGAGCGGCCATACCGACAGTTTACCGCAACAGGCCGAATTTCGCAGCCTCTTCCGCTCTCACCGGTCCGACGTATTCGAATCCCGCCGTGATGCGCGTTATGCTGGCGGTGGCCCGCATTTTATTTGTCCGCGACGAAGGCTTGATGCACGGCTTTCTCGTCATTCGCCACAACGGCGAGCGGGCGCGATACCGGATCATCGACGGATGGCTCGTTGTCGAAAAGTATGGCCTGCCGGTGGCTCTGAGCATCGAGGCGATGAACTCGCTCATCCTGTTGCCGATGCCGATCCCCTGGTAATCGGGCATGCACACCGTGCGATGCTCTCGCCAGCCGGGATTACTCGAATGCGGGAAAGCAAGGACGGACGCGAACGCGGCCGGATGGCCGCCGATGAATCCGACGAAGCATCTCGCCGCCCGGTGCAGATCATGGCTCAGATAGTGATGGTGGCGGAACATCTGCCAAGCGCTCTTATCGACCCGCCGAATGACAAGCTCGATGGGAGGTCGCCGAACCGCCCCCCTTACGGCTTCACACCGCACTGGCTCGCCCGGATTCATGCGAACAATCCAATCCGGCTCGAAATACTCGATCACGTCCGGATGCACGCACAGCGCGACGAGCCTGCCGCCCCGCCGCCGGACGGCCTTGGCGGAAGCGGCGGCGGCGACCTGACGGGCCGTCTGGTGAACCAGCGAACCGAATTCGTCCACGACGGCCAGTTCGGGCCGTTCGGCCAGCGTGCGGGCCAGATCCACGCGGAACTTTCCGCCGTTGCTCAATGCCGCATACGGCTTCTTCCAGTCCGGCGGCGAGGAAAACCCCACGCTGCTCAGCAGCCCGCAGATGTCGTCGATCGACATGCCGGACGGGAATCCGTCGGCGATGCACCTGTCGTCCGGCCATGGCCAATGTCCCTGATCAACGACGCTGTCTTCGCCGAACAATTCGCGGGCGATGGTGGTTTTTCCAGCCATCGACGGCCCGGTAATCACCCCGACCGACCATTCGTCGGGCATGGCGATGTCCACATCCCACTCGCGAACGCTGGTCGCATCGGTCGGCAGATCGAACTTGCCGCAGACCTGGTGAAACCGCGGTGATCGTTTGACGGTGACGGTTCGGGTGAACTTCATTTTTGTCTCACGTCACGTTCGGAGCGGTGAATTCATATCCGCGCCGCTCGAACTCCTCGATCAATTCCGCCTGATGCTTCTCGTCCCGGCAGACGACGATGATTCTGAACATCGATGGATACGATTCTTCCCCCGCCGGCTCCGGATCCTTCGGCGGCGGGGCGGGCGCGAATCCGTGCGCCCCCTTCGCGTCACCGGCCATCAGCGCGTCAAGCTGCTTGTCGTCGAAGCCGATGTCGGCCAGGTCGAAGTCGGCCAGACTGGTGGAAATCTCATCGATCTGCCGGTCCAGTTCGTCCTGATCCCAGTCGGCCAGTTCGGCCGTGCGGTTGTCGGCGATCGCCCACCGCATCGCCGCGGCGCCGGTCAGGTGCGTGCGGGCGCGGGCGATGTACTTCCACCCCAGCGCCTTCGCCTGCTCCCATGTGCCGTTGCCCGCGAGAATCACGCCGTCGGCGTCAACGCTGATCGCCTTCAACTGCCCGTTCTGATCGAGGCTGGCGCGGATCGCCGCCTTGTTCTGATCCCCATGCCGACGGGCGTTGCGCGGATCGGCCTCGAGCGACTCGATCGGCACGGCCAGCGTCCGCAGGTCCGGCGTAATGTGCTCGAGATCCGCCAGCGGGATCGTCAGTCCGTCGATCGTCGTGATCGACGCGACCGGCCTGGTTGATTTCCTTTTAGCCACTCGATCGCCTTTCCCGCCACCCGTGTGCGGCTTCATTGCGCCGCCGTCGCGGGCTTGCCGCGTTTTTCGAGATCCGCGTCGCTGGTGTCGATCAACTGCCCGCCGCGATAGAAGTCGCGGTGGTAGAAGTCCCGCCACGTCAGGTCATGGATCGCGTCGCCGAATTCCTGCTTCACCGCCGTGAACTCGGCCATCGCCGCGCGAATCCACAATCCGTTGTCCGCCACCGAATCCTTCACGAACTGCTCGAAATCACCGCCGTTCTCGGCGTGCAGATCGCGCAGGGCGATCTGCCCGGTCTGGAGACGCACTGCGTTCGCCTGCGCGTCCTGGAGAGGCTGGATATACGGCCATCGCGGCTTCTGCCACCAGTGCCGGTGAATCCGCGGCCCGATCCGCTCGGCGGCGCGGGCCAGAGCGGGATCGCCGCTCATCCACCATCGCAGCCGCCAGTTGGCCAGCGGCCGGTGAAACCGCATCTCGTAGCGAAGCTGGTTCATCTCGAACCCGAGCTTCGCCTGATCGAACGCCCCGCGCCAGCCGGAGAAGTTCGTTTCCGATCCGTCGAGCAGCGCCACGCACAGCGGCAGGCCGAGGTTGACGCTCAGCAGTTGCAGCGTGAATTTCAGATGCGCCATCGTCTCGGCGCTGTTGATGTTCGACGAGTGCATCACGATCTTCTTGCCGAACGCCGGCCTGACGATCGTGCCCGGACTCATCTCCTGGATCGGAATGTCCGTCGAATCGCTCTGTCTCTGAAATTCCTCCGATCCGTATTTCACGCCGGGCATCGGTTGCTCGCTGGTCTGCTGTTCCTCCCAGGCGAGAAAAGCCGCCATCTGCTCCTTGACCAGCAGCGCGAAGTCGATGTCCTCCAGCAGTCCCGCCTTGTCGAAGATCGGGTGGAACGCCGTCACGCCGCGCGTCTGCGTGAATCGCATCGGGTCGTAGACGTGGAACACCTGGTCGTTGCCCGCTTCGTCGTAGGCCGGAATCTCGTGGAAATCGTTGACCCGGTCGTATCGCCGGCCCAGGCCGGGCGTCTCCCGCTTGAAGAAATAATTCACCCGCCGCCGACGGTCGTCGAGTTGGATGCCGTGGACGATGTTGCGGACGCTCCGCCGCGGCGTGTCGCAGCGGTGGCTCTCGAACGTCTGGATCGCGCCCTCGTCGGTCGGCACATGGAACACATCGCCCGCGACGATCTCCGCGAAGACCGTGAGCTGCTCCATCTCCGGGAACGTGAGGTTTCCGGCCACGTCGCACAGGTTCTTGTCGGTCGCCCAGGCTTCGTGCCGGTCCTTCAGGTCGCGGTCGAGAATCTTGTCGCCGGTGTCCGGCTCATAGCCGAACCCGCCGCGGATGGTGTTGATCACCACCCGGCGCACGAGGAACTTCGTCACGCCGTCGTCACGCACCATCGCGTCGGCGTACTCGCGCATCCTGGTATAGCGGGATGCGTTTTCGTAGTGCGCGTCGGCGTCGGACCCGACGCCGGTGACGCCCGGCCGGCTTCGACGAAAGCGGGAGTCGCGCATCGCCGCGTATTCCGATTTCAATCCGCCCATTGTCTCGGCGGGGCTTTTCAGCGATCGACGGGGCATATCAATACCGGCTGTTCCTCAAATCGACGCGGACGACATTGGCGACTCGGTTGCGAGCGTCGCTGGCCAGGGCGGAACTCCCGCCGTTGGCCTGCAACCATTCCTCCGCGCGATGCTGCTGCTGGAGGATCAGTTCCGGGTTGTGCCACACGTCCGATTGCTGCGTGCCCGACCGCTTCGGCAGCAGGATGCTCATCTGGGCGCATGCGCGGATGAACGCCTGACACTGGCTCACCGACAGGAACGGCGGCACGTTGGCGAGATACGCCTGTTCGGCGGCGGCGAAATTCTCTTCGACGGTCGGCATGAAAAACCCTCGTGTCGCGGCGGCTCTTACTTTCGTCCCCTCGCGTCATCGAGCTGCTGCAATATCCAGATGATCGCGTCGCGGCTGTCGCGGATGGGACGGCCGCTGGCGAGCCGCAGATTCTCGCGTTGCAGTCCGCCGGCGAGATCGCGCAGCGTCGTCGCCTCACGGCGGGGAAGACCGTCGATGTTCGTCGTCGCGTATCCGCACGATCGCACGATCGGCAGTTCCAGCATCACCACCACCCGCGCATCCTGCGGCGGCGGGACGGCGGGTGAGCCGGACTCCGGAATCGGCGGAGGCGTTCCGCCTGCCGGCAGAATGTCCGCGCCGGGCGAGGGAGGCCCACCGGGATCGAGTTCGTCAAGAATCGCCACGTCGGAAGGGACATCGGCCGCGGCGTCTGCCTGCCGGGCCGCCGATCGATTGCGTTTGTTGGCCATAGGTCTCTATTGTCGCCGGTTCGCCAGAAAGCTGCGGCCGTCCGGCGTCCTGATACCGCCGCTGACCGGCGGCGAATGAGGGGCGCTCGCGGCCCGACGCATCGCCTCGGTCGTCGGCAGGGCCTGACATTCGGCCGGCCCGTTCGCCATCGCCTCCTGGTAGACCTCGCACATGCGGAGATCCACGCGGGCGCCCTGCGTCTTCGGAATCCACCGCTCCGACGACTTGCCCCGACCGGAGACGAGCGCTTTTTTCATGTTCGCCAGGTGGCGGTTGTATTCCTCGTCGTCCACCTCGTTCAGTTCCCAGCGGTCCACCTCGCCGGTGATTTCGCCCGTGCGATAGTCCACCACCGACACCTTCGCCTCGCTGTCGCTCGCGAGCAGGTCCTGGAAGTAATGCGAATTGATGAGCCACAACACGACCTGGTACGGATCGCGACGGCCCGCTCCTTCGGGCGGCGTATAACTCACCCGGCTCCAGCGGATCGGCTGATTGCCTTTCGGCTCGCTCTCGCCCTTGATCGGTTTGCGGCGGGCGCGATCGAGCAGGCACCATCGGTAGACCTGATCGGTTCGGCTGTGATCGAGTCCCATTTTCCCGCCGCCGGAGTCGATGCCGGTCATGAAGACGCGACGCGGCGGAAAGAGATTGTCCTCATACGGAAAATACGCCTCGTCGGCCAGCGCCGACAACTCCTCGAAGCTCATCACCTTCCCGTGATGGATGCGGCGGGATCGGCCTGACGCGCCATAAGCGCGGATGACGAACCAGAAGTGATCCTTCTGGGTATCGACCGTCATCACCAGCCGCGCGGCCCACGCCGGAAGCAGCTTCGCCCGCGGCGGCGTGAATCCGGTCTCGGGATCGGGACGACACTTGCGCTCGAAGATCGATGTCGTCATGACATGCGTCGCTTGCCGGTAGACCTCGGCGAACAACTCGTTGTAGACGCCGACGAGCGCCTTGATGTCGCCTTCGGCGCGGATGAACCGCTCGGCGATCGCGTAGGTCCGATGCTTCGGCGCCAGCGAGGTGAACGCCGGCGCGTGCAGGCCCACGCGGGTTCCGCCGGCCGGCCAGGTTCCCTCCTCGCGCCCGTCGTTCCAGAGCCGGAACGAAAAATCCTCCGTCGCCCAGCATCCGTCGATGAGGATGCGCTGGCGATCGGTCTCGCTGATCCGACCTCCACCGGCGGGGTGATCTTCGCCGCATCGCGGATTCTGGCATTTCAGCCACGCCGACCGGTTCGCCACGACCGTCGCGGCCCGGCGGTTCTTGTCCGGCTCATCCGCCTTTTTGGGTGACCATTCGAGCGCGTCGAACGTCAGCCTCTGCTCGCGCCCGCAGTGCGGACAACGGACGAAGTAGTACAGCTTGACGACCGCCGACTGGAACAGGGCGTCGGTCGGATCGGGATCCGACTGCCCCGGTGTCGAGAGGTTGATGACCAGCGAGTCCTCGTACTGGCTCGTGCGGGCCTCGATTGAGTCGGCGATCGAAACCTTGCCGTTGTCCTGGAATTTCGACCGTTCGTCGTTGAGGACGAATCGCGCGGGATGCGCCGCCACCGATGCGATTGACCCGGAAAAACCCAGCCGCAGGACGAACCCGTTGGCCAGTAGAATCTCCGTCGTCTTCTCGTCCCATCGCCGCCCCGTCTTCAGCTCCTGGAGCACGGGGGTGTCGCTGAACAGCGGAATGATCCGATGCTGGATGATGCCCTTGCCGGTGTCCTTGTCGGGCAGCACGAACAAAAACGGGTCCGGCTCCAGGTGCGCTTTTTTCCCGATGAAATTCCGCACGGCCTCGCTCCATCCGCCCTGGCTGTGCTTGAGGACCGTGATCTCGCGCAGGCCCGGCCGCTCAAGCAGCCGCATGAAGCCGATCAGCGCCGGCGAGCGATGATTGCGCCAGAAGCCGACGCGATCCTTCGTCGTCTGCCGCCGGGAAAGCCAGCGGTATTTCTCGCTCCACGCCGGCAGATCGATCCGTTCCGGCGTCCGCCAGGCGTGTCGGACCCGCGCCGGCCAGTGGTCACCCGCGATCGCCGGCGGCGATGACGGCATGGTCGCTGTGATTCGAGGCGATTTCACTCATTTGGCAGCGCGGCGAAGCGGTCGCAGATCGCCCGGAGTTCATCTTCGACGATCGACCGCACGGTCGCGACGGTCGCCTCGTCGCGAGGCGCCTTCAGGGCGTCAAGCACCCGATTGGCGATGGCGGCGGGGGCGCGGTCGGTGAACTCCTCGCGGACCTCCTGGACCTGCCGGGACCGGCGGGATTCGCACTCGCTGATCGAATGATACAGGCCCTGTTTCTTTTCCCGCTCGAACTTGGCGGTGCGGGCCTTCTCGATGGTGAGGGCCAGCTTCGCCTTCGTCAGCGTGCCGGCCTCGGTCGAATCCGCCGCCGTCGTCCCCGCCCGCTCAGCCGGGTTCGGGGCCAGCGTCGCCGCCGCCCACGCCCGAATCTCCTCGACCTGCTCCGCGCTCCACGGCCCCCGGCGAAAACGCCACTGCGGATGCCCCATCCACTCCCGAACGCTCGTGTGCGACCGCCCGACCGCCCGCGCCAGTTCCCGGATGCTGCTGATTGATTTCTTCACCGCCGGAAGCCTGGAACCCTGATTCCGCATTTTCCAAATTCACTCACCGCGCGACATAACACGACCCTCGCCCCACCCGACCCCCATGGGAAGGACCCCACAAAAAATTGTGGGGTGATATCCTCACGCCGCCACGGATGAAATGACAGCCAGTCCGCCGCGGATCGTCGCGACGACGATCGCCGCCGCTGCGTCCCGATTCGCATTGAAAAATTTATTCGCGGCCCGACCCGCCCGCGATACCACCGCATCAAACAGCACCGCCATGCTGTCTTTCGCGATCGCCTCGCCCGCCGCCGCGCGGATCATCAGACCCTCGATCAGCGGCGACACCTCCGCCAGCAAATCCGCCACGTCCCCCTTGATTTCCGCCGCACTTTGCCCGGCGACTTCCAACCACTGCTCCAGCCCCGCCCCAATCTCTTCCGCCAGTTTTTCCGCGCGATCGCTCATGTCCGCCTCTTTTTACGATCCAGCTTCATCCGCGTCACAATCCGCCGCGTCCGCCGCCCGTCATCACCGCCGGATAAATGGAATCCATATGCTCCGATCGCCCTTGCGACTCTCCGCCACATTCGCCTCATACTCCCGATGCGCGATGTGCCGCGCCTCCAGATCCATCAGTTGAAGATGCGGCAATTCCTCCCGCCCGCGATAAATGAACTCTCCTCTCTCATCCCGCAAAGGCCGACCATCCTCCCCACGCACCGGCGCCAACAACTCCGACCACCGCAAATGCTCCCCTCGAATCGTCTCCGTCCCGCGATCCATCGACTCGCGCACGCTCACCAGTTCCGCCCGCGTCGTGCATCCCGCCCCCATCATCAGCATCACGCCCAGCATCAGCGCCAGCGTCCGCGATTTCTCCAGCCCCGCCCGCAGCGTCACCAGCCCCAGCGCCCCCAGAATCACATACACCTGCTCCGGAATCGCCACCCCCGCATAGTCGCAAAACGTCAACGCCGCCGCGACCAGCGCGATGATGTACGTCTTCTTTCCCTTCAGCCACGCCAGAATATTCCCGATGCCCATGACAGTCTCCTCTCCCCCGGTTTCATTTCCGCTCACCGCACAACGCCGTCAACTGCTCCAACAACACGTCCGTCTTCCCCTGAATTCTCATCCGATCCCGATCACTCAACGACGGCGTGATCGACATTCGCAGAATGTCCAGCCGGTCGTGAATCCACTCCCTCACCCGCTCCCGGTCATCCTCGTCCACGATCAACGCGCCCATCGCCGCTCGCCTCCGCCCCGCGCGTCATCCCCCGATCCATTCCTCCATCCGCAGCCTCACGCCGTGCTCCGCGTTGCGCATCGACGCCTCCACCTCTCGGATCACCGCCCCGCGCGTCAACTCATCCATCGGCATCCGGCGCAACCGGTCGATCTCCTCGCTCCGCGCCTCGGCCAGAATGTGCATCACGCGATCCATCGCCTCACGCTCATCCATCGCCACCCTCCGCGCCGGGGTTCACCTTCCGAATCTCGATCCGGCCCTCGCGACGCACGACCCGCGCACGCCCCGTTCCGTCCCGCTGGATCGTCCCCGTCGTATCGGTCGCATATGATTCGACCCATCCCCCGTGAATGTCCGCGCGAATCGCCAGCGCGTCGCGTTCGCCGTCCACCCAGACCTCGTACAACTCGTTGCGGCGACTCTTGCCCGCCTCCCACGTCATCCGACAACCGCCGTCCTCGCGCATGTGCGATCGCCGACCGACGACACCTCGTCGGCCGGCCAGGGCATGAAAAGAAATGCTCGTTGATCCCCCGATTCAGCCCGACATCGCCATCGTCCGAATGTCCAGGCCATTCTCCGCCATGATCGCATCCAGCAGTGTCGTCGCGATCCCCCGCTCCGCCGCGAACCGCCGAATCGCGTTCACCCGCCGCCTGCATCCCGCCCGCAGCCTGCACGCATGTTCCCGCGAAATCCCCATCACCTCCGCCACCTGCGCGTCCGTCAGACCCTGCTGCCGACGCAGGTTCCACGCCGTCCGCTGCAACTCCGTGGGTAACTGCAAATCACATGATCGTGCCCTCTCCATGTCTGATGAAATCATCAGCCGCGTATACCCTTGTCCGTCCATTGTGATGTCTCCCCGTCACACCCTCCCCCCGTTTTTCGCCGCAACATCATCGCCGACAAATGATTGCGGAAAATCCGCCGCTGTGATCGGTTTTTCCCGATTCACCATTTCCCGTCCACCGGCCTCGCCGCCGCCGCCGCGATCAGCCCGATCACCTCGGCGCTCGGACTGGCCGCATATTCGTACTCCGCCGCCTCCTTCGGCGTCATGGCGTCGAGCATGTCCTCGACATCCACCGATTGCGGCGGCGTCCAGCGCCGCGACGCAACGCCCTCGTCTCCATTGCGCGAACATTCCCGCGACAACATCAGCCGCACTTCATGCCGACGCTCCGCCGCCACCGGCACGATCGCGGTGTTCGTCCCCCAGGCCAGACCGGGCGGCATCTCACCCCGAAAATACCAGGCGTTCGACCAGTATCGACCCGGCATCCGTTCCCGCAGCCGCTTCCGCCGCGCCGCGATCAACGCCAACTGCCGTCGGCACTCGACCTCGCCGATCGCGCACTGGCCCTCGTCGCTCTTCAGCCACCGCTCCCGCGCCGCCGGCGCCATCCGCTTCACGTCGCGCCACTTCGCCCGCAGTTGATCCTGCAATCGAATCGACCGCAGATCGCGAACCGCCACCCGCGCGACCCCGCCGTTCGCCGCCAGCGAAATCATTCCCGACGAATACACCGTCATGCCGCTCCCAGCCCGATCCACCGGAATCGCCAATTCCCGGATCACGATCGGCAAAAAACAAACCCCGATCCGCATGAACCGAACCAAGTATACCCTTCCCACCCACACCCCGCCGAATCCATTCCACCGCCCCACAACCTATCCACACTCCCGCACGTCGCACGGCATCTCCCGCACGCGCAAATCATCGGGCCAGTGGTCGGGGTCGGCCCCTTTGTGATCGCCGTGCCGATAGCGCGACCCCAACTGCTTCACAAAACATGGCACATCCGCCACCCGACACTGGGCGATGATGAACCTGATCCATTCGATGTTGCACGGTCGCGCCCCATGCCCCGATTCTCCGCCGACGATGAGCCAGTCGATCCTGGTCGTGTTGGCCCAGCCCACGTCGTTGCAACAATTGCTCTTGAATCCTGTCAGCACGTCATACGATTCAATCGTCAGTCGCGTCAGGTCCACCTCCCCCAGCAATGGCTCGGCGCTGATGAATCGCACCGCCGCCGGGCATCTCAACAGGTGCGGGATGCGTTCGTCGGCGGCTTTTTGATCCTCGATGCTCGTTCCCAGCCATACATTGGGCAACGGCCACTGAAACAGGCTTGGCACTGGATTGCTCTTACTGCACATCGTCAACGCGACATCTCGTATCCGCTCCTGCGGGTGGCCGGGGCGAGAGCGATAGTCGGCGGCGGAATAATCCGGTTCGGCCTTTAATTCGCGATCGGACAAATACTCCGCCATCCGCTCCGGGCGCTTGGTCAAAATCTGAAACGTCACGTCCGGGCGCAGCGCCATTGCCGCAAACAGTCGATCCAGAAGATCGAACGGAACCCATTCGCCGAACACATCGGTCATGTCGCTGACGAACACGCGCTTGCCCGCCAGCCTGCGCGACCGCAGAATTTTCTCCGTCACCTTTTCATCAAAATGGGGCGTCAGTGCTTTCATGTTCGCGGCGGTGAAGGGCTTGCCGCGATTGAACCGATGCGCCAATGACTCGGCATAGCAGTGCTTGCACCCATCACTGCATTTCACACACGCCCACACGTCCTTGCCGTCGTCATCGCGGAAACGGATTGGATTGACGCTGAAATCCGTCCACTCGATTGATGTCTTCGTCGCCATTACGCCTTTCCTTCCATCTCCGCCTCGATCAATTCCTCCGCCGCGTTCCACAGCGCCGCCAGGTACGCGAAATCACGCCTCGCCCGCTCCCCCGCCACGCCCGCCGTGATCGGCTTGCGGGCGATCTGCGCGAGCGTGCGATTCCCCATGGAGCCGTCGCCGCGATCGTAGGCCAACGTCGCCAGGCTGGTCAGCCTGACCACCGTGTCTGAAGCCTCCATCACCACCTTCCCCGGCGTCGCCGCCGCGCGAAGCCGACGAAGCTCGGCCAACATCGGGATGATGGTCACGCTCGTGTCACTCACGCCGCACCGCCTTTCGCCGCCACATAGATCATCGCCCGGAGAATGTCGCTCGTGCGCGGGTTGCGCCGCTCCAGCATCGTCCGCACGCCCGAGCCGTGCGAATCGAGCACCGACCGCTTCAGCCCATCGAGTTCCACATCGCTCAGCCCCGCGATGAACGCATCGACCGCCTCGCGCTCCCGCTCGATCGCCTGCGCATCCTCCCGCAGGCGATCGATGTACTCGCGCGTCCGCTTCACCGGCCCCTCCGCCTCCAGCGTCGTGTCACGGCAAAACGCCGCGATGCGATTCGGGTCCGGCCGATACGCCCGCGACCCCAGTTCCAGTCGATGCCTCTCGATCGCCGCCCGCGCCGTCACCAGGTCGAATTCCACCGTCGTTCGCCAGCACAACGCCGCGTCCCCATCCGCCAAATTCGGAAAATGCGACACCAGCACCGACGTGAACGCCACCTTGTCCCCGTCCGTCATGCCTCACCTCCTTCCGCTTTCGCGAAGGCGGACGCCTCCGCAAACGTGATCGTGTGCGGCTCCCCGTCCACGATGAACGAGATGCCGAAGATGCCGTGCTCCGCCGCCCATTGCTTGAGCAGATGATTGAGACGACTCCCAAAATCTTTTTTGGCCGCTGCCGTGCATCGCGATCCAATGCTGTCGTGGACCGCCTCCGGCCACTCCATGCCGGAGCTTTCGAGGATGTCTTCCAGCTGGTGGTCGGCGCGGCTCGCCGAAATGTCCCCGAACTCAGGCCGGCGGATCGGTCCAAGGTGAATGGTGTCGCCTTCCGCGAGATCGTGATCCGCGATGATCCTGGCGATTGCCGACTCCCGGCTCGGCTGGGGCGGGATGTACCCATCCTCCTCGTCCAGGCTCGCGGACCATTGCTCCGGGGATTGCGGGTTGAGTGGCGGTCCCGCAACCGCCTGCCGGGAAACCCGTCGCAATTCCGCCGCAATCCCGTGCTTGAGCACGTGATGGTGCGCGTCGAGTAACTTTGGTCCGCCCGCGACGCACTCCGCACAATCATATTGCCAGGCGTTGATGATCGCGGAGGCAAGCGTGATCGCACGGCACTCGGACAGACCTGCCTGCTGATCCTCCCTCGGCGCATCGAACGTCCGAACATGATCCGGCGCGGGCATCCGCCCGCCTCCGCCGTCGCTCATTGCGGCGTGATAATCCTTCGCCGTCGGCTCGACGAACTCCTCCGGCCCTTCAAGCTCCACGCAGATTCGGATACCCGGCTCGCTCCAGATCGCTTCGATGCACTTCTTCGCACTCATCACTCACCAGCCTTTCACCACGGGCACGATCTTCACGCACTTACGGTAGGGCGGGAGAAAATCACCATTCGCCGGCCGTCCCTGTGCTTGATCCAGCCGCGCCTTCGCCACGCTGATCTCGATTGCTTTGCGTGCCGCCTGCCGGTCGGGAAACAGCACGACCGACTCGCCCCACGCGACCGCTCCGGCGCAGTCAGTGTCCCATCCGTAGGGGTTTTTGACGGCCTCTCCATTGTCATACACCACGAAATATCCGATTGGTTTTGTCATCAGCGCTCACAGTCGCTCCGCCAGTTCCTTCGCCCGCTCATCGCTCCGGCTTAGTCGCGATCCTCCCGGATCGCCCGCCCCGGCGCGGCGACCGCCGCCGCGATTCTGCTCCCGCTTCATCCACCGGAACAAGAAATCCTTCATCCCGTCCGCCGTCTTGCGGTTCGCCGGCTTCGCCCGCGTCCAGGTCCACGCCGCCCGGCATTCCGCCGGCACGTCCACCCCCGGAAAAGTCGCCGACAGTTCCGCCGCGAACCCCGCCGTCAGCGCCCAGGCGTTCGCCTTGCTCGTCCGCCCCCCAACGCAATCGAACACCAGCACCGCTTCCTCCCCGTCCGATTCTTCCCCCGATTCTCCCGCACCCGCCTGCGGGATGATCGCAGCTTCCGGCGACGGTGGCGCAGCCGCCTCGGCGGAACCCTCCGTAGGAGGGTTGTCTTTCTTCTTTTCCATTCCATTCCATTCCATTCCATTCCTTAGGCGCTTGTCCGCACCCGCCTGCGGGATGATCGCAGGCAACTGCGATCCCTCCCCGGCCCGGTCGGAACAAACCCCGTTAACCCCTGCCGCATCATCGAATAGCGATGGATCGACGATCTCGATCCACCCGATTCGCAGCAGCCTGGGGATCACTTCGCGGAACACGTCGGCCGGCAACCGGCTCAGCCGCGCCAACGACGCCTCATCGTGCGCCTGACCACCAGAGCGCACGAGCGTGCCCCTCGGTCCGCAGCGAGATGCGATCTCCACCATGGCCAGCCACGCCCCCAGGTGCGCTGCGCCATGCGGATGATCCACCAGCTCGGTGTAGCCATCGCCGTCCATCCTGTTCGGGACCGGAACCCACGTCAGAGTCTGCAACTCGCGCGTGCGATTGTTCTCGAACAGCCTGTCCCAATCCCTGATTCGCCACGCCATCCGTAGACCTCACTCCGAAGGCAGCGACCGATACTTCTCGAATTTCTCGCTCTTGACCGCGAGTCTGATCCGCTCATCCCGTTCCATCGTCTCATCCCGTCTTCGCATACGCCGACCGGTTCACCCGCCACGCGGCGGCCTTCCCGGTCTTCTCCCCCTCGATCCCGTCCATCAGCCGGTTCAGCCGCATCGCCTGCATCGGCGGCAACCGCAACGGCTCCCGCCTCGCGCACGCCGCGTAGATCAGCAGTTCCGCCTCGCTCATCAGCCCGCGGAGATGCCGATACTCACGCCTCATGCGCCAACCCCCGCCATGTCGGCCGCGAACAACGTTTCGTCCTGCGCCGATTCGCCAAGCCGCGACCGGGCCTTGGCTACATTCGATATCGCGTTGGCGTGATAGGACTCCTTCAGCTCGAAACCGACGCAGTTCCGGTCATTCAAAACGCACTCCCACGCCGTCGATCCAATGCCCATGAACGGGTCCAGCACCATCACATCCGGCTGGATGCTCCGCGGATTGCTGTACAGCAGCACGCATCTACGGATCACCTCCAGTTGCAGCGGGCAAACATGCTTCTCCTGCGTGCTTTCCCGCGCGTGTCGTGCTCCGTCGAGGATGTCGAACTCATCGATGTCCGGCCACACGCCCGACGCCCATCGAATCCACTGGTCCTTCGTCAGCCATCCGTTCGGATTTTTCGCGTCGATCAGGCATCGCACCGGCGACTGAACCTCTCCCGGCTTCTGGAACACCAGGACATAATCGTTCGGCGCCCCCGCCCAGTTCGTGGCGCTGCGGGCGTACCCCGTTTTGAATTGCAGCGAATGCAGATTCAGCCGCTGCGCCATCGCCTGAGGATCCTTGGGGATCGCCCACTCGCCGTGAAACTGGAACCCCTCGGCCCGAAACAAGTCGATCACCGCCCCGCGGAAGTCGCGACGACCGGAGAATCCATGCTGATTCTTGTAGGCCAGCAGTTGCTGGATATGGATGCAGACGTTGCATCCCGCCGCCGTCACGCGGAACAACTGCCGAATGATGAATCGCATGTTCAGCGCGAACCGGCCCGTCCGAATGTCGATCGTCGAGCCGTTATTTCCCACATCCTCGATCTTGCCCGAATAGGTGAACAACTCCTCGAACGGGATCGATGTCACCGTCAGGTGGACCGAATCGTCCGCCACGCGCCGGGCCAGCCCGTCGATACAGTCTTCGTTGTGAATTTCGATATTCATGCCGCACACTCCACTTTGTCGCCGGGGACCAAAAGCCTCGTTCTCGCCGCGATGTAGTTCGCCTCCATCTCCGCGATGGCCGCCTCGTGCTGCCCCTGCTTTCGCACGATCGCGTCATACATCTGCCCTTCCAGTTCCGGGATGATCGGCAGATGCACGCGCAGCGATTGGGTTTGACCGAACCGGAAGGCACGCCGCAACGCCTGGTAAAACTGTTCGTAGCTGAAGGTCCACCCGTAGAAGACCATCGACGTGCAGGCTTGGAAATTTTGCCCATACCCCAGCATCCCCGCCCGGCTGATCAGCACATCCATACCACCGGCCTTGAACCGATCAAGGATCTCCGCGCGCGACCGCTTCGCTGTCGCCCCCGTCAACACACCAACCTGAGGGTCGCATGTGACCTTCTTCCTCTGCTTCACCGCCGCGGAGATCGCCTCCTGGAGCAGCACCGTCTCGGCGTCGAACACCGTCCAGACCAGCACCCGATGCCCGTCGAATACTTCGCGCACGATCAGGTCCGCGACGATCCCCGGCTTCAGGGAATCGATCAGCCTCACCGGCTTGCCGGCGACGATCGCGCCATCGACTGCATCACAGGAACTTTCCCCGCCGCCAAACGTCACGCTCTCCCCCTCGAACGCCTTCGCGTTCGACCGCAACTCCGCCCGCGCGTCGTCATCGTTGACGTACACGAACCCCTTCGCCGCCTGGCTCAGCTTCGTGTTGGCGATCGCGTTCACCGTCCCGGCGAACATCTGCGCCGTCCCCGACTCGTCCCCCGCCGCCAGCGGGGATTTGGCGTTGAAGTCCAGCACAAACTCCCGCTGCGCGGGCGTGATCCCGATCTCGTGAACGAAATACGTCGGCTCCGGCGGCATCGGTACGCCATCGCGCCAGCCGTACTTCCTCGGATCGCGCACGTAGATCGACCAGCCGGCCATGAACTCGAAAAACGCCTTCTTCGCGTGCTCCTTGATCGTCCATCGGTGCGTCTTCGGATCGCGAGTGAAATACGTCCACAGAATCTCGTCCGCGTTGCGGAGTTTCTCCAGCCATGACGCCTGTGACGCGAACTCCATGTATTCGTTCGGGGCCGGCGTCGCCGTGCAGGACAGCTTGTAAGCGATCCCCCTGCTCGACTTGATCAGTGCCCACTTCTGCTTCCCGCCGCCCGTCTTCAGGCGGGAACTCTCGTCCAGCACGATTCCGGCCAGATGTCGCAGCTCATGCACCACCTGATCCGCCTCTCCCCGATGATTGAATTTCTCGTAATTGGTGATCGCGATTGCCGCCGTATTGCTTTCACCGGCAATGCTCCCCTTCGCGCACCATTCCCTCATCGCCTCGCGGCTGTCCAGACGGGCGATCGTCAAATCGCCGCCATAAAATTTCCGAGCCTCGGCGACGAACTGATCGACCAGATCATTGAGCGTCACGATCAGCACTCGACCGCCGGTGATATGGTTCACCTGACGCGACCACTCCAGCGCATCGAGCGTCTTGCCCAACCCGCAGTCCTTCCAGTCGGCGAACCGCTTGGCCTCCAGTGCCATCCGCACGATCGCCCGCTGATCGTCCAGCAGGAATGACGGCATCGGCAGCATCCCCTGCGATGTGCGATCCACCGCCGCGCCGAGCAGATGCGCGAATCGCGCCGGAGCCGTCACCTCGTAGGTCAGGTCCGTGTCGTTCGTGCGGATTCGGTACTCCGGCAGCCGCTTGACCCGGAGAAACAACTCGTAAGCCGCCCGGTCGAACCGGTCGAACGTCACGCTCAATTCCTCACCATCGATCCGCACTTCCGGCGGCGGCATCGTCGTCACATGATCCGTCATCCCTGTCCATTCCTTTCCGAGACCCCCGCCACGCGCCGTCCCATCTCCGTCAACTCGATCTGCCCCGCCCGCTCCGAGCGTTGCACCAGCCCCGCGATCCCCAGTTCCACCACCGCCGCCCAGTCGGCGTCGGCAAAATCCATCTGCCAGACCGTTCCCCCGGCCAGCCGGCGCAACACCCGTCTCTCCGCGTCCGTCATGCCTCACCTCTGTTCGCCAATTCCAGCAGCACATCCGCATGGCACACCTGATCCAGCGGACAAAAGCACGCCAGATTTTTTCCGCGTAGCTCGCGACGCAACCCCTCTCGGATAAATGCCATGTCCAGACTGGTCATCACCATGCGGAACCGCTCGACGGCCTGCTTGGGTGTCTCAATGCCCGGCTGACCCACCCTGAATGGATTGCCCCACCGCCCCGGTCGCGTCACGCACACCACAGGCAGACCGTTCGGACTGACGAGTTTCGCGCCCTTCCGGCGCGACCGCTGGATACGCACGGGCTTGATGCTGTTCTTCACAATGCCTCCCACAGTTTGCGGCACATGGCGCATCGCGTGACCACATCAATGGGTAGCCCGGCGCACGTCGGACACAGGTCCAGTGCCGCACGGATGATCTCCTTGCTCTCCTCCATGCCCCACACCTGCACTAGCAGGTTGCACACTTCTTCCCGCAGTCCGTCAATGAGCGTGTCCTTGTCCGCGTCCGTCATGCCCACACCTCGATCCGTACCGCGTAATCCGCCCCCGTCTCCTGGGCGTACCACCACGTCAGCCGTGAGTCCCCGTCGTCGATCCCCAGCGCATCCGCGACGCCATCGCGCACCGCCTTGAGGCTCGAGCGCAGGTTGTCGTCATCCAGCGGCCTCGCGCCGCGCTTGCGAATTCGCGTCAGCCGGATCGTCACCGCCGCATCCGGCGGGACGGGAAACAACGGGCGCAGCATCGCCGCGACGACGCCCCGCTGCTCCTTCACGCGCCGAGCCTTGGCAAACCGGTTGTCCCGCCGGTTCGCCTCGGACCTCGCGTAGATCGGCAACACCAGGCAGACATCGATGGTTAGGCTCATGCCGCCACCTCCCCGATTTCGGTGTCGCGCCAGTTGGCCGCGATGACCGCCGCGCCAAGCAGGGGCGGAACGGAATTGCCGATCTTGGCGACCTGGTTCTCCCGCGTGCCCGTCAGCACATAGTCCTTGGCCAGCTCCGGCCCGAACTGCGCGTTGAGCAGCTCGCGCGGCCGCATCATCCGCATCCCGATGTCGTGGATCGGGTATTCGACCGTGCGCCACATCCCCGACCCTTCGTGCCCGATCGGCTCGCGCTTGCGCACGATCGGCAGCGGCGCCGACGGACCCAGGTACTTCCGCAGCAGGTCGTACACCCGCCAGAACCCGCGATTGATCGCCGGGTTGTCGCTCGGCCCCATCAACTCGCGCGGAGTGAAGATGGTGGCTTCCTGATCGCCGACGCGAATTGCTCGATCGCCTCGAAGCCGAGCCGTACCTCCAGATCCGTCGGGCCGTTGTCCACGATGATCGCCACGAACTGATTGACAAAATCGATCTGGCTGTGTGATGACACCTCCGCCAGGTATGTCTCGATTTCCCGATTCTCGATCGTCCCATCGTCCGCCACCCTCGCCCGCAGTTGTTCCGCGCGTGTCATAGATCGCTCCAGTCGTGAGATAGAGATGCCTTCCCCCGGTGATCGTGGGCAAACAATCGCCCATCGACAGGCCGCTTCCCCCGATGCCATAGCCGTGCGTGCCCCGCAGATGCGAGATGAACGCGACGCCGAGCGCGTGATGATCGACGGCCGTGATCGTGTCCATCGGCGATCGCGCATCGATCCCCGCGCCCGTGTAGTTCCCGCCATAATGCTTCACGACCCACGGCGCGAGCTTCGCCGCCGTCAACCCGAATGTCGTTGCTCCGGCGCAGATCACGTCGAGCGGCTTCGCCGGGTTGGACCACCCGCCGCTGCCCCGCAGCTTCGTCAGGTGCGCCGCGACCATGCCGAACCGATCCCTGCCAGTGATCGTGTCCACAGGTCCGTCGGCCCGCAGCACGTTTTCTCCGCATCCGTAGTATTTCACGCACAGCGGCGCGACGACGCACCACGATCCGGTGGACCATGTGCTGTTGGCGTGTTCGTACAGGTAAGGGACAACGAGGTTACCACCGCCTGCTCGTTCGCCGTAGCGATCGTAAAAAAATGCAGACGCGACGGCATAATCGTTCGACCCCGTCACCGTCCCGAGCGGATCGAAAATATCGTGCGCCCCGCTGCCCCACCGTCGTGCGCCCGACTTCGACACTTCGCCGTGTGCGCATCGCACGATGTGCGGCGCGACCAGGCACGGCCAGTCTCGCGGCAGGATCGTGCCCAGCGGACGGAACAACTCGCGCGGGTCCGGGCTGCGCCCGCCCGCGCCGACCGTGTACGGCGAAACCAACCCGAACCCATGATCGACGCGGACGATATGCGGGTCATTCGTCTCGATCGTGAATTTCACCAGCCCCCGACAAATCCGCCGAAGCGTGTTGTCCGCCAGATCCTTCTTCCGCCCGAAGATCGACGGACAGTCGTCGTACCGCTCGATGCACTCCGCCGCCGTGCGATAAGGGATTGCCCGACCCGGCCCATGCGTCGGCTCCGGCCATCGGATCGACCGACCGTCGCGACGCGCGACGATGAACAGCCGCCGCCGATGCGTCGGCGCTCCGTAATTGGCCGCGTCCAGAACCCGCCACTCGACCTCGTACCCCAGCGCCCGGAGTTGCCGCAACCATTGCTTGAAGATCGCGCCGAACCCCTGCTTGTCCACCCGTCTCCGGTCGGGGATCATCATCGGTTCCAGCGCGTAACCGAGCGATTCGAGCTGCGCGATCCACCGCCGCGCCGAGCCATCATCCTTGTGCGGGCCGGTGATCTCGTGCCGAATCCGCTTGCCCTTCGCCCCCGCCCGCGTGATCTCCCACAACCACCTGTTCCGCCCGGCTCGCTTCTGCACGAGCGGACACCAGGTCAGGAATTCCCGCACGTTCTCCATCGTGAGGATTCGCGGTCGCAGTTTCGCCGTCCACCGCAGCACGCACCACGCGAGACCGCGAATCTCCTTGCGCACCGGCTTTCCGCCCCGCGCCACGGAGAAGTGGCAGCAATCCGGTGAGCCGTGCAGCAGGCCGACCGGGCGCCCTTCCGACACCTCCAGCGGATCGAGCCGCCAGACCGAATCGCGGTGGTGCCGCGTGTTCGGGTGGTTCATCCGGTGCATCCAGATCGCGTCGGCATCGTGGTTCACCGCCTCATCGACGCACCGCCCGGTGGCGTGCTCGATCCCCAGCGACATGCCTCCGCCGCCGGCGAACAGATCGACGATGATCTCCTCGAACAGCCCCGGCATCGCGCCGACGCCCGGCCGGAAATCGCATTGGGACGCCACTGCCGTCATGCCCGCCCCCTTTCCCGCATGATCGCGCCGTCGGGATTCACCAACCCCGCGGGCGTCGAAGTTCCCGGAGCCGCCGCTCGCGCATCACCCACAGATCGTCCGTGTCGCCCTTCCGCCCCACCACGGTTCGGCGCGGCCCCGCCGCCCACTTCAACCGCCACCCGAGCCACACCCCCACGAGAAACATCGCCCACAGCATCGCCACCCAGACCATGGCTCACCTGCCCTTCTTGCCCTCGCGGCGAATCCTCTCGGCCACCTCCTCGCGATTCACCGGCATGTCCTTCGGGGCCTTGATCCCCAGTCGCACCTTGTCGCCCCGGATGCCGACCACCATCACCTCGATCGGCCCGGCCTCGACCGCCGCGAGCTTCTCCGCCAGGTCCGCCAGCCCCGGCGACAGGCCAACCGCCTCGACCAGCCGCGCCCGATCCTTGCGTGACAGGCCGATGAGGACCGTCTCGTCCGTCCCGATCATGGCTTTCTCGTCCCTCTGTCTGCTCAGCACCAGCATATGCGCCTCCCTGCCCGTGATGACGACGCACCGCCGCCTCCGGCCGGATCGCCCGCGCGACCCCCGCCCGAAGCGACCGCCCGCCGCCGATGTACTGTGGATTGCCCCCATCATCGCGCCGATCGCGGTCCCCGATGTTCGGGAGCCGCGACACCCGCGCGGAAACTGCGGATTTTCGGCGACACCCGTCGCGACACCTCGCCGACGCATATCGACGCACATCGGCGGACGAAACTGGATGGATTTGCGGGGAGAGAAGGAGGGCGGTAAAATGAAAAAACCGCCAAAAACCCCCGAATGTCGAGGGGTTTGACGGTCTTTTTTCAGCGAGGGCGACGGGATTCGAACCCGCAACCACCGGATCGACAGTCCGGTACTCTAACCAATTGAGCTACGCCCCCGTAGCATGTCCCCCGACATCGGCCGGGAGCAATCGAGTCGGGGAATTTACCCTGCCTGTCCCGGTTGTCAAGCGGTTGGATTCGCAACCGCAATCTGTTGATGTGTTACGAACGAGCAAAAAGCCGGTTCACAAGGCAAAATGAACCAAATAGCGCGAAATACAACCGTGAAATCCATAACCTCCCCCAAACACCCTTCACCGTCAAAGGCTCCCTGACATGATCCGCAAGACTCAGGCGACACGGACCTTTCATCTTCTCTCCAACGCGCATCTCGATCCCGTCTGGCTGTGGGACTGGCGGGAAGGATTGAACCAGGGACTCATCACCTGCCGCACCGTGCTCGACCTGATGGATGAGCATCCGCATCTCACCTTCAACCGCGGCGAGGCGGCGATCTATCGACATATCGAGGAAACCGATCCGGCGACATTTGAACGCATTCGGCGATATGTCCAGTCGGGACGATGGGACTTCGTCGGTGGAACCTGGATTCAGCCGGATGAGAACCTGCCCGCGACCGAAACCCTGGTGCGGCAGTTCACGCGCGGGCAACGTTATTTCGCGTCGCGTTTTGGACGGCGAGTGAAGGTGGCGTGGTCGGCGGACTGCTTCGGGCACAGCGGCGGGCTGCCGGAGATCTTTGCGGCCGCGGGAATCGAGTCCTTCGCCTTCACACGTCCCGCGCCTCACACCCTTTCCCTCGCCAAGCCCGCTTTCTGGTGGATCGGACCGGGTGGATCGCGCATTCTCGCTTATCGACCGCTCGGTCCATGGTATGGAACCGAACGCGAGGAGAACCCCACCCGCCTCGACGAGGCGCTTCGGCACGCCGAAAGCCAGGGACTGACCCATGTCGGAATCTTTTACGGCCTGGGCGACCACGGCGGCGGACCGACTCGCCGCCATCTCGAAGACATCGATGCCTGGGCCAAGGCCCATCCGCAGGTGCGCGTCGTTCATTCCACCATGCACCGGTTCTTTGACGAGCTGCATCGCGAAGTCCGCCGCAAGCCGCCCGGATTTCTCCCCGAGATCGATCATGAGCTGAATTTCTTCGCACGCGGCTGCTATAGCTCGATGGCGCGGTTGAAGTTCATGTATCGCAAGGCCGAATCGCTGCTTTCGCAGGCCGAAACCACCGCCGGCGCGATCGCAATGGGCCTCGATGAAAAGACGACGAATCCTCTCGGTGATGCGTGGGATGCGGTGCTGTTCAACGCGTTTCATGACATCCTGCCCGGCACGAGCATCGAGCGGGCATTCGACGATCAACTGGCTCAACTGGGGATGACCATTCACCAGGCCCAGTCGGCCGAGATGAAGGCGATGAACGCGCTGGCGATGCGAATCGACACGCGAGCGCTCCCCGCGCCGCGACCGGATGAACCCACGGGCGTCATGGCCCTGGTCTGGAATCCGCATCCGTTCGCTTTTGACGGCTTTGTCGAGTTCGAGGGATGTCTCGATGATCGCCCGATCCACAAATACCGGGACCACATCGACGCCGCGCCCCTGCGCGTGCTCGATCATCGAAAGAAGCCTCTGTCCTTCCAGCGAACCGTCGTGGACAATTCATTCTCGCCGGAGGCTCTCTGGCGGGCACGGGTGATCGTGCCGATGTCCTTGCCGGCGATGGGATGGTCCGTGTTCGAGCTTGGCCTGGCCGAAGGCGCGCCCCGGCCGGCCGCGCCCACGACTCCCGCGCGCGCCCTCGCACGCCAAAACGCCATCACCAACGGCATTTACCGCATTCAAACCAGGCTTGGCGGCAAGGGCATCCGCATGACGCGAAACGGCAAGCCCTTCCTCGGTGGAGACGGACTGAAGGCCATGCTCTACAGCGATCCCTGGGGCAGTTGGGGCGGCGGCAAGGACGACGATCTCGGCAAGCCGATCGAACGCTGGCGAGTGACCGAAGTCGTCGTGCTCGAAGACGGCCCGTGGCGATCGAGCCTCTGGGTGCGTCTCGCCGGCGAGCGATCGCGCATCGATCTCACGTTTCAACTGTATGCCGGACGCGATGCGGTCGATGTCTCGGCGCGGGTTCATTTCGATGAACGCTCGGCGAGGCTGCGGCTGGTGTTCCCCGTGGGAGGCGACGCGGAATTCGATTCACCGGGAGACCGCACCATCCGTCGGCCCGGTGGGGAAGTCCCCGCGCGACGATGGGTCCGCCTGCGGGATCGATCCTTCGGCATCGCCACCGATTCGCTCTACAGCTACAACCTCGATCAAAAACAGTTGCAGGTGACCGTCGTCCGCGCGACCCGCTACGCCGAAAGCGTCCGGCGAGAGTCGAAGGAGAATCCCGCAATGCCCGCGACCGATGTCGGGGAATTCAAATTCCGCTTCCTTCTTGCGCCCGGAGACGATCGCTTTCATCAGCTCGCCCAGACCTTCGAGCATCCTCCGGCCGTGCTGCTCGTTCCCGCAAAAAAGGGCGATCTTCCCGCGAAAGGCTCGATGCTCTCGCTGGCGCCTCATTCGCTCGAGTTGCTCGCCTTCAAGCCCGCCGACGACGCCAGGGGCTTCGTGTTGCGCGTTCGTGAAACCGCGGGACGATCGACGCGCCCACGATTGAAGCTGGCCGGAAAAACCGTCCCGTTGCCCTCCATCCGGGCAAACACCATCGCGAGTTTCCGGATCGCGCGATCCAAAACGGGCTTCGCCGTTCGCGAATGCGATGCGGCGGAATAGGCGCGTGTCCCGCCCGCTTCCGCCAATCCGCAGCAGGAAAAGTAATTTTCGCGCACGCCCTTGAAATAACGGGCAATCGCACGACCATCTTCGCATGGTGAAAATACCATCAGACAACAGTTCAATTCTCCCTCCGGACCCCGGCGAGCCACTGGAATTGGCGGTGCGGAAGATGCCTTTTCCAGCTCAATTCCTCGAAGACGGCGCCCAGCCCCCCCTGACGATCTGCACCTTGACGGGCGCGCGGAGCGGCACGGTTGTCGCCAAAGATCTGCCCATCGGCAAGGACAAGACTCAATCCCTCTTCGAGCATGCCACGCGCCTGCTTCACCGCGTGGTGGACGCCTTGCAGTGGTCCGGGACCATTCACACGACCGATCCCGAACTCGCAACCGCGCTGCGCGGACAGGACAAGCTGGCGGGAATACATTTCAAAACGGTCGATGCGCTGCCGGCCACGGATGCCCTGTTTGGCCGGTTGTGGAAAAACCTTTCCACCTTGACCTCGGATGTGCTGCCGGCCGGTGAGAAACTGGACCTCCGGCAGATGCGCGCCTTCGCCGACGGGTGCGCCCTGTTTCACGCCTCCCGAATCTGGAAGCAACTGCACGATGACGACGTGATCGAGATTCACGCTCCCGAGCCGCCCGACGGCTTTGCGTTCGCCTCCCTCATGGGCGCCGGCGGACAGGTGGTCGGCATCGCGTTCTTTCCAACCATGAAGGCGTACCAGGAATTCGTGGGCGACTCGATTGTCGCGCAACCCGCCGGCCGGACGAACTGGTCGCTCATGTTCCATGACCTGAACGATGCCCCTCTCGATGAGGCGGAGCTATGGGAGGAACACGATCTGCGCCTGACCGGAGACAACTCGCTTCCCTTGCTCCTGAACATCGGAATGACCGGTCATATCCAGCGAGGCTCCTCGGTCGAGACCACCTTTGTCGAAGGACTGTGCCGCGCTCTCGCCCAGACCACCGAACCGGAAATGGATTCCGGCCAATGGGAGAAAACAGTCACGACATTCGACGGACAGACGACTTATCGCCTGACCATCCCCCACCTGCTCGCCCCGCCGCCCCAGGTGACGACAGGCGCGCCTATGGAAGAGGTCATGCAGAGAATCTCCCGCATGGTCAAGGAATCCGGGGAGACCTCCATCGACAAGATCAATGAAATGCTGAACAGCCAGGTGGTCGGCAAGCGCTTCGAGGACTTGCCCCTGCCGCCGAGAAGCCCTCGAGACAAGGCGATGGACCTTTGCTATGCGGCCGAGGAAATGCCCTCCCGACGGGCGCTGCACATGCTGCGCGAAGCGCTACGACTGGACCCCGATTGCGCCCAGGCGCATGTGATGCTCGCCGATCGCGAAAGCGATCCCGTCGAATCCGAGAAGCTTTTCCGCCAGGCCATCGCCGCCGGTCGAAAAACGATCGGCGAGGAGGCGTTCAACGATCCGGCTTATCCCTTCTGGGGCGCCCTTGAATCACGCCCTTTCATGCGCGCCATGAACGGATTGTCGCAGGCTCTGGACTCTCAGGATCGGATCGAGGAAAGCGTCGCGGTCATGGAGGAGATGCTGCGGCTGAACCCCAACGACAACCAGGGAATCCGCTACCCCTATATCGGCGCACTGCTCAACCTGAAGGACTTCAGGAAAGCCCGAAAAGTCATTCCAAGTTATATCTCAGGCGACCCCTCCGCCCTGTTCGATTATGCGGCCGCGCTGATCGACTTCGAGGAGGGCAACCGACCCGCGGCGGAAAAACACCTCACCCGCGCGATCAAGCGCAATCCCCATGTCCCGCAATGGCTCCTCAATCCCGACATGGAACTGATGGATGATTTGGGTGGATGGTCGCCCGGCACGGAAAGCGAAGCCGCAATGATCGCCGACGGTCTTGGAGACGCCTGGGACGACAACGACGAGGCCTGTGACTGGCTCGCCAATTTCAAACCCCGTCGCACGATCAAAAAATCAAGCAAAAAGAAGAAGTCCACACGGCGGGAAAAGTAACCGATCCCGATTTCGTGCCGCGCCGAAAGATGCTCGCGAGGCCAGCGCATCGTTGCGTCAGCGCCGCCGCCAGACAATGGTCGTCGGTTCCGATGACCCCGCCATATGAAAGATCGCGCGAATGCCCGAAGGAGCCTTGCCGACGATCCGCGCGTCCCACGCATCTCCCATCTCGCCGAAGCGCGACAGCGGATGCAGCGTGGTCCTGGCGTCCTCCCGCTCGATCTCGTACCGCACGTCCGTGCAGCGCCCGATGATCGACTCCGGCCCGCGCAGATGGATGAAATGAATCGAAGGGTTCTCCGGATCGGTCGTCAGGTCCACCCTCACCGTATCCTCGCGCTTCGGCCAGAGCATATCGGGCAGATCCATCCGAATCGGCATCGGTTCGAGTTCCGCCGTGCCGGCCCAGGGGAGCATGTCGGCATGGATGCGATGGAGTTCGAGCGGCGTCGAGACCAGCGCGTGCCACGCGAACGCGGGCGCCGCGAACGACATGCGACCCAATTCGCTCGTAACGATGTCGTCCTTCGTTCCGTCCGCCGACTCGTACCGGACGCGCAGCGTCGGCCGGGGAAGCGCCTCCTCGATCCGGTAAGACATCATCCACAGCGGCTTGCCCTCATCGCGCCCCCAGTAACGCACGGTGCGCGCAAGCGGCGTCGCCTCGGATGATTCGACCGAGCGAATCTCGCGCGTCTCGCCATCCTTCAGCCGAAGGGTTGCGACAACCGCGGTCGGTGACTCCACCGAGATGCGGAACCGCAGCGGAAACCCGTCCAGCCCGTCAACGCGCCGCTGGTTCACAGGAAATCGCCGTTCCCCGTCGAAATCGCTGCTCGTCGCATATTCGACCGATTCGATCGCCTCGAGATCGAGGTCGCCGCCGGTGATCCACGCCACGGCCGGCTCGTCGAACTCCATGTCGCCGATGTCGAGGTTGTAGTTTGGATCCTCGTACTGCGTCCATGGCTTGGCGACATGCAACACCAGGTTGTCCAGCCGATCGATCGCGTCGATCCGGGACTCAATCTCCATCGTTTCGAAGTCGCTTTCCGCCTTGAAATGCACCATCGCCTTCAGCCGCGCCGGCTGGTGCGACCGCACGGACGCCCGTCGCTCGTCCCGGTCCTTTGCGATGGGGATCGCCGATCCGTCGATGCCGATCGCAGCGAAATCCACATGCTCGATCGCCTCGATCAGCCCCTGGTCCCCCGCCACGCGCAGGGCGGCGGTCCAGGTCGGCTTCCCATCGACCGTGCCGGCGTATCGCTCGACCGATTCCAGCCGAAGCCGCGGTGGGAGCAACGTCGGCTCGCCCGGCTGCGGCCAAACCGAGAACGGCAGACGCGATCCGTCGTTCAACTCGAGATACCCTTCAATGGGCTTGCCCCTGTCGCAATAAACGACGCGCATCGACAAGGCGTCGCCGTCCACCGCGATCGCCTCCTTCGGAGTGCCGACGCGATCGAGCGTGCCCCATGGCGTTTCCGTGTTCGCGACAATCCGCCGGATCGACTTCACCGCATCCCGCGGACCGATCGGAGTCAACTCGACATAGTGATCGCTCAAATCCTCGGTGAGCAGGTCCGCCGACAGGCGCGCCGACGCCGCGACCGTCAGCGCGTCGTTCGCCGGTGTCGTCGGCTGGATCATCCGTTTCAGCTCGATCGTCCTCGCCGTGCCGTCGGGATCCCATGACTCCACCGCCGCCCGCAGCTCGAACGGCTCGGCGCTCCGATCGATGCGCGTGCCGAATCGCCCGACAAGCCAGCTATCGACGACGCGCGTTTCCCCGTCCGGCAGCGTCCACGTCACCTTGTTGAAGTTCGACCCGCCCAGAACCTGCCACACCACCGCGTGATATTCCCACTGATCGACCCCGGCGATCCGCCCGAGATAGCGATCCTTCACCTCGATGCTGTATCCCCGCTTGTCCTCCCGGACCATCTCCTCGCGCGGCAGCACCCGCACGCCCGACACCATCGCGGGAAGATTCCGCCCGTTGGGGAAGCTGGGATTGAACACCGCATCGCATTCGACGATCAACGGCTTGTCGGTGAACCCGCCCTGCACCCACGAGATGATGCCCTGGCGATCATCGCGCTTCATCTGCGACCAGTCGCCGTCATTGATGTCTCCGATGCGCGTCCGCGCCGAACGCATGTTCAATGCCCAGCGGCGCGGCACGTTGTATTGGATTTCGTAATACCACCACTCGCGCCCGTCGCCGCTGCCGATGGGACGGATGAGCGTACTGACCGTGGCGCGGTCCAGCTCGGGCGCCGTGAACACGCCGGGAAGATCGAGTGACCACTCAAACCCATCCTGGAACGTCAGTACCGCCGATCCCTTCGGTGGGTCGGCCTGATCTTCCGCGATGTAATACGCCTGGCTCCTGGACGAAAACGCCGGCATCAGCTCCCCCGGCGGGTGCATGTAGGTCCGCACCTTCCCATCCACCCGCCACTCGATCTTCTGAAGCGCCGCCCAGTCCTGATCGCCCATTCGCGGAAAATAGCACGCATACCAGTGTTTCTGTCCGTTGGGCGTGACCCGGTTGAACTGCTCGGCGCTGCCCAGCGAGATCTCGCGCAGCATCGCCGTGCTGAGATCCAGTTCCTTCACCAGTTCGTGCCGCCGGTCCCCCGCATAGGCGACCTTCGCGACGATCCGCAGCTTGGCGTCGTGCGTCAGCGACTTCAGCACGGTGCGCGGGGGTTGGCCGCGCTCCGCCGGGACGGTCATATCCATCCCACCGCTGTTGAAGGCCCAATCGACCGACTTGATGCCTTGCACCGTCGCGCCCGGCCCGACGAGCTTGGCCTGGAAATCGAATCGCGGCGTTCCTTTCTCGCTGGTCCCGCTGAAACGCCCCGAGACGCGCAGCTCGAGGTCCCGCCCATCGACCACCTGGTATTTGCCGCCCTGGAAGACGACCGGCTCGCGCTCATCGACCATGACGATCGCGCAATCCACCAGCCGCTCGGTGTTCTCCCGGGTGTTGAACGTGTCGACCACGTCGTAGCTCACCCAGATGAACCCGCCCTGGCCCCACTCCTTTCCCCACGAATTCATGAACAAAAACGCCCGGCGGGGCTCGCTGTAGCCGCAGACGACCATCGCATGAAACCCGTGCGGCTGCCCGGGTTTTCTTGCCTGTCGAGCCTGTTCGTGCAATTGCGAGGAATAAAGATCGAAGCGCCCGCTGTTGAAGACGGGATTCGTCCGCACGCCGACACAGACGATCTCCCCCGCCGCCAGCGCCTTGCGAATCGCCTCGCCGTCGCGAAGCACATAGGCGCCGGCGAGTGGAAACACCTTCGCCTCCTGCCGCGCCAGTTCGTTCGGTTGATAGGTGTAATCCTTCGCCCGATAAGGCGCGGTGCTCAGCGTCGCCGCCCCGCTCTCCTTCAGCAGCTTGATCACGTTGACCGGCGAACTCCCCTTGTCCTCGCCGCCATTCACCTGGTTGTAGATGAACGTGGGTGAAAAGATGCGATTCGGCGAATCAGGCTTCCATCCCTGATCGACCGCCTCGAGATACGATCGCGCGGCATATCCGAACGCCCACGCGGCGCAGTCGTTCATCGTCTGCCGTCCCACCGGCGGGAGGTATGGCCGCAAATCGACGAACTCCGGCCGCGTGCCGATCGGCGCCTCGCCGACAAACGCCTCCATCTTCGCGACCTCGATCCGATCCTCGCGGCTCACCCCCTGCCCGTTCACAACGCTCGACATGAACAAAACGACAACCGCAACGCCCCATAACGCATTCAGCGCGCATCGATTCATATTGAACATTCCTTTAATGATCCCGGGGCGACCCGAACCAGCCTCGTTCCCGAAATGGATCGGCAATCACAAGACATGGATATACACCGGAAAGACGGTCGATAACAACCCGCTTGCCCGGATCAGCGCACGGGGTCTGTCCGCTTTCCTTCCGCCGTCAGGAGATCGTCGATGCGCTGCAGCTTCTCGTCGTTGAGGTGATGCTCGATCCATTCCGCCGCATCATGAACATGATCCGTCGCCAGCCCCACCTCCTGCTGAAGATAATTCTCCCACAGCGCATGCGCCCGTGAGAGCCGCCGGCCCCGGCTCTCGCCGGCCGGGGTGAGACGCAGCCCCGCCCCCTCGCGCGCGATCCATCGATGACGAACCGCATGTCCCAGCACGCGGCGAAACCGCCCCCACGACAGGTGCATCACCTGGCGCAGGTCTTCGATCGCGATCGACGCCCTCCCCGACTCCCCGGTCTCCTCCGCGATCGTCTTCAGCAGGTTTTCCATCGCCATCAGCCGGATCAGCCGCCGCCTCTGCCAGGCGCGCGTGATCAGCCCATGCCGCGGCGCGAACAACCAACTGAACGTGAACAGCGCGAACCCCGCCACGGTGATCGCCCCCGCCGCCGAGGTGTTCAACACCCCCTCGTGGCTCAGCCAGTATCCGACCACGGTCGACAGCGCCCCATGCCCCGCCGCCAGCAACAGCATCATCGGCATGCGGTCCGACCAGATCCGCGCCGTCGCGCCCGGCATGATCAGCAGCGCCACCGCGAGAATCGCCCCCACCGCCTCGAAGCTGGCCACCACCGTCAACGACAGCGCCGCCATCATCGCGTAATGAATGAACACCGCGGGAATCCCCAGGCTCACCGCCAGCGCCGGATCAAACGTCGCGACCAGGATCTGTCGGTAAAACAGGAACAGTGTCAACAGGATCAGCCCCAGCACCACTGCCATCGGCCGGATCGCCTCCGGCTGAAGGATGAACGTCTCGATGTTCCCGTATAGAACGCACCCCGGATCGAGATCCGCCTGGCCCGCATAGCGCGTGATCATCACCACGCCCAGCGCGAACAGCGCCGTGAACACGATCCCCAGCGATGCATCCTCCTTCACGCGCGACTGGCTGTGCACCGCCTGCACCAGCACCGCCGCCAGCATCCCGAACAACGTCGCCCCGATGAGAATCCACGGGGAATGCAGCGTTCCCCCGATCAGAAACCCCACGACGATCCCCGGCAACACCGAATGCGACAGCGCATCCCCCAGCAGCGCCATCCCGCGCACCACCAGGAAACATCCGATCAATCCCAGCGACACCGACACCAGCACGCCCTGCGCGATGATCGGCCAGTAGACCGACAGCGAGTGGCTGGTCCACGGTTCGATGAAAATGTTGAAAAGCGAATCCATGCTTCATCCGGCAATCAGCGGTGACATGCCGCTCAGGAAACCGTCTTCGGGATCGGCCGGCCGTGCGGATCCAGCTCGGGATGATCCAGCATCCGCTCCAGCTTTCGCAAGACATCGCGGGGCAGAACATGCTCGATATGCTCCGCATCCGCATGCACATGATCGGCGGCGAGACGAGCCTCCTGGGTGAGAAACAACTCCCACAGTCGATGGTTGCGCACCACCCGACGGGCCTCCTCAAGCCCCTCGGTCGTCAAAATGATCGGATCGGGGCTGGCCGCGTCGATCCAGCCCCGCTGCCGCGCCAACCGCGCGAGCCGACGAACATGCGCGGGCGTTTCCTGGCGCTTCGCGGCCACATCATCCACCCCGAACCGCCGGTCCTCCTCCCCACCGCGCCCTTCCATCAGAATATAGATCGTGCGCAACAGGTTTTCCGCCTGCGTGTGCCGCCTCCGTCGCCACACCCGCACTACGCGCGGCAGCAATCCGTGCCCCGGCGACAGCAGAAACGCCGCCGCGAACAATCCCGACGCGCCCAGCACCATCAGCGCGCCCGTCGGCAGATCGTCCCCCAGGTGGCTCCAGAACGCCCCGATCAATCCCGCCAGCGCCCCGAACATCGCCGACAGGACCACCATCCGTGAAAGCCGGTCCGTCAGCAGGTAGGCCGTCGCCGCCGGCGTCACCAGCATCGCCGCGACCAGCACCACCCCCACCGCCTGGATGCTGATCACGATCGCGACCGTCAGCAACGTCGTCAGCAACAGGTTCATCATCCGCACCGGCACGCCGATGCTGAACGCGAAGCCTTCGTCGAAGCTGGAGATCGCCAGATTCCTCCAGAAGATCACGACCAGCAGGATCGATAATCCCGCGAGGATCGCCATCAGCTTCACGTCCCCTTCGCCGATCCCAACGATCTGCCCGAAAAGAAATTTGTCCAGCCCGCTCTGCCCGGAATAGCCGTTGTTCTGGATGTATTTCAGCAACACGATCCCGATCCCGTAAAATCCGGTGAACACGACCCCCATGCATTCGCCGGATTTCAGTTGCGTCGTCCGCTGCAACAGGGTGATGAAGGCGGATGCGAGCAGACCGGCGGCCAGGGCGCCCAGCAGCAGCGCCGCCGTGCTGCGCGTGCCGACGATCAGGAATCCCAGGCATACCCCGGGCAGCACCGCATGACCGATCGCATCCCCCAGCAGGCTTTGCCGGCGCAGCACGATGAAGCTGCCCAGCACGCCGCAGTTGATCCCCAGCAGCAGCGCCGCCCAGACGATCAGGTCATGCGAATCGATCCGGCCATCGATCATCGCACGCATGAATTGCGCGATCAGCTCGATAACGCCCTGGTCCGTCGAGAACCGGGCGGCGAGAGGAAGGAGAATGAAGGAAAGCCACGGCATGATCCAACGCGCTCACAATCCCGTCGGCGCCTCGTCGTTGTGCGTGACGAAGGCGTCCGTGCCTTTGCGATGCGCCGCAACGTCGATCCCACGTTCCGCGGCCGCCACCGCGTCGGCGACTTCCGCCAGGATCGTCAACCGTCCGCCATACGTCTTCTGCAACAGCTCCGGCGTGAATACCTCCTCGGTCGGGCCGAACGCCACCAGCCGCATGTTGATCAGGAGCAGCATGTCGAAGTACTGCTTGGCCGTCTGAAGATCGTGATTGACCACCAGCACCGTCTTGCCCGCCGCACGCAACTCCTGGAGCAGCTTCACGATCGCCGATTCCGTCGCCGCGTCCACCCCGGCGAACGGCTCGTCCATCAGGTAGATCCCGCTTTCCTGCGCCAACGCCCTCGCGAGAAACACGCGCTGCTGCTGTCCCCCCGACAGGTTGCTGATCTGGCGATGGGCGAACGGCAGCATACCGACTTTCTCCAGGCACTCCCGCGCCTTGTCGCGGTCCCGCCGGCCCACACGCCTCCACCACGGCAGCGCGCCGTATCGCCCCATCAGCACCACGTCCAGCGCGGTCACGGGAAACGTCCAATCGACGCTTTCACGCTGCGGAACGTACCCGATCTTGTCGCGCTGGCGATCGACCGGTTTGCCGAACACCTGCACCCAGCCGCTGCTGAGGGGAAGCAATCCCATGATCGCCTTGATGAGCGTGCTCTTGCCCGCGCCGTTCGGGCCGATGATCCCGACGAGCTTCCCCGACGGCACGGCCAGATCGACGTTCCACAGCACCGGCTTGCGATGATAGCTGACGGTCAGATCATGCACCTCCAGCGCCGGAACGACCTCGGGCACGGTCGCGGAGGATTGAGGTCCATGGGCAACGAAAGTCATGTGTTCTCACTATCGGGCAATGTGCAATGCCCCGGCGTGCTCGCTTCAGCGAGGCACGTTTTTCTATTTCAGCGCCTGCACCATCGTCCGCACGTTATACCGAAACATTCCCGCATATGTCTCGACCTGAAACTCGGGATGTTCGCCCGGCGAGCCCATCGCGTCGGAATACAACTCCCCGCCGACCTTCACCTCCACCCCGCGGGCCTTGCAGTCCGCGCGGACACGATCGATCGTGCCCGGGTTGACCGACGATTCGATGAAGATCGCGGGAATCCCCTTCGCGACGATGTAGTCCACCGCCGCCCGCAGATTGGTCGGGCTGGCCTCGGTTTCAGTGCTGATCCCCTGCAAGCCGTACACTTCGAATCCATAGGCGCGCCCGAAATAACTGTAGGCGTCGTGGCTGGTGATGAGCACCCGACGGCTCTCCGGCAGGGTCTGAATCTCGGCCAGGAGTTCCTCGTGCAACACCGCCAGTTCCCGCTCGACCACCGCGGTCCGATCGGCGTATTCCGACGCATGCGCCGGGTCCGCCTTCCCCAGCGCCTCCCCCACAGTCCGCGCCGCCAGCGCCCAGAGCGTCGCGTCGAACCACACGTGCGGATCGTGCGCCGCATATCCACCGACGGTGTTGATCAGCCGGGACTCGGGTATCCCACTGGTCACGGCGACCGCGCGCCCCTTCAGCTTGCGCTCGAGGTCCTCGGTCATCTTGCCTTCCAGGTGCAGCCCGTTGTAAACCACCAACGAGGCGCGGCTCATCTCGCCAAGATCGGAAGTCGAAGGCTTGTAGGTGTGCGGATCGACGCCCGGACCCATGATGACCTTCAGATCGACGCGCTCGGCGCCGATCTGCCGCACCAGGTCTCCGATCATCGTCGTCGTCGCCACCACGCGCAGTCTCCCCTCCCCCGCGGCGGCATCGCTCGGCCGATCGCACCCGACCAGCAACATCCCCATCCATCCCAGGCATGCCAGCATCAATCGCATAAGGCTCCTCGCTCTGCCAGCCCCAGTCCAAACGCCCCGCGTTGACCAAACGCCGTCAACGCCCCGGCGTCACGGGGCAAATCCAATCCCGTATTTTGACTAATCAAAATTATTATTGCGTCCAAACGAACTCCCGTCAAGCGGCAGCCCATGACTATCGCTTCGACTTGGCGTAACCTTATCAACCAATGCCCAGCAGCACCGTCGAAAATTATCTCAAGCAGATTTACCTCGAGCAGCAACAGGCGTCCGATGAGCTGGTGTCGATGGGACGGCTCGCCGCCGCCATGGGCGTCGTGCCCGGAACGGCGACGAGCATGATCAAGGCCCTGGCCGACTCCGGGCTGGTCGAATACGAGCCGCGCAGCGGGGTGCGCCTCACCCGCGGCGGGGAGCAGCTCGCCCTGCACGTTCTCCGAAGGCATCGACTGGTCGAACTCTTTCTCGTCGAGGTGCTGAAGCTCGATTGGTCCGAAGTGCATGCCGAAGCCGAGGAGCTTGAGCACGCGATCTCCGACAAGGTTCTCGAGCGCATCGACGATCTGCTCGGTCGGCCCAGCGTCGATCCCCACGGCGACCCCATCCCCACCGCCAAGGGCAAGGTCGCCGACGCGCCCCGAATGAATCTCTCCAGCGCCAGGCCCGGCAGAACCTATCGTGTCGGCAGGGTCACCGATCAAGACCCCCCGTTTCTGCAATTCGTCAACCGCTGCGGGCTGACGCCGGGCGCGGAGATCACCGTGGATGAACGCGATCCCCTCTCCGACTCCATCGTCGTTCACCCCATCGGCAAGCCGACGGTCACCCTCGGAAGCAAAGCCGCCGGCAAAATTCTCGTCGAGGAGGAAAAGCCACAATGCTGATCCCCATCCGGCTCGCGGATGAATCCGCCCGTTTCTACCGCTCCCGGCGCCACACGCCGGCCTCGCGGTGATATTGCGTCTTCGTCGCCGGCTCGAATCCCCCACCGGACCACCCGCGCACCTGGATCGTCACCGCGTCCTGCTCGATCGTGATGAAGTTGTACGCGTTCGCCTCCCCTCGTCTTCGATACGATGTCGCCGTGCCGGCATGCACCGACAGGATCGAGCGCTTCGCCGCCGCGTGATAGGAGCGCATGTCGTCGTTGTACGCCAGATGCAGATGCCCGGAGAGCACCATGTCCACGCCGCATTCCTCGAACATCCGCAACGCCCTGGGCGCCTGCCCCACCAGGTCCGAGCGCGGCTCGCCGGGCGCGGGAATGAAGGGGTGATGCGTCACCACCACCTTGAACTTCGTCTCCGGCACATGCCCCATGCACCGCTTCACATCGAGCAACTGCTCCGAGGAAATGCGCCCCCCTTTCCAGAAGGCGTCCCAGCGCGGCACGAACGCCCGCGCGGTGTTGATCCCCTGCACCACCAGCGATTCGTCCTCGAAACGCGGCCGCAGATCCTCCCGCACGTGCGCGCGATATCTCCCCAGCGGGGAAAAAAACCGCCGGATGGGATTGAACAGCGGCACATCGTGATTTCCCGGCACGACCAGCAGCGGCTGGGGCAGACGCGAGAGATAGTCGGCCGCCTCCCTGAACTGCCCCACCTGCGCCCGCTGCGTGAGATCCCCGCTGACGATGACGATGGACGGCTTCAGCTCATGCAGCTCCCGCATCAGCCCATCGGCCACGCATGAATCGACTTTCCCGAAATGCAGATCCGAAATATGCGCAATCGTCCGTGTCATCAGTCGCGACAGGATAGGAGATCATGGCCGAAGAGGAAACCAGCGCGGTGTGTTCCGTCATGAAGCGCGATCGATTCGCGGACGGGCGCGCCGCATCCTCGTCCATCGCCAGCCCGTCCAGACCATGACGATGAGCACCACGAGATGAAACATCATCCCGGACGCACCTCCCTGTTCCACCGGCGGCATGATCCATGCCTTGACGCTCCACACATACAGCGAGCATGCGGCGCAACCCGCGAGAAAATCCCCGGTGATCCGCCTCCGGGTCAACTCGATGCACCCCTCGAACACCATCCCCGCCGCACCGACATACATGATCCACCCCGCAAGCAGCGCCTGCATTCCCCCGACCCATCGGCCGCTTTCCTCCCCACCGAGCGCGCGGCCCCAGAGCTGCAACGCAACCACCGGAAGCCCAAACACGATCGACTGCGCGAATCGATATTGATGCTCGCGAACGCGAACCTCGAGCGGACGCTCCAGAAGCGCCCGCAGCGACGAGGCGGAATGGATCGGTTGATCGATCTCCCCCGATGACGGCGGATCCCCGGCCGAAGCGATTCGTTGAATCCGGTCATCCATGCGCGGCGTGATTCTTGTCTCCCAGCGTGAAGCCCGCCGCCTTGTACCCTGCGGCGTTGACGGCATCGAGGAGCTGTTTCACCTGGACCATGTCACGATCGAAAAGCACCGAAGCCTGCCCGCTGAGAAAATCCACCTCCACCTCATGCACCCCGTCGAACGCAAGCGCCTTCTGGATGGATTTTTCACACTTATGGCAATGCATCCCTTCAATGCGGATCAACACGAACTGATCGTGCCCGACATCCTGCGACATGGTCTGACCTCCAATCCCCCTTTGTCTCCGAATACGTTAAGCGCTTCCGCCCCGTTCGGCAACAACCAAAAGCCGCCCCGGCCCATCCCCGCCAGGCGAAAAAACCCGGCTGCGACACCGCTCGACCATGCCGGAAATCAGGGCGGCAGGCGCGGCGCCAAGGACGATCACGCGTCCATGTCGAATCTCCCTGGCCGATGCGTCATCGCTTGACCGTGGCTTCTGTGAGCCGCTCCAGAATCCATACTTCGTGCGGAGACAATTGCTCGCCGAAACGCTCCCGAAACGCTTCAATCTGCCGGGCCAGGGTGTTGAGGTACTTGCGGGGCAACCTCGCCTGATCTTCCATGATCGTGTGCAGCGCCCCGTGCAAAGCGCCGAACTCCTCGTCCGGCGAGAGCCGCCCGAAAGTGGCGAACGCCCTGAACATTTCCCGCGTCGAACCGAGGTCCGTTGTACCGTTGAAATAATTGGTTGCCATATCCGGCGTAGAAACCATCGGCCCAGGAAAGTCAAGATATTTCCCGCGAAATTCCGGAACCATCAATACGGGGACGTACCTGGTTTCAGGCATTCCCGTCCCGTTTGGGGCGGCCTTGGCGGCGGACGGTGTGGGCCAGGCCCAGCCGTTGCACAGTCCGCGCGACCCACTTGTCATCACCATACGGCCGACCGCGACGCTCGCTGACCTCGATTCGCTCCAGTTCCTTCTTCGTGATCGGGGCGTTCACCCAGTCCACCCAGTCGGCAGGACGATCGACCGGCCAGTCGCACAGCATCCGCCGCATCGTTTCTTCGCCGTGCGCGCGCGTCCAGAGGCTGCCGTAGCGCCACTGCTCGGCCCGGCGCACCAGCTCGGCCGAGCGGGCGTTGCGCTCCACATAGCGCAGCACCGTCAGCAAATGCTCATCGCGCCGGATCATGAAACTCCTGAACCGCCCCTGGTACAGCGGCCCGTAGCCGACGGTGCGGTGGACCACACGCCAGCGCATGGCGTGCGTGTTGGCCAGCCAGCGGAAGAAAGCCGACACCTCGCCATCCACCCGCGGCCAGACAACAAAGTGCCAGTGGTTGCTCATCAGGCAGTATGACAGGATCCGCAGCGGCACGCGCTCATGAGCCTCCCGCATCGTCTTCTCGAACGCGGCGAAGTCCCTGTCGTGGCGGAAAAGTGTCATCCGGCCGGCGGCACGGTTGAAAACGTGATACACCATCCCGCCGGGAGCGATGCGTGGTCGTCGTGACATGCCGGCAAGCGTAACGACGCCGCGACAGCAGGTCAAACCAGGTCCGTCCCCGTATCATACTGGACAACCGAGTCAGTGGTGATGGTGTCGCTGTTGCCCAACGCGTCCAATTCCCACGACTGGCTGCGGGTGGCCGAGCCGGTGAGGGCGGTCTTCGCGCCGTCGAGTCCCGCGCTGCATGTTCGTCAGGCGATTGAGATCGTCATAGGCGTACAACTCACTGTTCCCGGCCGAGAGCAAATTCTCCTTGAACAGCCGGTTACTGTTGCGATCGTAGCCATAGGCGAAGTGGTCCACGCTCGTCATCCCATCCGTCCAATTCTGATCACCGCTTGGATCTTTTAGACTCCAATATCCCAATAAAGAAGAAACCTACTGATGCCACCAGCAACAATCCTCCTGCAGTCACCAAGCCATTTGTTGTGTTGTTCGCACCCGATGAGGCGTAGAATTTTATCGCATACCCGAAGACGACTGCGCTCCCGAGGAGAAACATTGATCCAGCACTGAACGCGACAATCGCCACAAAGCTACACAATCGCATGATGAGACTTCTCTCGTTAGGATCCGAGCACTGTCCGTAATTTCGCATACCGCGCCGCAAAACCCATCAGCGCCTGTACACCCTCTATACCGGCTTCAGTACAAATAGTAGTGCAAGGCGCGTCATTGAGAACCGTTTGCAGTTGGGCCTGAAACTGAACTGCCGGCATCTTAAGTCGGGCATGAAACGGGGACGGGGCATGAAACGGGGACGGACCTGGTTTGTCTCATAGGCTTCGAACAGCCCCGGGGCTGGAGCCGACACGCCGCCCGCCGCACCGCGCCGACGGCCATGCTGTTTTACAGCCTGCTCGTCCTGTGGTTCGCCAAAGACGGCCACCACGGCTACCGGCCAATCCAACGCCCGTGGTACATCGGCAAACGCCACCCCGGCTTCGCCGACATGCTGGCCACGCTGCGTGTGCAGAGCGTCAAGGAGATGGTTTTGCAACGGGCCGCCCCCCACACGCTGTTGCGGAAACCTGCCCAAATCCTCTTCCACACCCTGAAACTCGCGGCGTAATCTGCGAAAGTCGAACTAAGCTCTATCCGTCCGATTTTTCAGAACAGCGGGAATCCAACGACTGACCAGAGTGCTACGACCGTGCAATAGGCAATGATCCCCATCGCGGCAGTGACAGCAACATCGAAGCGACTTAAAACGTTACGCCTCAAGAACCTTGTCGGAATGAGCCATATTATGAAGATGAGAACAGCCGGACCTACTCCCACCATTCCTAACATGGCTAGCCCGCATATTGCATCGATTTTATTAGTGGTCGCTATAGCGCGACGGCCCTGCCTCTTGTAGATTCGGGACTTACCAGAGTTCCGAGTCA
>CAYUNS010000008.1:48355-48629 GCA_964446155.1 uncultured Tepidisphaeraceae bacterium | reverse complement strand
ATTCAAGACCGTCGGCGGCGTGGTCCAGCGCGGATCGGCTGAAGCTGCCCGATCCCGGAATGCATCCAAAGAAGCTCGAGATCGCACTGGTTATGCCCTGGGCGAAAAATTCCTGGTTGGCGTTGATCCGCTCCCCGGTGCGCGACGCCAGCGTTTTGGCGATCGAGACCGATTCGAGCATCCCCAGCAGCGCCAGCGCCAGCGCGCCTCCCATGAGGGATTCGGCCTGCCGCCAGGTGAACTCCGGCACGGCGAAATCGGGCAGCGCCCGCTC
>CAYUNS010000008.1:37063-48345 GCA_964446155.1 uncultured Tepidisphaeraceae bacterium | reverse complement strand
TTCGCCTTCACCGCGTAGTAGATGTTCGAATAGGGCAGCGCCCGCTCGAACGCGGGAATGAGCGGCAGGCGATCCTGCAAACCGAATCCCCCCACCGCGATCACGCTGGCCACCACGGCGATGAGCGCGCCGGGCAGCAGGGGCGAGATCATCCGCAGGGTCAGCATCGCCCCCAGGCATCCCGCGCCAATGCCCAGCGCGTATAAATTCACCTCGCCCAGGTGCGGCCACATCGCCTGGAATCGCCCGATGACGCCGGGGAGCAAATCGGCGCGATGGTCGATCACGATCCCGAGGAAATTCGGCAATTGCCCCACCGCGATGAGCACCCCCGCACCGGCGGCGACTCCGATGATGACGCTGCGGCTGACATAGCGCACCATGTTCCCCATCTTCGCGACCGCGAACGCGAGCTGGATCATCCCCTTGAGCAGGGTCAGCGCGAAGACGAGTTGCAGATACTGCTCCGGCGTCGCGCCCGCGACGCGCGCGACGGCCGACGCGATGAGAAGGCTCTGCGTGTTCGTCGGCCCGGTGGTGAGATGTTCGCTCGAGCTGAACAGCGCGCCCAGCGCGCCCTGGATGACGGACGTGTAAATGCCGTACTGCGGCGGTACGCCCGCGATCAGCGCATACGCCATCGCCTGCGGCACATCCACCACCGCGACGGTCAATCCCGCCAGAATGTCCTTTCGGAACTTCCGCCTGGAATAATGTCGAACGGTATGCAGCAACGGGAGCAAGGGATGAATGGCCGAACCCATGCTCCGCAACATAGCGGATCGCCCGCTCCCCCCGCAAACGCGCGCCGCGGTTTCGCCGATCATTTGCAACTCCTGCATTTTCTATTGGAATTAGCTGCCTTTTCGGCGGTTTCCAAAAATCGCGGAACTTTCCGGAACCCCTCGTGTCGAAGAGGCCAAAGGAGAACACTTATGCGACACTTACGGCGATTGGTCGTCCTCGGGCTGTTGGTCTGCGGCTTTACGACGCTTCAGGCGATGAGCAAGCCCCCCGAGAAGGGGAACATGGACATCGACGCGCTTCGCGACATGGGACCGAAAGGCCTTGCGATCCTCATGGAAAAGCATCGTGCCCTGATCGACACGGTAAGCGGCGGGCAAGCCCCCGCACCGGCGGAATGGGAACACATCTCCCGCACCATCGACGCCGTCGCCATGCAGAAGGATGCGCATCTCTCCGGGTTGTACTGGCACACCGACATCGAGAAAGCCCGGTCCGCCGCCCAGGCGTCGGGCAGGCCGATCCTCTCCCTGCGACTGCTCGGAACGCTCGATTCAGAGTTGAGCTGCGCCAACAGCCGCTTCTTCCGAACGGCGCTCTACGCGAACCAGGCCGTCGCGTCGTATCTCCGCGACCACTATGTCCTGCACTGGCAATCCGTCCGGGCGGTTCCGGTCATCACCATCGATTTCGGCGATGGGCGGGAAATCCAAAGCACGATCACGGGCAACAGCATCCACTACATCCTCGATCCGCAAGGCCGGCTGATTGATGGCCTGCCCGGCATGTATGGCCCCGCGGCTTTCCTTTCGCATCTCAAGGAAGCCCGCGCGATCGTCGATGAATTGCCGGCCACCGATGCCTTCCAAGCCGCGCTCGCATCGTGGCACACGAAGCGGATGGAAGCCATCGACGCCACCTGGACCGAGGACATGCGGCGTCTCGGTCGATCCGAGACGCCCCAGACCGCGTCCGACAACACCTGGCGTCGGCTCGCCGCCCTCCATCTCGCCGATGCGCGCCTCGACGAATCCAGCCGAAGGATGATCCAGAGCAAGCACAGCCATCTCGCTCTTCTCGCGATGGACAACGCGCGCAGCAAGGCGGTCGTCGAAAGCCCCCTGCTCCGGCTCGTCCGCACCTTCGAGCGCAGTATCGCGGAGGATACGGTGAGAAACGAACACACCATGCACCGGCAAATTCATGCATGGCTCGCCGAAGGACAACCGGACGTGGACGCCTTCAACCATCGCGTCTACGCGCAGCTTTTCCTCACCCCGGCGGATGATCCGTGGCTGGGGCTGTTGCCGCGAGACGGTTACAACGCCCTGCCGAACAACGGGGTTGTTTCGTCGCGGGATTGATCATGCGTTCCCGGCGATGCGTCCCGCATCGCCGGGCGCGCATCGGGTTTCATCTCCAGTTTCGCTCGCGGTTTCGCCCCTCCATCATCGACGGCGGCGCGGTAGCATCGGATCGATCCGGAGGACAAGCCCATGCGAACGCACCATCTCCTGACATCATTGCTGGCTTCGCAGTTCGTTTTTTCGGCCGTAGGCGCCGCGAGGGAAAGCCCGATACCCATGAATGGTCTCGACTCCCCCGCAACGCAACCCGCAGAGAAGCGAACGATGATGACGGGCACGCTCGCAGGCGGCAGAATGGCGATCGGCGGAGAGACCACCGGCTGGGCGCTCATCGGCGACGGCGCGACCGGGGGCATCGACGTGGACGTGTCACGCGTGCGCGACCAGGCGAATCAACTCGAAGGCCGGCGCGTCATCATCACCGGGCGGATGAGCGAACGAACCTATGTCGAGCGCGGCAAAGTCCCCCTGCTCCTCGCGGAGAAGATCGAGCCGGCCGCGACATCCGATTGACGCCCCGCGCATCCTGTCGCACACTCTCCGGCGTTCATGCGTTTTCTCCGACACATCCCCCGCGTCGAGGCCACCGCCGCGCTGACTTCGCTGGCCGTCGGGGTGGCGTTGCTGATCGTGAAGTTCACCGCCTACGCCTTCACTGGATCGACGGCGATTTTTTCCGACGCGATGGAGAGCATCGTGAACGTCGCGGCGGCGGGGTTCGCGCTGTACGCGCTGCAATTGGCGCATCGTCCGGCCGATCGGGAGCATCCGTATGGGCACGGCAAGATCGAGTTCCTCTCGGCCGGGCTGGAAGGCGGAATGATGCTCGTCGCAGCGGCGATGATCGTCATCCAGGCCACCGAAGCGATTGTCTTCGGTCCGCACATCGAGGAGTTGAACCTCGGGCTTGCCCTGATGGCGGCCGCGATGATCGTCAACGGCGCGATGGGGATGCTTCTCCTGCGGCGCGGACGACGATCCGGAGCCATCACGCTCGAAGCCGGAGGCAGGCATCTGCTGTCCGACGCCATCACCAGCGCCACCGTTCTCCTGTGCCTCGGCATCATCGCGATAACCGGATGGCGATATGTCGATCCGCTCGCGGCGATGCTGGTGGCGGGCTACATCGCCTGGACGGCGATCGGCCTGCTGCGCCGCGCTGCGGCGGGATTGATGGATCGCCAGGACCTCGCCGATGATGCCATGTTGCAGGACATCCTCGATTCGCATGTCGGCCCCGCCGGCAAGCCGCCGATGATCTGCAGCTATCACAAGCTCCGGCATCGTCACAGCGGGCGATATCACTGGGTGGATTTTCACCTCCTGGTTCCGGCCGGGCTGAGCATCGAGGAAGGACACCGCATCGCCAGCGCCATCGAGTATGAAATCGAGATGAAGATAGGCGAAGGCAACGCCACCGCGCACGTCGAACCCTGCCATGAGCCGAATTGCCCGGCCGGGGCTTCCACGCCCTCCTGACGAAAACCGCACGCTCCCACCCCACGAGCGCCATCGCCTTGCGGGGCGGGATGAACATCCACAGAATTGCCGGGATGAATGAAATGAGACGGGTTCGGGAGACGATCGAAGGCGGAATCGCCCAGGGCCTGCACCTGGGAGCGCAGGTGTACGTGTCGCTGCACGGCCAAACGATCATGGACGAAGGCATCGGAGAGGCACGGCACGGCGTACGGATGCGGACGGACAGCATCAGTTGGTGGCTGTCGGCGTGCAAACCGGTGGCGGCGGTGGGGATCGCGATCCTGTGGGAGCGCGGAAAGCTGGACCTGGACGATCGGGTCGCGACATTCATCCCGGAATTCGGCGTCAACGGGAAGCAGAGCATCACGATCCGGCATCTGCTCACGCACACGGGCGGATTCCGCGCGGTGGTGATGAGCGCGAAGGAATCGTGGGACAACGCGGTGGCGAAGATCGCGGCGGCGAGAATTGAGACGGGATGGACCGTCGGCGCGACCGGCGGGTATCACGTCGCGACAGGCTGGATCATCCTGGCGGAGATCATCCGGCGAATCGACGGAAGAACGTATGACCGGTTCGCGCGCGAAGCCGTTTTCCTCCCGCTGGGGATGAACGATTCGTGGATCGGCATGTCGCGCGAAGCGGCGGACGCCTGTGACGATCGGATCGTCACCATGTACGCGACCGACAAGCGCCCGCCCAATCCCGATCAACTCCCGCCGGGAAAAGAGGAACTGACGGCGGTGCGACCCTGGGCCAACGGGCGCGGGCCGATTCGGGAATTGGGACGGTTTTACGAGATGATGTTGAACAAGGGTTCGATCGACGCAGGCTCGCGGCTGCTGCGCCCACAGACGGTGGAAGCCATGACGGCGCGGCATCGCACGGGCGTCATGGACAAAACCTTCAACCATGTGATCGACTTCGGGCTGGGGCTGATCGTCAATTCCAATCAATACGGCGCGGACACCGTGCCCTATGGATACGGCCCGCACGCATCCGCGCGCGCGTTCGGACACAGTGGGAATCAATCGAGCTGCGCGTTCGCGGACCCCGGGCATGGCCTGGCGGTCGCGTGGACCTGCAACGGCATGGCTGGAGAAATCCGACACAACGCCCGGCAGCGGGCGATCAACGCGGCGATTTATCAGGACCTGGGATTGGTGGATTGACGATGGACGCGATCGACATCGCGCGGCCGAAAAATCGGCTCCGGGGGAGCGGCATAAAAAAGACGGATGCCCGCGAATGCCGTGTGAGAGCGGTTTAGTCAAACCCTCAGACAAAGTGGGTGATGATCGATCAGGAGGGTTCTCCCGTCTTTCCTGCCGTCCGCTTCCCGTCTTTGATCCGGCCGGCATACTCACGGCCTGACACGCGGGCCTGCGTCGGGCAGGCGATTATCCCCGAGGGTTGATTATAGGTTTAACCAAATAGGTGCTCTCAATCTCGAACATAGCAGAACATCCGTACACGGATCATATCGGCAAAGCGCCCCGGGAGCAATGAGCGCCGTGGCGTCATTGTTGTACGCAAGTAGAAATGTCATGTCTTAGCTCAAATCGAAGTGTCACCCCCTTCGCCGGGCATATCCGGCCGAATGGATGAAACGGGAATCCCCCGCGCCAGCTTCCATCCGACGGAGCGCGCAAAGCATGCGCAAGGGCCTGGGCGATCGCCACGGTTCCATGACACAAGGCGACGCAGATGATCGCAACAGAACCGACTGAGGTGAAATGCTTCATTGCTCACCTCCTTCAATGGGCTGCAACTGAATCAGAAGCGATGTCCGCCTGAATAATTCCTCGCTGCCTGTGTGCGAATAAAGCATCTTCTCCTGTTCGCGGCGAGTGATCTCGTGGGAATGGTAACCGACAGCCTCCACCAGCAGTTTGCTGCGATGAGGGGCCCAATAGACATGATGCTGCGGGATTCGGACTTCCACTGGCTGTGTCGCAGGTGGATCAAGGAAGGCGAGTTGCTCCGGCACAATGCGCCAGACTGTCGCATTCTTTCTCGTGGAGCCCAGCGACACGAACATGATTCCACGCTCTCTGCTCTCGGCCAAGACGTCTTTCCGCATATCCGTCATCGAAACAAGTCTTGACTTGTTTAACCGCCCGGCCCGAGCGCGCATCCTCCACAACAAGCCCAAACTGAGAGCCGTACTCCATTTCAGGAACACATCCCACTTGTAGAAATGCAAAGCAGATGAATGTTGCAGCCACTATGGTTGGGAACATTCTCATCGACTCGCTCCACTTCTCCTGAGGAATGAAAACAGAATGATGCCAAGGACGCCCGCCAATCCTCCAATGACCACGGCTACCAGAAGAATCCCTGGCCGCTTCGGATCCATTTGCGCCGCGGGGGGTTCCTGAAGTTCTCGTGCCGTATCAACTCTGCCTTGCGTTGTGGCTGGAGCACTCGCCGGCGTGATCATTGTCGCTGACGTTGACAGTGACTCTGCGCCAATGCCCAGAAGAGCAAGTTCTCCGCGCGCCCACTGACCGATTGCGGAGGATGGCGTCTTCTCGCTCGCTTCGGACAAAACCGCGATTCTTAGATCCTGACTTGGAATCCGAGACGCGAGGTCCTTCATGTTGATCATCATTGTGTCGCTGGTTTCCCTGATGTGTCGGCTTGCGCCAGCGACGGATTCTTCAGCGTTAAATCGTCCCTCCCGAATCGCCTGCATCCATTCGTCGCGAATCCATAGTTCCTTCCGAAGCTTCTCCGGCCTTAGCGAATCAAGCCACTCCTGTACAGCGATATATCTGCGAAATGCTTCGTCCGGGGTTGGTGCCAGGGAAGCGAAATTCACGCGGGACTGTATTTCAAGAATACTCACCTTGCCTTCAGGGATGGTCTCAACAGAACGCCGGAAATAACGAGCCGCCTTGACAGAATCGTAAACGGCGCCATTGTCGGTCGCTTGTGGACTGACGAACCCCGTAAAGTTGTATCCAAGTTCGGAGTAAATGATGGGGAGCAGAGGGCTTTCGGGATTCTCCGCGATAAACTCCAAGAACAGGCGTTCAACCTCGGCCTGATTCGGTCGATCGCCAAACTGCAGATGATGGAACATCGCCGTTCTGATTAAGTCATTCGTAGATATCCGCAGATCGTTCGTGTTCGGCTCCGCGAAGGCAACGGTCCAGGCACAACACACCGCCAAAATACCTGCCAAACGATGAGTTTGCAGCATCAGCAACATCCCAAGCCTCCTATGGCGTTGGCGTGAATTGAACAGTCGAGATTTTCGCGGCCTCGGTCCAACCTGAAATCGTAGCGATTGCCGCAGCACCCGCTCGCGGGTTTCCTGTCGATACAAATGACCGCGATTGTTCAGAATATCGCTCGCCGTCGGTTGCGACACGCCGCACGCCTGGGCAACTCCCGATTCGATACATATCGAAGAATATACGACTTCGGTGCGGGACGTAAGAAAGACCCGTATTGGAAATTCAGCGCACGGAGCATCGGCCGCCGAATGGCCAATGACCAAGGCGGTGGCCCCCCCTGCCACATCTTATTATAGTTTATTGCCGACCACGCCGATGGCTTCGCGCATGGAGCGCAGCGCCAGCTTCCATTGGGCGCTGGTCTGGTTGGTTTCGTAGGTGAGAATGTCGTTGAGAAGGATGAAATCGCGATTTTCCAAGGCGCTTTTGATCTCGCGGAGCTGTCGCGTGAATTCCTGGAGAAGCTCGGTGAGCGCCTGCGGGCCGACATGGACGTGATTGAGGTCGATGCGCAGAAGCTGGGCGGTTTTCAGGATTGACTCCTGACCGTGCTGCCAGGTGCTGAAGCAACCGCTGAGCTTTTCCAGGGCCTTCATGGTCTGATTCTTCTGAAGCAGCTCGGAGGCATCGACGCGGAGGCGGTCGGCCTCGGCGAGTTGGGATTCGACGGCGGAAAGCACGTCCAGGGCCATCTCGCGCGGATCGGCGGTTTCGATATAGACGGTATGATCGAGGATGGGGGATTGCCTGACGGCGCTCATGTGTTCGATGTCAGGCTCGCGGCCGTCGATGAGCACATGGACGACGAGGCGGTTGTCTCGCTGCAAATGAGCGAGCACCTGCCCCACGGTCTTCAGACCCAGTTCATCGGCCGCGAGAGGATTTTGATCGACGGTGACGGACATAGACGCTCCCATTGGAAAACGGTCGATCTTTTCTATCGACGTTCCATATCGCAAAGCTTGAGAAAGTCCGATAAAAAAGCATCGGCGAAGCGCGGCGTTCCCGACGGGGAACGGCGCGGCGGTGTTTCATGGAGGCGTTTTCAATGACCGACCAACGGCGATTTGAACAACTTCTGCTGGCGGAGCATCCGTGCATCTCGATCTCCACGTTCGAGGAGGACGATGCGCTGGCGATGGTGCGCGCCGTCGCGATCGAGATGCGCCAGGAGCTGCTTCTCTGGTCGATGAACGGCGGCGTGCGCGACGGGCTGATCGACAAGTCGCCTCCCCTGCTCGACACCGAGCATCCGGCCGGCGCGCTGTACAAGCTGCTGCGGATGGACGGTCGCATGATCGTCGTCATGCTGGATCTCGCGGGGCATCTCAAGGACGAGCGGACGCTGCGGCTGGTGCGGGATCTCATCACGAAGCTGCGGACGACGCACGGGCATCTCGTGCTGATCGATCACGCGACGGAGCTGCCATCGGCGATTCGTGCGATGGCGTCGGAGATGGAATTGTCGCTGCCGGATGAAAAGGAGCTGGAGTCGCTGCTGCGGGAAACGCTGCGACAGCGCAACGAGGTTCGTCGGATCCAGGTGGACCTGACGCGCGCGGGGTTGCAGACGATCGTGAGAAACCTGCGCGGGCTGACCCGTCGGCAGGCGCGGCAGGTCATCGTCGACGCGGTGTGCCTCGATCAGAAATTCGACCTGACGGATCTCAACACGGTCATTTCACAGAAGCGGAAGCATCTTCAGTCGCTCGGATTGCTGGAATACATCGAGTCGCCGGTGGATGTGAACGAAATCGGCGGGCTGATGCGGCTGAAGCGGTGGCTGCAACAGCGGCAGAACGCGTTGAGCGACGCCGCGGTGGAGTTCGGGATCGCCCCGCCGCGAGGCGTGCTGATGCTGGGCGTGCAGGGTGCGGGCAAGAGCCTGGCGGCGAAGGCGGTGGCGACGGCGTGGCGTCGGCCGCTCCTGCGAATGGATGTCGGCGCGCTGTACGACCGGTTCATCGGGGAATCGGAACGACGATTGAAGGACGCGCTGCACCAGGCGGAGATGATGGCGCCGGTCATCCTGTGGATCGATGAGATCGAAAAGGCGTTCGCCTCGGCGGCGAGCCACAGCGCGGACGGAGGATTGAGCAAGCGGATGTTCGGCAACCTGCTGACGTGGATGCAGGAGCACGACGCGCCGGTGTTCCTCATCGCCACCGCCAACGACATCGAGGCGCTGCCTCCCGAATTGTTGAGAAAGGGGCGATTCGACGAGATTTTCTTCGTCGATCTGCCCGGGAAGGACGCGCGACGGGCGATCTTCGAGATTCATCTGTCGAAGCGCAAGCGCGAACCCGCGCGGTTCGACCTCGAGGCTTTGTCGGACGCGGCCGACGGATTCAGCGGCGCGGAGATCGAGCAGGCAATCCTGTCGGGAATGCACGAAGCGTTTTCGTCGAAGGAGGAGTTGACGACGGAACACCTCGTCGCAGCGCTGAGCGCCTCGCCGCCGCTGTCAATGACGATGAAGGAGAAGATCGCCTCGCTGCGGGCGTGGTCGCGGGGACGGTGCATGCCGGCGGACTGAAAGCCGGCTCAGAAACAGTGTCGGGTTTCAGGCGTGAGAAGCACTTTTCCATTCCGAACCTTGACCCCTTCCTTCGCGAGCAGCCTGATCTTCTTGGACAGCCCGCCGGCATAGCCGGTGAGATCGCCGTTGCTGCCGACGACGCGATGACAGGGGACGCTGGGCGCATAAGGATTGCGATTGAGCGCGTTGCCCACCGCGCGATAGGCTTTGGTCTTCATCACCCGCGCCAAATCGCCGTAGGTCGTCACCTTCCCTTCGGGAATGCGCGCGGTGAGCGCCCACACCTTCTCGTTGAAGCTCATGCCGGGAAGGATTTTTCCGGATCGAATCTGCTGTTCGTGCATGGCGGTCTCCATGAAAAGAACTCGGAACGGTGATGACGGAGCGGGTTTTCCTTTGCGCCGCCCGTCGAGCCGCGCGCGGTTGCGGCCGCAAGAGGCATTTGGCCGTCATGGTTCGGAGGATTCGCTCATGGAAGGACAGGTGCAGAGGAGATTGCGGTCGCCGAAGGGGTTGTCGATTCGGCCGACGCAAGGCCAGAACTTGTGGGCGCGCACCCACGGCGCGGGGTAAGCGGCGTGATCGCGGGTGTAGGCATGATTCCAGTCCTCGGACAGGAGCATGGCGGCGGTATGCGGAGCATGTTTGAGGGCGTTGTCGGCGCGGTCGGACCGCCCGGACTCGATGGCGCGGATTTCGTCGCGGATGCGGATCATGGCCTCGCAGAAACGATCCAGTTCGGACAGGGGTTCGGATTCGGTCGGTTCGATCATGAGCGTGCCCGGCACGGGGAAGCTCATGGTGGGAGCGTGAAAGCCGTAATCCATGAGGCGTTTGGCGATGTCCTCGACCTTGACGCCGGCGGTTTTTTCGAACTCGCGGCAGTCGATGATGAACTCATGCGCGACGCGTCCGGTGCGGCCTCGATAGAGAACGTCGTAATGGCCCTCGAGGCGCTTGGCCATGTAATTGGCGTTGAGAATCGCGACCTGCGTGGCGCGGGTGAGACCGGGCCCGCCCATCGCGGCGATGTAAACCCAGGGAATGGGAAGGATCGAGGCGCTGCCGTAATGGGCGGCGCTGACGGGACCGACACCGTTTTCAATCGGCGATTCGCCACTCGTGATCGGATCGCCGGGAAGGAAGGGAACGAGCTGCTCGGCGACAGCGATCGGCCCCATGCCCGGCCCCCCGCCGCCGTGGGGAATGCAGAAGGTTTTATGCAGGTTGAGATGGCAGACATCCGCGCCGATGTCACCGGGGGAGGTCAGCCCCACCTGCGCGTTCATGTTCGCGCCGTCCATGTAGACCTTGCCGCCCTTGGCGTGGATCAGGTCGCAGATCTCGCGGATCGACGCCTCGAACACGCCATGGGTGGAGGGGTAGGTGATCATGAGGCACGCGAGGTTGTCGCGGTGTTCCGCGGCCTTGCGCCGGAGATCCTCGACCTCGACATTGCCATCGGCGTCGCACGCCACCGCGACCACCTTGAAGCCGGCGATGACGGCACTGGCGGGATTGGTCCCGTGAGCGCTGGTGGGGATGAGGCAGATGGTGCGATGCGCCTCGCCCCGGGAGCGGTGATAACCGCGGATCGCGAGCAGACCGGCGTATTCGCCCTGGCTGCCGGCGTTGGGCTGAAGCGAGACGGCGGCGAAGCCGGTGATCTCGGCGAGCCACGATTCGAGCTGATCGAACATCTCCCGATACCCGGACGCCTGATCCTCGGGCGCATAGGGATGAAGGTTCGCGAACTCCGGCCAGGTGATGGGGATCATCTCGACGGTGGCGTTGAGCTTCATCGTGCAGGAGCCGAGCGGGATCATCGCGCGGTCGAGCGCGAGGTCGCGGTCGGCGAGTTTGCGCATGTAGCGCAGCAGCTCCGTCTCGGAGCGATATTTGTGG
>CAYUNS010000008.1:36415-37053 GCA_964446155.1 uncultured Tepidisphaeraceae bacterium | reverse complement strand
AGCCAAGCGGGATCATCGAATGGGCGAGGCTCAGATCGCGCGACATCAGCATGAAGATGTAGCGGAGCAGTTCCGTTTCGGAGTGATGGGAATTGAAGACGGGATGCGTGAGATAATCGGATCGGCGATTGGCGATCCGCACCGAGGCGTCGTTGGAATCGTCGTCGCCGGCAAGTTCGTCGATGGAGACGCGGAAGGTGCTTCCGCCGGCGAAGGATTCGATCAGGGTCTGCACATCGAGGCGCGTGGTCGTTTCATCGAGGGTGATGCCGATCGCGCCGTCGTCATATCGCCGCAGATTCATTCCGTTGGAGACGGCGGCGTCGAGGATGGATTGCGCGGGCAGGCCGTTGGGACGGACCCGCAGGGTATCGAAGAACGGACCGGCGCCGACCTCGTGCCCGAGGCGCTGCAGGCCGCGCGACAGCGCGAGCGTGAGCGCGTGAACGCGCTGCGCGATGCGGCGCAGACCGTGCGGGCCGTGATGGACGGCGTACATGCCGGACATGATCGCCAGCAGCACCTGCGCGGTGCAGATGTTGCTGGTGGCTTTTTCGCGTCGAATGTGCTGCTCGCGCGTTTGCAGCGCGAGGCGATAAGCGGAATTGCCCTGGGCGTCCTTTGACACACCGACAATT
>CAYUNS010000008.1:26763-36405 GCA_964446155.1 uncultured Tepidisphaeraceae bacterium | reverse complement strand
CGACCGGGCATTTTGCGGACATGCTCGGATTTGCATGCCATGAAGGCGGCATGGGGTCCACCGAAGCCCATCGGCACACCGAAGCGCTGGGCCGATCCCACGGCGATATCGGCGCCGAATTCGCCCGGCGGCGCGAGGAGCGTGAGCGCGAGCAGGTCGGCGGCGGCGACGAGCAGCCCGCCGGCGTTGTGAATGCGATCGGCGAGATCGGTGTAATCGTGGATTCCGCCGTCAGTCGCCGGATATTGAACCAGCACGCCGCAGCAGCCGGAGAGATCCGCATCGAGGTTCATCACATCGACGACACGGCATTGAATGCCAATCGACTCGGCGCGGGTTTTGACGACGGCGATGGTCTGCGGATGGCAGTCGGCGGCGACGAGGAAGGTGGCCTTGTCCGTGATCGCGTGGCACATCGCCATGGCCTCGGCGGCGGCGGTGGCTTCGTCGAGCAGGCTGGCGTTGGCCAGGGGAAGCGCGGTGAGGTCGGAGATCATGGTCTGGAAATTCAACAGCGCTTCCAGACGCCCTTGCGAAATTTCGGCCTGATAAGGGGTGTACTGCGTGTACCAGCCGGGGTTTTCGAGGATGTTTCGCTGAATGACCGGCGGGGTGATGGTGTCGCAATACCCCATGCCGATGTACGACTTCATCACGCGGTTTTTCGACGCGAGGCGCTTCAGCTCCGCAAGCACCTCCCGCTCCCCGCGCGGCAGACCCAGCGCCAATGGACGACGGAGCCGGATCGACTCGGGCACGGTCTGATCGATGAGTTGATCGAGGCTGTCCAGCCCGAGGACATCGAGCATTCGACGGAGGTCGTCGGCGCGCGGGCCGATGTGACGACCGACCAGCGTGTCGGATGAATTGAGCAGAGGATTGACCTCGGCGGCGGTGGTGGATCGGGTGGTCTGGGTCATGTCGCTTGCGATTGGCGATTTGTCATTTGCGCTTGAAAGACGGGAGGACGCAACTCCTCGATTGCAAATCGCAAATCCCTTCAGTGTCCGGTTTTTTTCAGGTATTCGTCGGCGGGCAGCAGCTTGTTCAATTCGTCGGGGTTCGTCACCTTCAGCTTGACCATCCAGCCGGCCTCGAAGGGATCGGTGTTGACGAGGGAGGGATCGGCATTGAGCGCCTCGTTGACCGCGGTGACGACGCCAGTGACGCCGCTGTAGAGGTCGCTGGTGGCCTTGACGGATTCAACCTCGCCGAACGTACCGCCCGCGGCTAGGCTCGCGCCGACCTTGGGCAGGGAGACAAAGGTGATGTCGGTCAGCTCGTCGGCGGCGATCTGCGTGATGCCGATGGTGACGACATCGCCTTCGAGCTTGTGCCATTCGTGGGATTCCAGATAACGACGGTCGGTGGGGACGGACATAGGCCTTCCAATTCAGAATGATGAAATTCAGGTTTCGGGCTTCAAATCCCAATCGTGCGATTTGAAGAACCGGGAACACACGGTCACACGGGTCTTTTATAGAACGGCAGCTTCACGACTTTCGCGGGGTTGGGCGTGCCCTTGAGGTCGGCCGTCAGTTCGGTTCCTTCGCCCGCGACGCCGGCGTCGACATACGCCATCGCGATGCTCTTCTGGAGCGTCGGCGAGAACGTGCCGCTGGTCGCTTCACCGACGATCGTCCCGCCCTGGAGAATGGGCGTGCCCTGCCGGGCGATGCGCCTGCCCTCCAGTTCCAGCCCGACGATCTTTCGCGCCGGGCCTTTTTCGGTGATGACGCGCAGGGCGTCGGCGCCGATGAAGTCCTGGGTCAGATCGCACGCCCAACCCAATCCCGCGGAAATCGGGTCGATGCCTTCGGACAATTCATGGCCGTAAAGCGGCATGCCCGCCTCGAGGCGAAGCGTGTCGCGCGCGCCCAGACCGGCGGGCTTGATCGTGGCGTCGGCCTTGTCCAGCTTCCCACCGATCATCTTCATCGCCAGGCTCGCCATCTTGGCCGGCAGCACCAGCTCGACGCCGTCCTCGCCGGTGTAGCCGCCGCGGAAAACCGTCATCTTGATCAACCCCATGACGTTGGCGGTCTCGAAGCGATATCGCTTCATCGCCTTGAGATCGACCGGCAGCACCCCGCTGAGGCGATCGATCACCTTCGGGCCTTGAATGGCGATCATCGCGGTGCTTTCCGTCTGATCGGCCAAATCGAAATCAAGATCGAGGCCGCGGCGAAGATCGATGAAATACCGGACCAGACGCTCGCGGTTGCCGGCGTTGCAGACCATGATCCAGTGCTTGCTGTCGCGCGAGACGATCACGTCGTCGAGCACACCGCCGGCTTCGTTGCAGATCAGGGCGTAACGGCTCTGTCCGGGCTTCTGATCGGTGAGATTGCGGGTGACGACCTTGTTGAGGAACGCCGCCGCGTCCGGCCCGGAAAACTGAAGCCGGCCCATGTGCGAAACATCGAACATCGACCCGCTTTTGCGCGTCTGCTCGTGCTCCTCGACAATGGAACGATACAGAATGGGCATCTCCCATCCCGCGAACTCGACGAGTTTCGCACCGGAAGACACGTGAAAATCATGAAACGGGGTGTGCTTCAACATGAACCGGTCAAGGTAGACGAGAGGAATGCGCCCGTCAAGACGACACGCGGGCCAACGCCGCCCCCCCTTCGCCCGTTCGCCAATGGGTGGTATGATGCTGCGGACAGGAAGGAGTTTGACCAGAGATGCACAGCACGCTTGCCACCGCCGCCCGACCGCGTCGTCGCCGGAAGAGCGCATTGATGGCCGCCGAGTTTTTCGCCGGCATCGGTCTGGTGCGGCTGGCGCTGGAGCGGCAGGACTGGCGGGTCGTATTCGCGAACGACATTGACCCTGCCAAGGCGGAAATGTATCGCCAGAATTGGCCGAAAGACGACCACCTGGTCGTGGGCGACGTTCACAAGCTCGATGTGAGCACGATTCCAACCTGCGACTTGTTCACCGCGTCCTTCCCCTGCAACGACCTGTCCATCGCCGGAAAACGAGACGGCCTGAACGGCAAGGAATCGTCCGCCTTCTGGGGACTGATACGCCTGATCCGCGAAATGGGCGAGCGCCGCCCGCCGCTTCTGCTCATCGAAAACGTCGTCGGGTTCCTTCAGTCACATGGCGGGAAGGATTTCGAAACCGCAATGCTGGCGATGAATGAGGTCGGCTACAGCGTCGACGCCTTCATCCTCAACGCCGCGCGATGGGTTCCACAGAGCCGCGCCAGGCTGTTCATCGTGGCGAGGCGGGACGATGACCGTGAACGCAATCCGTTTGCGATGGAAACCGATGTGCGACCGAAAGTCCTGGCCGCGTTCATCAACACACACCAGAACATCCGCTGGGACTTGCGTGAGCTTCCGCGGCTTCCAAAACGCAAAAAAAGACTCCACGACATTGTTGAAGACCTTCCCGATTCCGATCCGCACTGGTGGAGCAAAGAACGCACCGACTACTTCATGAAACAGCTTAGTCCAAAGCACGAGGTACAGGCGAAGCTCATGATCGCGTCCGAAACGCCGACATACGCCACCGCTTTTCGCCGGGTGCGACACGGGCGAAGCATGGCCGAGTTGCGAACGGACGGCATCGCCGGATGCCTGCGAACTCCGCGCGGCGGGAGCGGGCGTCAAATTCTGTTCAAGGCCGGCCAGCGGCGATACCAGGTTCGACTTCTTACCGCCCGTGAATGCGCTCGGCTACAAGGTGTCGCGGAGAACTACAAGATCGATGTTCCCTTGAATCAAGCGCTTTTCGGCTTTGGCGACGCGGTATGCGTTCCGGCGGTCGAATGGATCGCGAAGAATTACCTGACGCCGCACGCCGCCGCATTACGAACCGAAAACCCTTCGGAAAGGCTTTTCACCTAAATGGCCAAGTCCACAGCGCAGAAATTCAAAGAGAAACAGTTGCGAGAACTCCCGAAAAGCATTGGCATATATGCACTTTGCGATCTGGACGAGGTTCCCATCTATGTCGGGCAATCGGTTGATGCCATCGGGGCAAGAGTGCGTCGGCATTTGACGAGCGCTCGGAGTGACGTGATCGCAAACCGGCAAATCGACGTCTGGGAGATCGCGTATGTGTGGGCGTGGCCCGTCGCTGACAATTCCCAGATGGACTTGTTGGAACAGCGTCTTTTCAGCGAATTGAGCGCCGCCAGCCCGCTTGTGAACGGCAAGGTGCTCGACAATCCTGGACATTTACACTTTCCGGTTCCCGAACGAACGCGCGTACAAGTCATGCCCGACGATCTGATCGCCGCGCGGAAGGATCCGACATTGCGATTCCCCCGCCAAATACAGCACTTTGGACAACTCGTCGACTACATCCTGAATACACAGGACAAGCCGCATCTTCGCCGAGCGCTTCAGGTTTACTATGACAGGCTTACCCGTTACTACCATACATTCCTTGGCACAAGCGGCGTGCAATAGACGGTGTCTCACAAACGTGCATCCACAACCCACTTGAAAGAATCGAGTCGATTCCTCCACCATTCCAATAATCGTTGCACCGGGAGCCTTTGCTCAGTGACATACGATGTGGCATAGTCGAGATACATGACGACATGGTGCTCGGACTCCGGCGCGAAGCCGCCGCTTCAGTTGGTGAAATCGCACGCGAGTTCACGCAGCTTGATCTTGGGAAGGCATGGTTGTTTCAGGTCTTTCAGCGTAGGAGTCGTGGATGTCGCTCCCAAATTCGGAACAACCATGTCCGACACCGTAAATCCCACCGAACGCTCCCGCATCATGGCGGCGGTGAAGTCGAAGGGCACGACGCCCGAAATGGCGGTGCGACGCCTTGTTCATTCGCTGGGCTTTCGCTATCGACTTCACGTCCGCGAGTTGCCGGGAACGCCCGACATCGTGTTGCCAAGACACCGCAAGATCATCGAAGTGAGGGGCTGTTTCTGGCACATGCACACCTGTGGGCGCTGCCGTATCCCCGCGACTCGTCGGGAGTGGTGGACGACGAAGCTGAAGCGGAACCGACAACGTGATCGGCGGACACGCAGGCAACTGAAACGATTGCAGTGGGATGTGCTCGTGATCTGGGAGTGCCAGACCCGCGATTCACAGCGCCTTCGAAAAAGACTCGTCGATTTTCTTCGGCGCGATCCTTGAGCCACGCTTTCGCCGTTCGGCATGAACGGTTACGGCTGATCCGTCGCGAAGGGGACGGCGGGGAGATTGGCGGTGTTGTACAGGTTGACGACGGGATTGTCGGCCCAGCCATAGCGGGCGGCCTGGGGCGAGGCGATGCCGTCGGCGGTCAGTTCGATCGTGTTTTCACCGGTGATGGTCGCCCTGGCCCAGGCCCACTTGCCGTCCTCGCCCTGAAGGGCGAAGCCTTTCACCTGCGTGTCGGCGGAAAGGAGAGACTGGCGGGTGGTGGGCGCGACGTCGGCCGCGAGCGGGTCCAGCTCGCGCGACTGCAAGCCGTCGGCGACGCTGGTGAACGTGAGAATCGCCTTGTCGCCCTCGACCTTCATCTCCTGAAACACCGGCCCGGACTTCACGACTTCCCGGCCATACGCATCCGCCAGTGCGATCCGCGCGAGGCGCTTGCCGACATCCTGCTTGTTGCGGGGATGAATGTCCTTTTCATCGCCGATGTCGATGGTCACCGCGAGTCCGGTGTTTTTCACCGTGACGGCGGTGTCGGCCTGGGCCTCGCGAAGTTGCGCCCAGGCGGAATTGGTGTCGGGGTTGTCGCTGTAGGGACGGAAATTGGCGAGTTGGACGATGTAGAACGGGAAGTCTCGGCCGGCTTCGTTGTGGAGGACGGGCGCGACCTGCTGGTTCCATTGGGTCCGCCAGTTCTCGATCAGCGCGGGCAGCAGCGTGCGATACTGGGCATGACGCCCGGCGTTGGATTCGCCCTGATACCAGATGGCGCCCGCGACGCCATATGGCAGGATCGGCTGAATCATGCCGTTGAAGAGGACCGTCGGCGAGTTCTGATGGGATCCGGCCTTCACCTGGGCGATGCGTTCCTTGAACTCGGGAAATTCGGCGAGGCCTTCGGCGCTGACCCACGCCTCGGCGACGGTTCCGCCCCAGTAGGTTCCGATCAATCCAACGGGGGTATTCAGTTGCTGATGCAACTCGCGGCCAAAATAGTACCCGACGGCGGAGAATCGCCCCACCGTCGCGGGCGATGCGATCACCCAGGCGCCGCTCAACTCCGTGGTCGGAGCGGGCGAGACTTTTTTGGCGACCTCGAAATGGCGGATTTGTGGGAAATCCGCGGCGGCGGCTTCGGCGGCGGCATTGTTGGAATTGGCGACTTTCCATTCCATGTTGGACTGTCCCGAGCAGACCCAGACCTGCCCGACGAGCACATTGCCGATCTCGAGGGTGTTGGAACCCCGGATCGATAATTGCAACGGGGAAACGTCGGCGGGGGTGGTGTCGATCGTCACTCGCCAATGACCGTCGGCATCGGCGGTGGACTGGGCTTCCGCGAGGACGGCATCACCGTTTTTCAGGACCACCGTGACGGCTTCACCGGGATCGGCGCCGCCCCAGACGGGGATGGCCCCGCCGCGCTGAAGCACCATGTTGTCGGAGAAAATAGCGGGAACTTTCACTTCCGCCGCGGCAAAGGCGGTCGAAAGGCAGACGGCGGACAGAAACGCGGCACGGCGCATGGATTCCTCCAGGGGATCGCGGGATCGATTCATATGCCATTACCACGATGGAGGCGGCATGTTGCATCGAGAGGAGGAATTGACCGAACAAACGTCGTTCCGAACCTTGCCCTGGCTGCGACGATGTGGTTGTGAGTGGATTTTCTTACCTCCGCTCTCAAGCCAGAAGCATCTGACGGGAAACGATCGTTGGTATCTCCCCTTCCTCGAGTTGCCTGATCAACATCGAGATTTCCGAGTCGGATCGGTCAGTAACGAATCGAAAAGCGGATGCCTTCACATAGATGGGGTCGAGATCGATCGTCGTCCACTTCCGGCCCAACTGCTCGCACACTTCGCCCGTTGTTCCGCTGCCGCCGAAGATGTCGACCACCTTGTCGCCAGGGTCGGTCAGAAACTTGACGAAGAACTCGGGAAGAGCACGTGGAAATCGCGCGGGGTGCGCGGGCAAATCGAAGGCCTTGCACAGCCGCATGTAGTTTCCATTGCTCTCGGAGTTTGAGAATTGCAGGAGGTTTGGCGGAATCGCGCCACCGTTGTTCTTGGCAAAGCCCTTGCCGATGTCATGACCGCTCGGACGTTCCTTTGGCTGATAAAATGCGTCGGGGTCTTCCAGCAACTTCTTCATTCGATCGCTGTATGGGGCAAGCACATTTGACACGTTCGCCTTCGGCCATTCAGTCTTGCTCAGCCACCAGACTGTGTTGACCGAATCTTTTGCGCGCAGCTTTCGTTTGTTCACCCACTCAATCGGCGAAGGGAGTTTGCTTGGATTATGCCAGTAAAACTCCTCGGCCAGATGAAAACCGTGGTCATCGATGTGCCGGAGCAAGACGCGGAATTGATATACCGATCGCACCGGCACGCCGCGCTGATACGCGCCGCCAAGGTCGATCACATAGCTGCCTGTCGGCTTCAACACCCGATGCACGAGCGGCGCGAATCCTAAAAGCCAATCGACATACTTCGTTTGATCGAGATTACCATATGCCTTCTCACGCAAAAGCGCGAACGGTGGAGAAGTGACGATGAGATCGATCGATTCGGGAGGCAGGTCATGAAGCACGTCCATCGAGTCGCCAACGATCGCTTCGCCGCGCTCCGTACGAAAGGCGGTACGGTACGGTTTTGCCTGCCCATTACCTGCCATCATGCTACTCCAACCGCGTTCTCGCTTTGTCTGCCGGTGTTACGGATTGTCTGTTGAGCAATATTACAGCCTTCAGATGATTTCGCCAAGAAGAATCAAGAAGAATGGACATAAACGAGTTCATGCGGCTCATCGGCCAGCGGGTTCGCGAGAAACGCGCGGCGTTGGCGCTGTCGCAGGAAGCGCTCGCGGCGGCGGCCGGGCTGCATCGAACGCAGATCAATCTCATCGAGCAGAACCGCCGGAAGATCAGGATCGAGACACTCCTTCGGCTTGCGATGGCGCTGCACTGCGAGCCTGCCGATCTCTTGCCCCGTCTGGCGGAAGTGGACGGAAATGTTCAGCAAGGTCAAAAGTCATCCCGACGCGGCAAGACTCGACGAACTGTTCCCCGCCGTGCAGGCGTATCAGGCGCTGGCAACCAAGCACGGTATCGGTGACATTTTTCAGGACAACGGCGGGAAGCTCCTTCAGACCCTGCTCATTCTCAATCTGCAAGGCCTCACCAGCCGCGAAGGCAACGACGCTCGTGATGAGGGCGGCAACGAATACGAGTTGAAGACGGTCAATGTCCTGTTGACCAGCTCATTCTCCACGCACCATCACTTGAATCCGGTCATTCTCGCGAAGTATCGCAAGGTACATGCGTGGTACTTCAGCATTTACGAGGGAATTGAACTGGTCGAGATCTTCCGCATGACACCGGCTGATCTGGAGCAAGCATTCTTCGGATCGTGGGAAGCAAAGTGGCACAAGATGAATGAGGGGCGATCGAGCGAGTTTCGCGACATCAATAACCCGAAGATTTCAGTGAAGCATGTCCAGAAACATGGTGAATTGGTCTACCGTGTTCGTCACGTTACGCCGAAGGAAAAGAAACCGCGTGGACAGGCGAAACGAGCAGAAGAAGGCGACGTGACGTAATTCATGACATCGACGCATGGGCCTTCCTTGGCCAAATCAACCATAGACAAGCCAGCGACAAAAGTCCGTAGCAACTAAAACGGCGGTGGGTCGCCGCGCTTCCACCAGTCGGAATCGTGGGAGGCGTCGCGCTTCTTTTTCTTTTCCCGACGGTGGTCCTCGTCGTCGTGGAAATCCGTGAGGTCGCCTTCCCCGTTGTAGAAGGGGCTGTCGTCCGATTCGGATTCCTCATCGAGCTTGTTCTGGCCGTGGCGGACCATCGACGCGAGGGCGACGGCGAAGACGGGGCTGATCGCCTTGAGCGTGCCGAAGTCCTCCTCCGAGAACGGCTGGCTGCCGTCGCGGAAGATGACGATGGTCGCCAGCGACTCGCCCAGATAGGTGCAGTTGACGCCCATGAGGGTTTGATCGGCGAGGTAATCCAGTTCCTGAGGGGAAAGCCGCCGCTGGACCTGCTCATCCGACAGATGCACCGCGCCGTCGCGCACCACCTGCCGAACCAGACCGGCCCGCATCGCATCGACCAGGTCGTTCTCGCCGGCGATGGTGTATTTCATGTAAGCGCCGAGTTGAAACTCGTTTTCCTCGGCGGCGAGCCAGACGGCGACGTTGCAGTAGCCGATCTGCCGGAGAATCCAGTCCATGCCGTGACAGAGCAGTTGCTCGAGATCACCGGCCTGGCTGATGTACTTGCGGAAGCCCTCCTGGGTGCGCACCCCGTCAAGCTGCCGGGACAACTCGCCGTAGGCGGTCACCAGATCGTTGCAGAGCAGATCGACCTTGCGGGTGACGAGCTTGCGGGATTCGTTGAGCCGCCGGACGGCGTCCTTGAGCTTCAGGAGACGTTTTTCGTTGCGCGCGATGGCGGATTGCCGCTCGAGGGCTCGCCGCACCCGGTCGAGCAGGTGATCGGCGG
>CAYUNS010000008.1:6758-26753 GCA_964446155.1 uncultured Tepidisphaeraceae bacterium | reverse complement strand
TTGGGAACGAAATCGAGAGCGCCTTGCCGCAGGGCATTCATCGCGCCGTCAACGCTCGGCTCCCCGGTGATGACGATCGCGCTGGCCAGGGGCTGATCGCGCCTCAGGCCGGGGATCAGGCTCATGCCGTCTCCATCGGGAAGGTTGACGTCGAGAACGACGAGTTCGACGGTGGTGGTCGCGAGCACGTCGCGGGCCTCCTTGACGCTGCGCGCCACGATGATGCGGCAATCGATGTTCGCGCCGACGATGTCGCGCACCACCTCGACGAGCGCCGGTTCGTCATCGACGACCAGGACGCGCGGCTTGACGGAAACGGAAGCGGCCGTCGGTTTCACTTGGGGAACAACGGGAGCCATAGGATGCCCTCAGGTTTGATCGGGGGTCGGGGCCGCGGAGCGTTTCCGCAAGGCCTCCCGTCCACGTTCGTCACTCCGAAATCCACAACACGCACTCATTCTCCCTGCGCCGCCTTGCGGCTGGCGGGCGGGGTTTCGACCGCCTCGCCGGCGCGAGCGGCCGGCAGCAGGATCATCACCCGGGCGCCCTGCCCTTTCTGGCTTTCAATGCGGATCGATCCACCGCTGGCTTCGATCCATCTCGCCGCCTTGGCCAGCCCCATGCCGCGCCGGCGACCGGCGGGACGGGAACTGAAAAAGGGGTCGAACGCGCGACGGACGGTTTCATCATCCATCCCCACGCCGTTGTCCGCGACGGTCATCACGATCCGCGACGAATAGGGATCGAACGCGGCGTGAATCGCGATCCGGCCTTCGACCGGATCGGTGGCGTGCAGCGCATTGCCGATAATTTCGGCGATCGCGGCGACGACCTGCCTCGGATCGACGCGAACGACAGGCACTTCGCCCATCGTCACTTCTATGGACCTATCGGCAGGATCGGTGCGTCGCTTGGCCTCCTGAAGCGCACAATCGATCAAATCGGCAAAATCGCCGTCTTCGATCCGCGGCGGCTCGGGTTTGGCGAAGTGCATCAACTCGGTGATGATGTCGGTGAGTCGATGCGACTGCTCGAAGATCAGGTTGGCGGCGTGCTTGAGCTTCGCGTCCGACAACTGCGAGGCGAGCAATTGCGATCGCCCGCTGATGACGGCGAGCGGGTTGTTCATTTCGTGCGCGGCGCCGGCGGCCATCTCACCGAGGCTGATGAGCGTCCGGGTGCGCAACAGTTCGTTCTGCGCGCTGTGCAGTTGACGATTGGATTCGGCGAGTTGCTCGGAGAGGTTGCGCGCCTCTTCGCGAATCTGGGCGGTGCGCAGGGCCAGGCTCCAGCCGGAGGCGATGGCGGCGAGTTCGTGGACCTGCGGGCTGAGCCGCTGCCCCTCCCCCACCGGCGCGCCCCAGACGACGCCGCCGATGCATTCGCCGTCGGCTTCGAGGCGAATCCAGAAACGCCGGTCGTGCGACAGACGGGGGGAGATTTCCGCCAGCAGCCACTCAAGCTCGCGCCCCACCGGGATGACCGGTCCATCGCCGGGCGAGGGCTTGTCCGGGCGTTCGGCGCCGTCAACGAGGCTGCTGGCGAACAGGTCGCCGACATCGTCGAAGAGCGCGGTTTCCGCGACGTCCGATCCGGGCGACAGTGAAAACACGGCACACGCCTTCACGCCAAGCACCCCCACGGCGGTCTGCCCGACGGCCTGAAGGACGGCCTGCGGGCCGGCGTCGGGACGAAGCTCGCCTTGAAAGCCGCTGAGGGCGTCGAAAAACTTGGCGCGGATGCTCAACCGGCGATTCTTCGATGCCAGTTGCCCGCTGACGCGCCCCAGTTCCCGGTTCGCCCGCGCCAGCGCCTGCTGATACAGCTCCGAGGTGCTGCCCGCGCCAAGCCCGAGCGCGCGGGCGCGCGGCTCGACGCCTTCCACGAGTTGAAGAAGCGTTTCCTCGACGGCGCCCGGCTCCAGCCCCACCGCATCGATCAGCGGCTGTCGGGAGACGGTGAACGAATAGTTTCCGCTGTACCCGAGATGCTGCTCTCGCACGAGCAGGTCGGCGAGGGTGATGAGATTGACCAGCCGGGGATTGCGGACACTCGAGGGCAGCGCCTGCGGCAATTGCCCGTGCAGCCAGATGCAGTCGCGAATCGGTTGCGGCAGTTGCCAGCGTTCGGCGAGGCGCTTGCCGACGACCATGTGATCCAGCCCGATGACGGTGCGTTCGACATCGGCGATGTCGCCCCGCAGCAGGTCGGCGGCCTCGACGACGCGGGAAAAGCTCTTGGGCAGCACGGCGTCGAGGGCGACCTTGCCCAGGTCATGGAGCAATCCGCAGGTGAACGCCTCGGACGGATCGATGCGATGCCGGGAGGAACCGTCGAGCCGTTCGGCGAGCAATTCGGCGCAGCAGGCGACGGAGACGGAATGTTTCCAGAACTCCTCGCGGCTGAACTGCCCGTCGCCCTTGCTTTCGCCACCGAGCACCTGAAAGACGGACACCGCGAGGACCGCGCTGCGGACGGCCTCGAATCCGAGGAGAATGACGGCGCGTTCGACGCTGGCGACTTCGCCGCGCACGCCGGAGTCGGCGCGATGAACCAGTTGGAGGATGCGCGCCGTGAGCGAAACATCCGAGGTGATGAGCCGGACCACTTCCCCCGCCGAGGATTCGTCGTTCGCGGTGGCCTCCAGAACCCGGACCGCAATGGTGGGAAGCGTCGGCAGCTCTTCCAATTGCTGCAGGATCAGATCGACGCGCTTGTCGCGAGAATGGTCCGCTGGCTGGGTCATGTCCAATCAAACAAAGGAACCACGGACAAGCACGGATGAACGCGGATGCGGAAGGATGCCTTCCGGCCGAGGCTCACTCGCGCCCAGTCGTGGTTTTGGTCTCACACTGCGAGCAGCTCGCCGATGCGCTCGATGAGCTTCTCGATGTTGAACGGCTTTTTGACGAAGTCATCGGCGCCGCTCTTGAGCAGATCGTTGACTTCGTCCTGGTTGACCACGCCCGACACGATGATGATCCGGGTATGCTGGAAGTTCGGGTTGGCCCGAATGGTCTGGCACACCACGTTGCCGTTGATGTCCGGCAGCATGTAGTCGAGGATGATCAGGTCGGGCATGAATTCCTGCGTCATGATGCCCGCGTCATAGCCGCTCGCGGCGGTCTTCACCTCAAATCGGCCATCCCGTTCGAGAACATCCACAAACAGTTCAACGATCTCGGGGTCGTCATCGACGACGAGGATCTTGCTCTTGCCCGATTCGAGGGAATCGGGCGGGATGCCGTTGTCGCGCATGAAGGCGAGCAGCGCCTCGCGGGGAATTCGCCGAAAACGACTGCCCGGAACGCGAAACCCCTTGAGTCGGCCGCTGTCAAAACAGCGAATGATCGTCTGCTGGGAGACCTTGCAGATCTCGGCGGCTTCCCCGGTGGTGAATACAGTCTTCATAGAGCGATCCTCGACCTATAACAGTTAAAGGCGGAGAGCCAGGGAAATCCAGAATCAATTATCCCGTCTTCCCATCTTTCCCATTTATACATCGGCGGCCCTTTTTGGCAACTTGAGAGGGGGTGGGTGAAACGTGAAAACGTAAGGCCTGAGAAGAGCCGCCTTCACCTCTTCACGTTTGCCTCTCCCATTTATCGGACCATGAAACCACCTACGCATCCAGCGTTTCACACGGTATCTTCGTTACAGGCCTTACAAATCAACCACGGGAGAGACGACGTGACCCAGGCATTCATTCGTCCGAATTGGCACATCATCCTGATCCATTACCCACTGGCGTTGCTGGTGGTGGGCTTGTTCATCGAACTGTTCAGCTTCATGTGGCGGCGGAACGGGGTCCGCGCGGCGGGACGATGGATGATCCTGCTCGGGGCGCTGTCGATGATCCCGGCGAGCATGGTGGGAATCAACGCGTTCTCCGAAGTGGCTCGTGCGGACAATCCCGATGCGGAAGAAGTCTGGGTCACGGCGATGGAAAACAGCCCCCTCTCGCCGGAGGCGATGGAGTTGATGGAACGGCACATCTGGTTGCAGGCGGTCGCGACCGGGCTGACGGTGCTGGTGGTGACGCTCTGGCTGGGATCCTCCGATCGACGCCGGGAGAAGCTGCATATTCCGTTTCTCATCCTGCTGCTCGGCGGGGTTGGGCTGATGCTCGCCGGCGCGTGGTACGGCGGGGAGGCGGTTTATGGACACGGCGTGGGTGTGCAGAGAATCGACTCGGGGGCGATCGCCGCAGGCGACGTTCCCCCGGCCGACAGGTTCGCGCGAATCCAGCGCTATGTGGACCCGCTTCAGCTTCACACGCTCCTCGCGGGAGTGGCGGTGGCCATCGCGATGGGCGCGATGGGGCTGTCGCTTCGGCTGACGAATCACACGGAATCGAGACACGATCATTCCTCCTATGAAGCGGACCCGGAGTTGACGCGACGGGGCATCGAGGAAGACTTCATGCGATCGCTGAACCCCTCGGCCCGGATCGACGAGCGCCCGCGCGTGCCCGCGGCGAGGTTCTGGCTGCTCGCCTGCCTGGTCGCGGCGCTCACCGGCGCCAGCGGGATGTGGTTTCTCGTGGGGGTCACGGAGGTTTACGATCCGAAAGCCCTCTGGCCGATCATCCGCGACCTGGATCGGCGCCTGTATCACGTCTGTGTCGGCGGCGCGATCGTGATCCTCCCCCTGCTGCTCGCCGCCACGGCGCGATGGGCCTACCGACGGAAATGGCTGGTCCTGCTCCTGTCGCTGGGGTTCCTCGCCGCCGTGGGCGCGCAAATCCGGCTGGGCGTACTCCTGATGTTCGACACCGCGCAGGGATCGGTGATGCGATTCAACGAGCCGATGGAAATCGAACTCCCGGTGATCGAAGCACCGGAGATCCCAATCCCGGAGATCGTCGCGCCGGGCGCGATGCAATCAACGACCGTGCCCGCGACCGCACCGGCAACGGCGCCGGCTCACTGATGCGTGTCTCACCCACATACCTCACTCACGTGCCTCACTGAAGTGAGCACGCCGACGAAAGGGACGCGGGATTATGCTCGTTCGATCTTTTCCACATCCAGTTGATAGACGCTGGTGACCTGACCGTTTTCCTTCTTCACATCGACGTGAAGCGTTCCGATGACCCTGATCAGCCCCGCGCCCGACAGGTTGGGAACCTTCGCGCCATTGATGACGCGGGATTGGATGAAGTGCTGAATCTGCGGCTCGCCGGAGAAACAGCATTGCTGGATGGAATAGACAAGCTCAAAGCTGCCCAGTTCCGGCGAGGCATCCTGCGGAGACCACATTTCACCGACGAGCATGACGCGCTTGCCGTCGAGAGCGCGCCATTTGGGCGGGATATCCTGAAGCGTGCCCATGGTTTTGTCGAAGGGGAAACTGCTCATGGCCTTGAGATCGACCTCGACAAGATCCCCGCGCTGCTTGATCCCGCCGGAGATCACGGTGTCGAGATAGAGATAGACCGGATAGCCGATGAGCAGCAGCAGCAACCCGGCGAAGACGACCATTCGCAGGTTGATGCGTTCGGACAGGGGAACCTTAAGCGTTGTATCCATGATTGTCAGCCTCACATGAAACGGTCGGGCGTTCCGGCGAAAACAGGAGCCGCCATTCATAGTCATCCATTATCTCACCGAGGGTTTCACGCTGCCGGCGGTCAGCTCGAAAAGGCTGAGGATGTAATCATCCTCCTTTTTCTCCTCGACCTTCAGGACGCCTTCGACGGTGATTTCATCGGGGAAGTATTTGACGCTTTTGCCCGGCGGGCAGGAGACGATCACCATGTGCTGAATCTGCGGGGGAGCGCCGAAGCAGCAGGCGAGGAGATCGGGAACGAGCGAGAACTGCCGGATGTTGTCGGCCTGGTCGATCGGGATCATGAACCCGCGAAGCCGGACGGTGGAACCGGTGAGCCGAATCACATCCTCGGGGATGCCGCCACCGGCGACATCGTCGTATTCAAAATTGCCGAGTTCCTGGATGGTCAGCTCGAGCACCTCGCCCTCGGCCGGAGGGGTGTGGGGCTTGCGCGCCTCGGTGGTCCGGGCATCCGCGGCGGGTCGCGCGGCCAGGGGCAGATTCCGATCCGCCTGCTCCTGGGTCGCCTGGAGATTGGCGGTGCAGACCTGGATCTGCTCGCGGATGCGGGCGACCCGGTCGGAGGTGGGAGGCTGACCTTCGATGAGCTTTTCAAACAGCGGCAGTGCGATGGCGAACTCCCCGCCGGCAAACGCCTGGTTGGCCCGCGCCTCCAGCGCCGAGGCCGGCTGGGTGGTCTGCGCCCCCGCAAGCGAACTGAACAACAGCAGAATGGACAATATCTTCAAACGCATGGTGCAGCCCGTGGGTTCGTTTTTTCATTTCGCCCCTGAGAGGCGAATAAGCGGGTTCATCCCGCTTCAACCGACCAGATTCATCGCCACCGGCGATTGATAGGCTTTCAGCGCCGGGACGAGTCCCGCCAGGACGGACAGGACGACGACCACCCCCAAGTATATCCACTCGGTCGAACCGACGGCCAGCCAATTGAGGCCATGACCGACAAAACGCTGCAAATACCATGAACCGGCCGCGGCCAGAAGATGCCCGCAGACCAGCCCCACCGCCCCACCGATCAGCCCGATCAGTCCGGCCTCGATGCAGATCAGCGCCAGGATGCGGGCACGCGTCGCGCCCAGCGCGCGGAGAATCGCGATCTCCCGCATCCGCGCCGACACTGAATTATAGATGCTGACGAGGATCGACACCGCCGCCACGATCGTCACCAGCGCCGAAATCGAGAGCAGCACGGCCGCGGAGCGATCGAGAAACTGCGAGAAGAACTGGCTCATCTCCAGCGCGGGGTTGGCCGCGACCGCCTGGTCGCCGTTGTTGATGAACCATGCGAGCGAGGTGACGTCATGCGGGCTGCGGCTGCGCACGAGAATGGAGGAAATCTTCCACTTCTCCTTCGGCAGCGCCAGGTGGATGGCATTGTCGTCGCCCGCCGGCGGCTCGACCGGGGAAGTCTCGTCGCCGCGCGGCTTGCCCTCGATGCGCACCGCGATCTGCTCGAGCGCGCCGGTGTGTTCGCCGATGGCATAAAAACTCTTGAGGGGAATGAAGACGACGCGGTCGTTGGCGGTCCGCGTGGGAGCGAGGATTCCAACCACGGTCCATTCGGTGTCGTGATAGTCGGGGCGCTGCCCGGAACTCAGCCCATGCTCGACGCGGATGCGATCGCCGAGCTTCAGGTTGAAGCGTTTGGCGGTGTCATCGCCGATCACGGCCTCGTAATGGTCCGCGCTGAAGGCGCGGCCTTCGGCCAGCTCGAACCGCCGGTCGATGCGATATTGGAAGACCTTGTTGTCCGCCAGCGGCTCGCCGGATTCATCCAGCCCGAAAATCGCCGGCAGCGTCGCGACGACGCGATGCCCGCGATAGTTGTCCCCCACCGCGAACGGCACGGCCCAGCGGACCATGCGCGCGTAGGGCGGCCTGGAAAGGTTCTCGTAAAACGCGTAATCGAGATTGCCCGTGCTTTGATCGAGGTGATAGACGGAGTTGAGCACCAGTTGGAGCTTCGAGCCTTTCACCCCGATGACCGTGTCGAATCCGTAATCCGACTGCCCGAAGACGTTCTTCCCCTCGCGATGGAGGATCATGATCGAGATCGCCAGCCCCACCGCGAGTAGAATGGAGAAAATCGTCAGCCAGGTGGAGAGGCTGCGCTGACGCATCTGCTTGAGAACCAGTTCGAATAAATTCATGGCGTTTTCACTTCGCCGCGCGGTTCAGTTCAGCGAGCGACACCACTCGCGGAAACTGGCTGGTGATCATCGGATCATGGCTCACCATCAGCAGTGCGGCATTCACTTCCGTACAGAGTTTTCGGATCAGGTCGAGGACCTGCTGCGCATTTTTCCCGTCGAGCGCGCCGGTGGGCTCGTCGGCGAGAACGAGCCGGGGGCGGCTGGCCAGGGCGCGCGCCACCGCGACGCGCTGCTGCTGCCCCACGGAAAGCTTGTGGGGCCTGTAGTGAATGCGATCGCCCAGTCCCACCTCGTTGAGCAGGTGATTCGCCCACGGCCGATCGGGGCCTCGCCCGGTGAAGCTCATGCCGAGCAGCACGTTCTCCAGCGCGGTGAAGCCGGGAAGCAGGTGATGCGTCTGGAAAATGCAGCCGATGTATCGCCCGCGAAAGACATCCCGCCGCGCCTCGCCGAGCGTGGTGAGATCGACGACGCCCGCGGATTCCGATTCACCAACATTGAACAGGATTTTGCCGGAATCCGGCGTGAGGATGCCCGCGATGAGATGCAGCAGCGTCGTCTTCCCCGCCCCGCTGCTGCCCACCAGCGCGACCTGCTCGCCATCGGCCAGATCGAACGTCCCCACGTCGATCACGGGCACCACGCTCCCATCCGGGCCGACATATTTCTTACGAAGCTGCTCAATCCGCAATGACACGACGTATCCTTGTCTCGAATCGCCTGAATGGGGCTGCACACATCCCGCACCGCCCCGGCGGGACGCCGTCCCGCCCGCTCAAACGTATCATACCGAAGGTGCAACAAAGTTGCAGGAGAACCGTCGGCGAGCCGTCTCACATCCTCAACCAGTTGCCGAACAACCCCAGGCAGGCGGTTTCTCCATCCTGCTCGACGATCGAAAAGAGAAAAAAATCATGCCGGGCAGTTGCCGTTTTATCACGAGGCGCTTGTTGACAACTCGGCGGCCGGTTTGGGTTCGTGAAGTCGATGTGGCAGGTGTTCTTCTTCTGAAGAAGTTCGGGGGCTTTCCAGATATGGGGGCCAATTCTTCAGCCGCCTGGTTCCTCGCGAGGATATTTCATCCCATGCGCGCTTCGACCCGCCGCGCCGTCATGGAGACTCTTGAAACGCGCCGACTGCTCGCCGCCGGCTTTGGCATCGGCGCGATCGGGGGAAGCGCCTCGATCGTTCAGCAATCCCTCGGCGCGTTCCGCGCCGGCCGGGTGCTGGAGACGAACGGCGGGTCCGGACTATCGAGCGGCTCCAGCCACTACACGTTCAATGTCAAGCAGCCGTTGCAGATGACGTTCGAATTGAGCGGGCTGAAGGCGGAGGAAAACCAGGTCCGTCCCCGTTTCATCGACTTGATGGATTCATCCAGCCACTCTGACAGCGCGTGGAATCTAATGGCCAAAGGCGATAGTAACGGCAAACGCGATCTATCCACAGATGATGATAAAATCGGGAATCAGATCCAAAAGGCGCGAACGACGGTCGCTCCCCAATCAATGGACTAATGTGAACATGATCCGGCTCCACAAAACGAACATCCTTTGCAAACCGGCCCTCATCAGCCTGGCAATGTTCGCCTTGCTATTTATTCTGTTCGTGCGCGGCCAAGTAATCGCCGACTGGGTATATCTACGGCTAGGACCATTGTCTTTGGGGGTAACCAACGGTTGGGGTCTGATAAAGGTCGCCATGGATTACAACCCTCATTGGAGTACACCTCACAGTGAGCCCTCTGCTCGCCGATCAGTGGTTAAACTGAAGCATGCTCGCGAAGAAGTTGTTTCTCATTCCATGTTCTGGCTTACCGACGGCAACCCGTTCGGTATTGGCATCAGAAGGTACTCTAGCCGTGTGGAGATTGAACTCGACATGGGACTGCTGTTCCTGCTGGCTGGAGCGATTCCGACATATTGGTGGTTCACGGTCCGTCGCCGGAGACGAACACAGGCAACAGGGAAGACCTAAAGGACGGAAGCAAACTAGGTCCGTCCTCGTTTCATTCCCGGTCCGTCCTCGTTTCATTCCCCGGGATCGCCTTATGGCAGTTTTCGATGCTTTGGGGAGGTATTGTATTCGACTGGCACAGTGGTGTTGGCGCCACCGGCCGCAATTGGCGGGACTTGCCGCACTTTTCATGTCGTCCTGGGCAGTTTTTCTCGCCTGGCGCGCTCGGATCACCTTGGCGGTGAGCATTGACAGCGGCTCGCGTGGTGGAGCCGGAGAAGATCAGGTTACCGCCGCGATGATGCTGGGTATCGTCGCGATCCTGTCTTTGCTGGCGCGGGCTTGCCCGCCTGGACCCCGGTGGCCCCTCCGAATCGCTCGGGCTTCTCTGATTATCGCAACCATATGGCTGGTATATACTGTAAATCCCTGAAGGGCGCGTTCACGCTGAAGTGATCCGCTGGGTCGACAACGCCGACAACGAGAAGCAATATCGCGTTTAGCAGAAGAAGGCCGAGAAGGGAGGCAAACCAGGTCCGTCCTCATGCCCTTTCCCTTTTCCCGCCAAGCGAGAAGGATGTGGATACGTCAGGAGCGATCAACCCATGAACAAAAACGCGACATGTGCATTGGGCGCGGCCGTGGTCATGATGATCCTCGCGGCAGCGTGCGACCGGAGAGAGGACTCGCGGCCTGGACCGACCGCACATTCCGTGCAGGCCGACGACATCTCCAAACGCCGTGACGTATGGCGCGAGGTGGCCATTGCCCGTCCGGAACGGCGCGGAGCGGAAGTTGTCGCGATGCTCCCAATGGGCCTGACGGATCCCGACAGCGAAGTACGGAGCTATGCCGCCGCCGCTGCGGCAAGGATAGCGTTTGCAGATCAGTCAGGTCCGAAGGCGTTTGCGAGGAACGGAAGGATTACCGATGCGCTTCTTGGCCTCCTGGACGATCCCAGTTCCGAAACGCGCGATAGTGTGCTGATCGCCATTGGACGAGGGGTTGAATGGACTGCGGAGATCGAACACGTACTGATTCGCCGGTATAAGCGAGAACCCGAATTGGCAGTCAGGAAACGCATCATGGGGCTTCTTTCAATGCAGAAGCTTTCATCTCCCGAAAGCGGAAAGATCATCGTCGGCGCATTATCCGATCAGGCGCTTCGCGGTGCTGCCGCCGAGGCCATTTTCAGGATGACCATTCCGCCGCCGCAGGCGTTGCCGATTCTGGCCGAGACAATCGATCTTGACGACCAGGCCTTGTTGCCAATCTATATCAAAGCGATCGCGCATTACGGCGACAAGGCTTATCCCTATGTGAACCGCCTTGCGGAACTACGCGATAGGCTTGCGGAGGATTCAGAACTGAAGCGGTTGCTGGACGAGAGTATCAGGAAGATCTGCGGGGGCTAAGGGGGACAGGAAACGGGGGAAACGGGGACGGACCCCAATCCCCATCCGGGAGGCGGCGCAATGGAACGTAAACTGGTGAAAATCGCTCTGGTTCTCTCGGCAACAATGTTGATGTGGGTGTATGGGTTTGTGCAGGCGGCAAATCCAACATTCAAGGCGGAGAGTGAAGAGTTCTGGAATGGAACAGCATTTGTAATCGTGGCGAGAGCCTTGGATGTCACACCCGCCGACGAAGAATCCCCCGCTTCCTATGTCGTTGATCTGAAGCCGCTTGCGTGTGTTTCCGGACTTTTCAATCCGGCGGTCCATACCAGATTGACGATAGATATGGCGCTCAGCATTGAGCGTCGGCGGGTGCCTGAGGAAGGGGAACTTCTACTGGTAGTGATCTATGACCGGGAGAAGCTCGGATCACACCGGCCCGGGTATGGCCTGGCGAATGGCCGTTGCCCGTTCATGCCCGACAATCAGCCGCTGATCGTACTGAAGGGGATGGACGATCCGGTGATCCTCGAGGTTCTCAAGAATATGCAGGCCGCCCGGCCGACCACGCAACCGGCGACGAAAGAACGATAAAGCCGGCGATCGGACATGAAACGGGAAGGATCATTCCATCGAATCAAACGCCTCGGGATGGGGCGTTCGGCCATGGAGCGCCGCGTTTACTTTTGGCGTTTCAGCCTGGTCAGCCGGCCGCTGGAAATCCACTCGGCGACATAGATGTCATCGTGTGAATCGACGCACACGGCATGGGGGGCGCTGAATTTTCCCGGCTGAATTTTGTACTGGATGTTCGGCCAGTTGGGGGTTTTGTTCATTTCGTCGGCCTGGCCGAGATGCGCGACAAGCTTGTCGTTTTGGTCCAGGATGGTGATGCGCGAGAGCAGGTCGGGGATGTACAGATCGCCCTTGTGCTCGAAGAAGCAGCAGGGCTGGCGCATTTCATCGGTGATGAAGCGCTTGTGCCGGCCATCGAGGGTGAAGACCTGGATGCGGTTGTTGCCGCGATCGGCGATGTAGAGTTCGGCCGCCTCCGCGCCGTTGCGCAGCACCACCCACCCGCCGTGGGGACACTTGAGCTGCCCGGGCGCATTGCCCGGGCCGCCGAAAGTGCCGAGGTATTCCGCGTTCCTGTCATAGCGATGCACATAAGGCTGACCGTAGCCGTCCATCACATAAAAGTCGCCATTGGGCGCCACGCAGACATCGGTGGGGGTGAATTTCTCCGGCTTGTCGTAAATATCCGTGCGCGGGGGATGCCCGAGGGTGAACAGCTCCCGCCCGTCCAGGGTGGTCTTGACGATCAGCCTCCGGCGGGTGTCGGCGAAATACAGGAATTCCTCGTTCCCCTCGCGCGACAGGAACATCCCATGCGCCCCGCCTTCAAATTCCTTGCCCCACGAGGTGATGAATTTGCCCTCGCGATCGAAAACGCACAGGGCATGATCGGAGGTGTTATGGACATAGACGTTGTCCGACGAATCGGTGACGACGCCGTGCGTATACCCCAGCCGGATCGAGGCCGGCAGCTTCATCCAATCGCCCTGCCACTCATATTGATACAGTCCATTACCGAGAATCATGATCGCTCCTGTGTGAATGGGGTCTCATAAAAGCGGAAATGGCGATCAAGTGCAATCCCCCGGCGCCGGAAGATGGCTTCATCTTCTTCCAGGTCCGCAAATTGCTTCCCTTTACCGCCCCAATGTCCTCCCCCCGTTTTGACGATAAAACGAGGGTGACCTGACTCGTCATGAATGTTTCAGAGGTCGAAGGTGGATAAAACAGGCAAGCGGCGGACATTTCTGACCTTGATTCCCGGATGGGGAAGCCATACTTTGGCGGGTCTGTGGGCGCCGTCGGCGTGCCGGTCCCGATGCGGGACCGTCCGATAAAATCGCCCCTCGCCAACGCGATTGCGTCGGCGAGGTCTTGATGACGGTGAAACACGCGAACCGCGCCGTGATTCATGCCTGATTTGCCGCCTTGTTGTCCTGGTGGAACGAAACGGGGAGAAAGCCGAATGAGAGATGTACCTGCGATACGGCAATATCGCCTGTGAAGCAGATTCCATATCCGGCCCCGCCCTCGGCGCGCCTCGCGCGACCGGGATGGAGCAGGATGCGCCCCCCCGCGCGCAACTGGCCAAGGCGTTGCCGGCGGTCCCGTTGCTCGGTGTTGCGTTTCATGCCGTCACGGAGCGGCAGTGCATCGATCACATTCTGGACGAACTGGATGCCCGCCGCGGCGGAACGGTCGTCACCCCCAACCTCGACATCCTCCGCCGATGCACGCGGGACGTGCGATTCAGCGCTCTGGTCGCCGAATCAAACCTTGTCATCGCCGACGGCATGCCGCTGGTCTGGGCCAGTCGAATCCAGGGAACCCCCCTCCCGCAGCGCGTGGCCGGATCGAACCTGATCTCCAGCCTCAGCGCCGCGGCGGCGAATCGCAACCGATCCGTCTTCCTCCTGGGCGGCTCGCCGGGGACCGCCGAAAGCGCCGCACGCATCCTCCAGGAGCGCAGCCCCACCCTGCGGGTGGTGGGCACGCACTGCCCCCCCATGGGGTTTGAAACCGACGAGGCGAAACTGGATGAGATCATACAGATGATCATCCGCGCCGGTCCCGACATTGTTTTTGTCGCCCTCGGTTCCCCCAAGCAGGAACTGCTGGTCGATCGCATCCGCGGCGTCCTGCCCCATGCGTGGTGGCTGGGCGTGGGGGCGAGTTTCAGCTTTCTGTGCGGAGAGGTGAAACGCGCGCCCCGCTGGATGCAGCACAGCGGGCTGGAATGGGTGCATCGATTATTTCAGGAACCGAAGAGGCTGTTCAAGCGTTATATTGTGGCGGGGATTCCGTTCGCGGTCACGCTGCTCGGTTCAGCGGCCTGGGCGGGCGCCAAGGCGCGGGTGCTTCGCCGGCCGATCATCGTGAAATCGGTGGCCCGCCCCGCTTCAACGGGATCGCGCCCCGGCGGCAGAACCCGCCGCAAACGCCCCGCGCCCCATGAGACCGGCAGCGCCCACAATGGATATGCGCAAAACGAACCCAACGGACGATCCCCCAACGCATTGAACTCGGCAACCCTTTCATCCACAACAAGTTACAGCGGAAGCCTTGCCCGTCTCAAAGGGCTGATCCTGCTCGGTGGAACCATGCGCCCCACCCCTCTGATCGGATTGACCGGGCGGTCGATCCTCGATCTGCCCGTCGATGGGCGCGAAACCATCCTGAACCACTGGCTGCAACACGCCGCCGATGTCGCGCGCCATTTCAAGCTCGATCAGCTTCCGGTTCGGATCATGGTGAACGGCACTTCACCCGAGCCGATCAGCGGCGCGCCGCATTATTATGGGACGTTCCGGGTCGAACGGGATGTCTCCAGTTATCGGGGCACCGGCGGGCTGCTCGGCGACCTGGCGGCGGACTATGACGACGACGACCTGATCCTCGTCGCCAACGCCGCCCAGATTCTGCTCGACCCCCTCACCGCGATCGCCGCCGCCATCGAGAAAAAAAAGGGGGAAGTCTGCCTGATTTCCCATCAGGACGGGACGCCCAGCAATATCATGTTGCTGCCCTGCAAGGCGCTGCGGCTTATCCAGCCAACCGGATACGTCGATATGAAGGAGCAGGCGCTGCCCACCATCGCCTCTCACTTTGATATCAAGGTGATCCAGCGACGGCGGGGCACCGGCTTGCCGGTGAGATCGCTGGCGGATTACATCGTCGCCCTCCGCCAGTATCACGGGCATCGAAAAGGATCGAGTGATTTTCAGGATCCCCTGGCGGAACACTGGCAGCCGACCTTCGCGATGGTCGAAGACGGCGCGGTCGTCGATCCCAAGGCGCATGTCCATGATTCGGTCGTCCTGCGCGGCGCCCGCATCGAGGCCGGCGCGGTGGTTTTACGCAGCATGGTCTGCCCTGATGGCGTCGTGAAACGCGATGTCACCGTGGCCGATCAACTGGTCGCCTCCGAGGAAATGATGAGGAACTGGAAATCATGACCCCTTCGCTCCTGAGAAGCGACCGGCTTACGCGAGGACGCCTGCTGGGGGCCTTGGCCATGGGCGCCTTCGGCGCATGGGTCACCCGCGATGCGTGGATCGACATCCATCACATCGCCTGGCAGGATGAAGAGTACAGCCACATCTTCATCGTCCCGGTGGTCGCCATCGTCATGGTCTGGGTCCGCCGGATGCGATTCCGGCACTGCCGGGTCTCGGGAACGATCATCGGACCGCTGATCGTCGCGGCGGGATGGGGCCTCAGCTCGTTCGGATTCTATAATGCGCATCAGTCCCTCTGGCATGGGGGATCGGTGCTGGTGGTGCTGGGATGCATGTTGTCGGTGCTCGGCAAAAACGTCCTTTTCCAGTTCTTCCCCGCCGTCGCGGTGCTGATCTTTCTTATCCCCGTTCCGTCCATCGTCCGGCAGAGCATCGCCCTGCCGCTTCAGGCGTACACGGCGCAAATCGCCCAGGCGCTGCTGGAGATCTTCGGCGTCGACTCGAATCGCTCGGGCAACCTGCTGAGCATCAACGGAACCGACGTCACCATCGCCGAGGCCTGCAACGGCCTGCGAATGGTCTTCCCCCTGATCCTGGTGAGCTACGCCTTCAGCTTCGCCCTGCCGCTGCGGAATTCCGTGCGGTTCCTCGTGCTGCTGGCAAGCCCCCTGGCGGCGATCTTCTGCAATGTCGTCCGCATTCTGCCGACTATCTGGTTGTATGGTTACGCATCGCCATCCTTCGCCGATGCCTTCCACGAATACAGCGGATGGGCCATGGTCCCCATCGCGTTTCTTATGCTCCTGAGCATCATCAAACTGCTGAAATGGGCCATGATCCCCGTCATGCGTTACACGCTGGCTTCACAATGACGATGAAAGCGCTGAGACAATGAACCGAATCGTGCTGTTTCTCATCCCCCCCCTCTTCTCGGCCGCGCTGCTGGGCGGAATCCTCGTGGAGAAAAGCAGGCACGTCACCCCCGAACACACCGACGCCTACCACGAACGATGCCGCGAGGCGCTCGATCCCGAAACCGGCATCGTCCCCATCCGCATCGATCCCTCGTGGGTGCGCGTCGAGGATACCGAGCTTCATCCGGCGGCCGTCAAGCTGCTCAGGCCCAACGCCACGATCAATCGCGTCTATCGCGACACGCGCACCACCGGATTTTATCGCACCAACGTCACCCTCATGATCGTGCAATGCCGCGACACCCGCGACATGGCCGGACACTTCCCGCCGATCTGCTATCCCTCCAATGGATACACCAGCATCGCCGGAACCGACGACCGCCCCGGCGAGGAACGCGACTGGTACATCAATGGGATGCACATCCCCGGCGTCGAATATCGCTACGCCACCACCCGACGCGGCATCACCGAGCGGCAGGCCATCTGCAATTTCATGATCGTCCCCGGCAAGGGCATCGTCCGCGACATGGACGGCGTCCGCAAAGCCGCCGAGGACTACCAGCAACGCTACTACGGCGCGGCACAGGTCTGGGTCGTCATGGACGCCAACCTCCCCGTCGAGCAACGCAACGAAATCTTCGAACAGATCATGACCCCCAACATCCCCGTGCTTGAGACGTTGTTATCCGAAGGGATCAGCCCATGAACAATGACATGATGCTTTCATCATCGCATACCCAGCCACCCGCGCGGATCGACTACGACCCGCTGGGCGCAAGCCCGCTCGGACCGTCGCAACCGCAGCCCCAGCCGCTGAAGCGCATCCACCAGTCTCTGCGCGGCCGATACCTCATCGCCTTCACCATCGCCGCCGTCTGCGGAGTGATCGGAGGCGCGCTGGGCTACATGAGCCAGCAACCCGGTTACCAGAGCGACGGTGTCATCGAGGTCACGCCTTATGTCTTCGTCGACGCCACCAAGCCCGACCAGCTCATGCCCGGACATGGGCAATACGTCGCCACCCAGGTCACTCTTCTCCAAAGCCAGCGCACCATCCAGGAAGCGGTGAGCGATCCCGATTACATCGCCGCCCGGCGCACCGGCAACCAGACCGTGCAGGGCGATCTCGCCGCCTTCGGCCGAGCCCTCAAGGTCCGGCATCAGCCGGGCAGCGGCCTGATCTGGGTCTCCTTCCTCGACGAAGACCCCGCCATCGCCTCCGCCGCAACCCGCGCCGTCATCTCCGCCTACATGCGGCTACACGGCGACCCCGATCGTGACCGGCACAACAACACCAAGCGATTCTTCGAAACCCGCAAAAGTGACGACCAGGCGCAACTGCGCGCCAAGGAACAACTCCGCATCGAGCTGCTCCGCAAGTACATGATGCCCGACCTCAACCCCTACCAGAGCAGCCTCATCACCGAGTTCGTCCGGCAGGAAACCGCCCTCCGCAACGCTGAAATCAGCTACAACGCCGCCCGCGAGGCCCTCGAACGAAAGGATGAAGGCCAGTCCGCGGAGCTTTCCATCCAGCAGATCGCCGACGCCGACCCCACCATCAGGAGCCTTCTCACCCAGAAGGAAAACGCCGAGTTCCAGCTCCTCGCCCTCCAGCGCGAATACGGCGAGAACCATCGCCTGATCCGGCGCACCCGCGCCGACATCGAAAGCCTCGATCAGCGAATCAACGAGCACGCCGACCGCTTCCGCGAATCCCACCCCGGCGTGCGGATCAATCCCGATGGGACCACCACCACCCCCATCACCCCCGAAGCCGTCGAGCAACTCCGGTTGCTGGTCGAAGACCTCCGCGTCCGCTATGAGGAAACCCGCCAGGCCACCATGGCCGTCGGCATCCAGCGCATCGACATCCAGCAGGTGGACAACGAGATCGCCATCCTCAAGGAAAGCATCAAGGACGCCGATCGACGCATCGATCAGCTCAACACCGAAGCCTACTTCACCAGCGGGCGAATCCGCGTGCTCAGCCACAGCAGCATCCCCGGCGAGCCGGTCATCGACAAGCGCGCCCAGTTCGCCGCCCTGGGCATGATGGGCGGATTCTCCGTCCCCTTCATGCTCTTCCTCGGCATTGGGCTGCTCGACAGCCGCTACCGCTATTCCGACGACCCGATCGCCTCCGATATGTCCGGCATCAACCTCCTGGGCATTCTCCCCAACCTGCCCGATCGCCTCACCGACCCGGAGCAGGCCTCCGTCGCCGCCCACTGCGTGCATCAGATTCGCACGATGCTCCAGGTGAATCCGTCCGGCATGGACCGGCGGGTCTTCGCCATCACCAGCGCCTCCCCCGGCGACGGCAAGACCAGTCTCAGCCTCGCGCTCGGACTCTCCTTCGCCGCCTGCGGATCGCGAACCCTGCTCATCGACTGCGACCTCGTCGGCGCCGGGCTGACCGCGCGACTCAACATCGATTCGCCCGATGGCGTTCTCGAAGCCGTCGCCAGCGGATCGCTGATGGAATACATCCGGCCAACCGACATCGCCGACCTCGCGATCCTGCCCGTCGGCGCCGCGCAAGGCCATCATGCCAGCACGCTCTCGCCCGCGGCGCTGCGGCGAATGATCACCGAGGCCCGCAAGCACTATGAAGTCATCCTGATCGACACCGGACCGATCCTCGGCAGCATCGAGGCGTCGCTCGTCGCCGCCGTCTCCGACGGTGTCATCCTCGCCGTCGCCCGCGGGCAGCAGCGCCCGCTCGTCGAACGCTCCATCAGCCACCTCGCGTCGATCGGCGCGCCGCTGGCCGGGGTCGTGTTCAACCGCGCCCAGGCGCAGGATTTTGAAACCTCCATCAACCGTCGCTCCGTCAAGGCCACCGGCGCCCAGGGCGCCACCGGCGAAAACGCCGCCCTCTTCGGACCGGTCGCCCGCGCCGTCGCGTCGTCGGCGGCACTGAAGTCCGACGATGGGGACAACAAGCAATAAAGGAGGAACGCGGCTCCGCGAGCGGCGATCGCCCCCCACCGTCTTCAGGCGAGTCGGGCGCGGCTCGCCGAACGCCCCCGCTCCCGAGACCATGGTCAGCTCCGTCACCATTCCCGCCGCGGCCTCGAAGCAGCGAACCATCTGGGGCCTCGATCCGCTCCAGTTGCACATTCGCTACTGGGCCGCCCACGGCGTGCAGGTCGTCCGGCAGGGCGAGCCGTCGCAGATCGTCCGCCATGCCGAATTGTTCCTGCTCACAGACCCCTGCTGCCTCACCTTGTTCAAGATGAGCAGCGTGATGGATGTGCTCAACTGGGCCGGCGTGCAGGTGCTGTTCCTGCGACTCCACGACACACGCGAACGCGGCTACCGCGAGCAGGTCATCACCGACGACTCCAATCGCTTCGTGCGCTTCCAGCGCCTCTATGATTTTTCCCCCAGGCTCGCGCGCGTCGTCCTCACGCCCGAACGCGACATCGCCCAGCTCTGGCAATCCGCCGTCGATCCCCAGGCCGGCTGGCGCCGCCTCCGGCGGTTCATCCCCCGCATCGACCGCGTCACCCTCTCCGTCGATGGAAACGTCTACGACAGCTCCATCGATCGCGAGATGGCTTATTTCCTTCAGGATCTCCCCCGCGTCTGGAAGCGCCCCGACGCCACCATCGCCCGCGCTCTTCAGGCCAGGGGCGGCGTGTGGCACGACCCGAAATCGGAGATCGATCCCACCGCCCGCTTCATCGGCCCGGTGTGGGTCGGCGCCGGCCGGCAAGTCGCCCCCGACTCGACGGTCGTTGGTCCCGCGGTCATCTGGGATGATCCCGCGGCGCGACCCGACTCCGAAGCGATCCAGTGGCTCGAAATCGAGCCGACCGCCCCGCCGCCCGATCCCGTTCCCCGCGAGATCACCCCGATCGACCGCGCCTTCAAACGCGCCTTCGACATCGTGTTCGCGACCCTCGCGCTGCTGATGACGCTGCCCCTGTATCCCCTCATCATCCTCGCCATCTGGATC
>CAYUNS010000008.1:3296-6748 GCA_964446155.1 uncultured Tepidisphaeraceae bacterium | reverse complement strand
TGGATCGAGGACGGCCGGCCGTTCTTCTTCTCCCACCGCCGCGAAACCATCGGTCGGCGATTGTTCCCCTGCGTCAAGTTCCGATCCATGCGCAAGGACGCGGAAAAAATGAAGGCCCAGCTCAAAATGAAAAACCAGGCTGACGGCCCGCAGTTCTACATGGAAAACGACCCGCGCCTCACCCGCGTGGGACGCTATCTCCGAAAATACAATCTCGACGAACTGCCCCAGTTCTGGAACGTCCTCGTCGGAGACATGTCGGTCGTCGGACCGCGACCCAGCCCTTTCCATGAAAACCAGTTCTGCCCCGCCTGGCGCGAGGCGCGCCTCAGCGTCCGTCCGGGAATCACCGGACTGTGGCAGATCAACCGCACCCGACGCGCCGGCTCGGACTTCCAGGAATGGATCAAGTACGATCTTGAATACGTCGAAAATCGTTCATGGTGGCTTGATCTGAAAATCATCTGGAAAACCATCGCCACGATCTTAGGAAAGGCATCGCGATCATGAACATCAGGCCGAAGACCAAGCGCCGGCTCATCATTCTGGTTGTCGGCTTTCTCGTGGTCGGTTCGCTGGTCGCCGGGCTGGTCGCGGTCCGCCGCGCCAATGTCGAAGCCAAGCTCCGCCAATCCAGGCTCGCCGGCATGGAAGCCTACGAAGCCGGAGACTACGTTTCCGCGCTCAGGCATCTGTCCGTTTACGTCTCCAAGCACAAGTTCGACAGCCAAGCCCTCTTCGCCTACGGAACCGCCCGCTCCGAAGTCGAGGAACCCAACCGCAGCCACATCACCGAGGGCATCAACATCTTCCGCCGTGTGCTCGAGCTGGACCCCGACAATCTCGACGCCAAAAAAAGGCTGCTCGATCTCTGGGTGAAAAACCGCTACGAGGTCGAGGCGCGCGATCTCGCCAACGAACTGCTCGCCGAAAACCCCGACGATCTCGACGCGCTCCGCGCCGCCGTCATGGCGATGAGCTGGCAGGGACAGTTCAAGGAAGCGCTGGCGCTGTCGCTGCATCACAACGCGATCGACCCGACCGATCTCGATGCCCAGATCCATACCTATGGGCTGTTCATGCAGCTTCAAAAGCCCCCGGCCGAGGCGATCGCCCACGCCAGGGCCTTGCGGGAAAAATACCCCGACGATCCGCGCTTCGAGTTCCTCGAAGCCATCGCCCATCGCTACGCGGGCGATCTCCCCAAGGCGCGACAGACCCTCCTCTCCGCCGCCGCACGCCCCGCGCCCGACGCGGCGTTCGTCAAGCACCTGTCCCGGCAGTTGGACAACCTTCAGATGTTCGATGAATCGCAAAATCTGCTCGAGCGCTCCGTGCGGGAATCCGGCGACATCGAATTGCAGCGCGTCCTCGTCCAGCGGCTCTGGCAGAACGGCCGCTATGACGACGTGGTCGGCCGACTCGGCAATCTCGATCCCGCCTCGCGGCAGTCGGACAGCCGGCTGCTTGGCTTCAAGGCGCTGAGCCTTTATCAGCTCGGCAAGGCCGACGAGGCCTCCGCCATCACCGCGGCTCTCGCCCAGCGCAAGGTCGATCCCTCCGCCCGCGCCTGGGCCACCGCCCTCGACGCCCGCTTCGGCGAGCAGGACGCCAATCCCAGAAACCTCATCGTTTCACTCCAGCAGGCGCTGTCGCGCGACGCCGAAAACGCCGTCATCCGGTTCTTCCTCGGAGAGGCGTATGCCCGCCTCGGCGAACATGAGCAGGCGCTGACGGCGTGGAACACCGTCGCCCGCGAGGTTCCAAGCTGGATCACCCCCCGGCTGCTCATCGCCCGCGCCCTGCTCGACAGCCATCGCTACATGCAGGCGCTGGTCGAGGCGCAGAACGCGGCGCGCCTCGCCCCGCGGCATCTCGACGCCGCCATCACCCTCGCCCTCGCCGCCTATGCCTGCCTCGAGGAAGGGATCGGCGACATGAACGCCGAGGGCATCGCCGCACATGTCGCGCGGATTCAAACGATCAGCCCCGGCGAACCGCAGACGCTGCCCATTCACATTGAAATGCTCGTCCGCAACGGCAAACGCGACGAAGCGCTGCAGGCGCTGCACGCCGCCGTTGAATCCCCCGGAAAACTCAGTCCCAATCTCCTCTCGCGGCTGATGACCCTCGATGCCGTCAAGAAACTCGACATGGAGCAGGAACTCCTGGCCATCGCGCAAAAGCAGCACGGCATGACCGCGCAGCTCGCCTACGCCGGCGCCATGAAAATGGCGCGGCAGGGCAACCCCCAGGAAGGCCTCGATTCCCTCGAAGCCGCCGCCGCGAAACACACCGACGACCTCGACTGGCAGGTCTCGCTGGCGAGATACCGCGAAAACATCAACGACCCCGGCGCCCGGGCCGCGTGGATCGCGCTGGGCGACGCCCACGCGCAGAACATCCTCATTCAGCGCGCCGTCCTCGCGTCCGAGTCGGCCTGGGGCGACCGCGACTTCGTGCTTCGCACCATCGAGCGGCTCAAAAACATCAGCGGCGAGGATTCATTGCAGTGGAAGCTCGCCCGCGCCCGCTGGCTGCTGGGGAGCACCGGGAACCGCGAGCGCGACATCGCCGAGGCCGAGGGACTACTCGCCGATCTCGTCCGCCGCCATCCCACCCGCATCGAACCGCGTCTCCTGCTGGCGCAGACCCGCCGCGACGTCGGCAACCGCGCGGGCGCGATCGAGCAACTCGTCGAGGCGGTGAAGCTCCGGCCCACCGCGCTGCCCGTCCGGTTCGAGCTGGTTCAGCTTCTCCAGCAGGAAGGACGCTTCACCGAAGCTCGGCAGTATCTCACCCAGCTCACGGAACACGACGACCTCAGCGAAGACCAGCGCAACCGTCTCGCCGCCATGCTCTCCCAGCAGGGAGACGCGCGGGGCGCGATCCAACTGCTTGAAAAATCCCCCGCACAGGATCGCGATCCCGCGGGCAGCGTCATGCTCGCGGAGCTTTACCGTCGGCAATCGAACCTCGCCAAAGCCGGGGAGCTTTATCTCGCCGTCATCGAGCGGAAAGACCTGCCCCTCAACGTCGTCGAGCACGCGGTCGATTTCTTCGGCTCGCAACGGGACGTGGCCAACGTCGAGAAGGCCATTGCCTGTCTCGATCCCGCCGCCGGCGCCAACGCCGACGAGCTGATGCGCGCCCTCTACAATGAGCGATATGGCGATCCCGCACTCGCCCAGTCGCAGCTCCGCTCCGCCACGCAATCCAATCCCACCGATCCCCGTCCCTGGCGACAGTTGATCGGACTGCATCTGCGCGCCCAGCGGTACGAGCAGGCGATCGCCGACGCCGACACCGCGCTCAAAGCGCTGCCCGACAACCGCGACATCGAAATCCTTCGTGCCCGCGCCACCATCCTTGCGTCCGAGCCTGGATCGGCCGACCTGGCGCCCCTGATCGAGGCCCTCTCCAAAGACGTCGTCGGCAGCGAACCGCCCATC
>CAYUNS010000008.1:0-3286 GCA_964446155.1 uncultured Tepidisphaeraceae bacterium | reverse complement strand
CACCCTCGATATCATCAACCAGGGCCGCCTGGGCGAAATCACCCAGGAGCAGGCCACCCAGCGGCTCCGGCAGATCTCCGATCAGAACCCCCGCTTCTTCGAGTTGCAGAGCATTCTCGCGCGGCGATACGCCGCGCAGAACAACGCCCGCGAAGCCGTCATCATCGCCACCCGCGCGATGGAGAACTTCCCCACCGCCGCCGAGCCGGCGCGCCTCGCCACCAGCATCTTCGCGCGGTTGAACCGCTGGCGGGAATCGCTCGCCGCGGCGCTCAAGTGGCGCGAGCGCTCGCCCAACGACACGCTCCTGCCCGATCTCGCCATCGCCGAGGCCTACGTTCGGATCGGTGAGGCGAACAACGCCGTCCGGCAGCTCGAGCCGCACATCACCGCCGCGAAGCTTCAGCCTGACGCCAACCGCTCGATCCTGGTGATCCAGGCGCGTTCCCTCATTCTCGCCCATCGCGAAAGTGAGGCGGCCGCCCTGCTGCAACCGTTGATCGAGCAATCCTCCGCCTGGCGGGCCGCATGGCTCGAACTCGCCGGCTCGGTCATCCACAACCCCGCCACCGGCGTCCAATGGATCGACACCGTCGCGCCCCTGATTCCCCCCGATTCGCTCAACGAGCAACTTCAACTCGCCAACGCATGGCATCAGCTCGGCCAGCGGTCCCACACCGACGAATACTTCCGCAATGCGAGGAAAATCCTCCTCGCCCTCGGTGACCGCATCAACGATAACGCCGGCGCCCTGTTGCTGCTTGCCGTCTCCACCGAGCGGCTCGGCGATCTTCCGCAGGCCGAACAACACTACCGCAAGGCGCTGGCCGCCCAACCGGACCAGCCGGTCGCGATGAACAACCTCGCTTACCTGCTGTTCAAAACCCGCGACGATCTCACCGAAGCACGCGAGCTTGCCTCCCGCGCCGTCAGCGCCGCCCCCAACCAGGCGAGCTTCCTCGACACCCTTGCCCGCATCCAGAGCCGGCTCGGGGACCGCGCCGCCGCCGTCTCCACCTTCGAGCGCGCCCGAACCCTCGAACCCGACAACGTCGAGATTCTGATCGGCTACGCCGATGCCCTCGTCCAGGCCGGCCGGCGCGACCAGGCGATGAACGTCCTCTCGACCATCGACCTGCTGATCCGCACGCATCCCCTCAACAATGCGCTCAAGGAGCAACTCAATGCCCTCCGCGCCGCGATCCAGGGCAGCGCGGAGGCGCGATAGCCTCACGCCCCGCGGGCGGGCTTCGTCCATCCTGACGACGATCACGCCGGAGCAATCTCCCGCGCTTCCAACGTCGCTTTCCCCTCCATCGAACCATCTCGCGGCGCGCGGCTTTCGCGCGGGCCGGATGGACGATGCGACCCCCTCATCCCGATGAGCTTTCGCGCGCTCAGGTTGCAGGCGCTGCGCGCGATCAGGCCCAGGCCGAGGATGCCCATCGTCATTCCGACCGGGTCCCGCCGCACCGCGCCGTAGAATCCCAGGGTTCCGCCGAGGATGCCGATCGCGGCGCGTTGCATCACCGGCCGATCGCCGCGCGCCTCCCGCACCCGTCGCCTTACCGCCTCCCCCCAGCGATTCAGCAGGGAAACCATCGCCTGCTCGCTGCCGGCGCGCTCGAGTCGATCCTCCACTCCTCTCACGCCGCGAACGCCGTGAACCGCCTTCAGCAATCCCTTGTGCTCCCGCTCCATCACGCAGCCGCGAAGCGTCACGAATCCATCACGGGCCCCGACCGCGATCGCGCCCGCGTGCCCGGTGTGATGCCCCATTTCCGACCGCACGCGCTGGCACAGCACGCGGTCATCGACAACTTCGTGATGGAATGCCGCCCGCGCTTCCGCGGCCGCCCCGCGCAGCCGGCCTTTCAAACGCCGCCCGGTCTTTCGCGCGGCTTCGCCGACGCCCCGCACGGCTCGCACCGCCTGGTCGTACATCACCGCGCACCGCCGCCTGCCCGACCGCGCTTCGAGCAGATACATCATCGCCGCGCCGGCGCCGACGCCGGCGATCAGCGTCAAGGCGTTGTCAATCACACTCCGTTTCATGGCCGACATCCTTTCGGTTGGTTCTCATCCCGCAGGTCTCTCTTTCAGTTCACCGCGCGCCACGGCACGGCGTCAATCCGCAAAATCAGGGCTGTGAAAACGGCCCTTGCGTCGGGATTGACGGAACCGAATCGCCGGTGACGAGAGTTCCACCGAGTCGTTGGAGAATCCGCGTCGCTTCGGCTCGGCGGAACCCCGCCTTCACCGCCACTAATGCTCTCCCGGAGGTGAAGGCCTTTTCGTAGAATCTCGCTTCTTCCTCGCTCATGCCCAGTCCGGTCAGGGCGCCGAGGATGCCGCCGACGGCCGTTCCCGCGACCGCACCGCCGAAAAAGCTCGCCAACACGCCCCCCGCCAGCACCGGCCCAACGCCCGGCAGCATCACCGCGATCGCCGCAGCCATCATGCCGCCGACCATCCCCCCGGTGAGGGCGCCCGCGACCGCGCCCACGCGGTCCTTGGCGCCCTGCGCATCGGTCATCATTCCCCCCTGCACCGCATCCGATCCGCGGATGACGAACCCGATCTCGCCACCGCGGAATCCCGCCTCCTCGAGCGCGTTCACCGCTTGTTCCGCCGCCGCCCGGTCGTCAAAAACGCCCACGACGGTATTGCTCGTCGCATCGGTCATGGTGGTCTCCTGGTTGTGACAAAGCCATGCGACACCTTGCCCGCCGCCGGCAGGTTCCACCGGACGCGGCGATGCTCGAATGGCTTTCAGGGGATGTGCAAACGGAGTGCCGATAAAGGCACTCCGTCGCGGAAGCCGGCGGGAATTCAGCTTTCGGTGGTCACATGTGGATCGCGTTTCTGTCCGCCGCCAGCGCCGCTTCCTTCAAGGCCTCGGGAAGCGTCGGATGCGCATGGAAGGATCGGGCCAGGTCTTCGACGCTGCTGGCGAACTCCATCGCGACAGTGGCTTCCGCGATCATTTCCGCCGCGTGGGAACAGAGAATGTGAACGCCGAGCAGGCGATCGGTGCCGGCGTCGCCGATCACCTTCACGAATCCATCGGTCTCATCCGTCGCGCGAGCGTAGCCGTTGGCGCTGAAGGGGAACTTGCCGACCTTGATCGGCCCGCGCGCCGACGCCTCCTCCTCGGTCAATCCCACCTGCGCCAGTTGCGGCGAGGTGTAAACGACGCTGGGACAGGCGTGATAGTTCACATGCCCCGCGTGTCCGGCCATCCTCTCGACCGCCGCGACGCCCTCCTCCTCGGCCTTGTGCGCGA
>CAYUNS010000007.1:48838-51804 GCA_964446155.1 uncultured Tepidisphaeraceae bacterium | reverse complement strand
CTCGATCGACTCGGCCTCATGTTTGAAGGCGTCGATGAACGCCTTGCCGATGATTTTCCGCTTTTGCTGCGGGTCGTTCACGTCCCGCAGCGCGGTGAGAAACGCATCGGACGCATCATGCACGTGAAGATCGATTTTGAAATGATCGCGAAAGGTCGATTCCACCAGTTCACGCTCGTTCTTCCGAAGCAGCCCATTGTCCACGAAGATGCAGACAAGCTGGTCGCCGATCGCCTTGTGAAGCAGCGCCGCGACCACCGACGAATCCACCCCGCCGCTCAAGCCGCAGATGACCTTTCCGCCGCCCACCTGTTCGCGCACGCGCGTCATGGTCTGCTCGATGAAATTCCCCATCGTCCAGAGTCCGGTGCATTTGCAGATGTCGTAGAGGAAGTTCTGGAAAATCCGCTCTCCCCGCGGAGTGTGCGTCACCTCGGGATGAAACTGCACGCCATAGAACGGCATCGACCGATGTTTCGCGGCGGCGTAAGGGCAGGTGGGCGTCGTCGCCAATGCGATGAAATCCTTCGGCAGATCATGAATCTGATCGCCGTGGCTCATCCACACCGTCGTCTCCGCGGGCAATCCATGAACGAGGGGATCGTCGGCGTCGGCGACGCGGAGCTTGGCCCGGCCGTATTCGCGCGCCTTCGCGGGCTTCACTTCCCCGCCGAGGATGTGCGCCCCGAGCTGCATGCCGTAGCAGATCCCCAGCACCGGCACGCCCAGCTCGAAGATGCGCGGATCGCACCGCGGCGCATCTTTTTCATATACGCTGCTCGGTCCACCGGAGAAAATCAGCCCCTTGGGATTGAGTTTGCGCAATGCCTCGATGGAGATATCCGGTCGAACCAGTTCACTGTAAACCCCCGCCTCCCGCACGCGACGCGCGATGAGCTGAGCATACTGCGAACCAAAATCCAGAATGGGAATGACTTCGTCGTGGACCATTCGATATTGATAGCGGAGGAGAGGCGGGAAATCAAAGGGTGGGATCAAACGGATCAGGCGCCTGGCGTCCGAGTTCACCCGTAGGTGTCGAGTTGCCCGCCCAGGCCCGTGGCCGCCGCCACCAGCGAATCACCGGCCGTCGCGACATTGCGGGATGCGGCGTTGATGAGCTTTGCCGCGGCCGCCCCCTGCATCTGCTGCATGTCAAGCACCTTCCGGGCCACCTTCATCTGCACCGCCGCCATCGTTTTGGCGTGCTGGAGATTGACAATGCCGCTGACGAGATTCATGCCCTTTCGTTATCGGCAACTTTCAGGACGCAACTTTGATTACCGGTGAAATTCTGGTCCAATCAATCCATGAACGCATCGGACGCCTATTCACGCCTCGTCGCCGCCCTTCGTGAGATCGCGATGCTCGGCTCGGTTTCCTCCGTGCTGGGATGGGATGAGCGCGTCACCCTGCCTGCCAGGGGAGCCACCCATCGCGCCGAACAAGCCTCGCTGATCGCCCGGCTGACCCATGAGCAATTCACCTCGCCTCGCATGGGAGAGTGGCTGCACGCGGTGGAATCGTCCGAGATGGTGAGGAATACCGAATCGGACGCGGCGGTGAACGTGCGCGAGACCCGGCGGCGATACGATCGCGCGGTGAAGCTGCCCGGTTCACTGATCGAAGACCTCTCCCGCACCGAGGTGCTGGCGCAGCAGGCGTGGGCCGAGGCGAAAGGCAAGTCCGACTACGCGATCTTCAAGCCCTGGCTGACGAAGACGCTCGAGTTGAAAAAGCGGGAAGCCGAGTGCATCGGTTATGAAAAGACGCCCTACGATGCGCTTCTCGACGCATTCGAGCCGCATGAAACAACGGAAAACCTGGCGCGCGTCTTCGCCGGGTTGCGCGGTCCGCTGGTGGAACTGGTGGGGCGCATCCGCGAATCCCCCCGACAGGCGCCGGTCGAAATTCTCCAGCGAAGCTATCCCATCGCGCGGCAGGAGGCGCTGGCGCGCTTCGCCTCGAGGAGGATCGGATACGATTTTCAAGCCGGCCGGCTCGATGTCAGCGCGCATCCGTTCTGCACGGGCATCGGCCCGGGCGACACGCGGATCACGACACGGTATGACGAACATTATTTCAGCGACGCCTTCTTCGGCGTGCTGCACGAGACGGGGCACGCGCTCTACTGCCAGGGACTCCCCAAAGAGCATTTCGGCACGCCGCTGGGAGAGGAAGTCTCCCTCGGCATTCACGAGTCGCAATCGCGCCTGTGGGAGAATCTCGTCGGAAGAAGCCGCGCGTTCTGGACCTTCTTCCTGCCCAAAACCCGCGAGGCGTTCCCGAGCGCGCTGGCGAACGTGACCGATGACCAATGGCTGTTCGCGATCCACGATGTCCGCCCGTCCCTCATTCGCACCGAATCCGACGAAACCACCTACAACCTGCACATCATGCTGCGGTTCGAGTTGGAGCAGGCCATGATGAACGGTGAACTGGACGTGGACGACATTCCCGGCGCGTGGAACGGAAAGATGCGGGAGTATCTCGGCATCGTCCCGTCCGACGATGCGGCCGGCTGCCTTCAGGACATCCACTGGGCCGGCGGCGCCATCGGATACTTTCCGACATACACGCTCGGCAATCTTTATGCGTCGCAATTCTTTGAACAGGCGCGACAAGACCTCGGCGACCTGGATGCGATGTTCGCGCGCGGGGAGTTTTCTCCCCTGCTCGACTGGCTGCGGAAGAACATCCATCAGCACGGGCAGCGTTACCCGGCCGCGGAACTGGTGAGAAAAGTGACGGGGAAAGACCTTTCCGCCGACGCCATGATGCGCCACCTCCGCCGCAATGCGGAGGAATACCACGGCTGCTGATCGAATCGATCACCGCCGCGGCGATGAACAACAATGAACGGGGAGACCCCGCCCATCACTGGATGGGATGGGAAAGCCGGCGCCTTTTATGCCGCGTTGATCGCCGTCCTCTATTGCGACACCGCCGCGGGGGGACGTTGCGGG
>CAYUNS010000007.1:25030-48828 GCA_964446155.1 uncultured Tepidisphaeraceae bacterium | reverse complement strand
CAGCCCGCTGCCCGAGGTCATTTGCGGCGCGCGTCCTCCTGGCGCGGCGGGAGGCTTCGCCGTCGCGGGGTTCTTGTGGTCCGGCTGGAGAACCATCGTGATGCGGCGCCCTTCCATCTTCGCGTCGCGCTCGACCTTGCTCACGAGGAACAATTCCTCCTTGATCTTCTTGAAGATCTCGCGGCCCAGTTCCTGGTGCGCCATTTCGCGACCGCGAAACTGAAGGGTGAACTGCACCTTGTTTCCGTCCTTGAGAAACTCACGGGCGTGATTGACCTTGATCATGAGATCATGATCCCCGATCTTCACGGTCTTGAATTTCAATTCCTTGAGTTGTCCGGCGCGCGAGCTGGCTCGTGACTTGTCTTCCTTCTTTTGCTGCTGGTAGCGCCACTTGCCGTAATCCATGATTCGGCAAACAGGCGGACGAGCGGTGGGCGCGACTTCGACAAGATCCAGTCCCGCATCGCGGGCCATCTTCAGGGCTTCGGAAGTGGAAACGCTTCCGATCTTTTCATCCTTGTCGTTGATCAGGAAGATCGGTGAGATGCGAATCTGCTCATTGTGGCGAAAATTCGTAGAAATGGCGCGGCTCTCCTAAACAGGCTGTTCAAACGTGCGCGGCCACTTGGCCGACGCAATTCATTCGTTTGATACTGAAATACGTCGTTCACCGGCATCTGGATCGCCGGAAACAGTGATTATCTTGCTCAACCCACCGTGATTTTGCAAGCGGTTCGCGATTTTTTCAAAATCGCGGGAAACCGTCCCACCGAGCGGAATCGCGGCTCATCGCCGCTCCGTCGCTTCCTCCCCGGCCAGTTTCGCAAACGCCGCGATCGACATCACGCCCTTGTCCTCCCCTTTGCGGGTGCGAACGGCCACCGCCTGCGCGGTGGACTCTTTTTCACCGATGACCAGCATATAGGGGATCTTGGCCAGGGTCGCGGTGCGGATCTTCGAGCCGATCTTGTCACCGGCGAAATCCCCCTCGACGCGTAAACCGGCGGCTTTCAGCTCGTCCACGACCTGTCGGGCGTATTCATTGAATTTCTCGCTGATGCTCAGCACCGCCGCCTGCACCGGCGCAAGCCATAGCGGAAACGCGCCGGCGAAGTGCTCGATGAGCACGCCGATGAAGCGCTCCATGGATCCGAACGGCGCGCGATGAATCATCACCGGACGGTGGGGCTTGTTGTCCGCGCCGATGTAGGTGAGATCAAACCGCTCGGGAAGCTGGTAATCGACCTGCACCGTGCCAAGCTGCCATTCCCGCCCGATGACATCCTTGATGACGAAGTCGATCTTCGGCCCATAGAACGCGGCCTCGCCCGGCTCGACCGTGAACGGCACGCCCAGACTCGAGGCGGCGTCCTTGCAGGCCTGCTCGGCCTTGTCCCATTGCCCGGGACTGCCCACATATTTCGCGCTGTCGGGATCGCGCAGCCCGACCCGCACGCGATAATCCCGCATCCCCAGCGTGTTCAGCACGATCCTCACCAGTTCGAGGCAGCCGAGGATTTCGCCCGGAACCTGTTCCTCCATGCAGAACAGGTGTGCGTCATCCTGGGTGAATCCGCGCACGCGCGTCATCCCTCCCAGCTCGCCGGATTTTTCCCAGCGGTAGACCGTTCCAAATTCCGCCAGGCGGATCGGCAGATCGCGATAACTGTGTTGCTCGGAGGCATAGATGCGGATGTGATGCGGGCAGTTCATCGGCTTGAGCAGGTAGCCGTCGATCTCGCCGGCCTGCATGCGATTGCTCAACTCCGCGCAGCCGCATTTTTCCTCCGCGAGCCTGTCGATCGTTTCCTGGTCAATCAAGGGCGGAAACTGACTCTCGCGATAATAGGGATAATGCCCGGATGTTTTATACAAGCCCAGCCGGCCGATGTGCGGGGTGAAAACCTGCTGATATCCCTGTCGTTGCAGATGCTCGGAGATGAACTTCTGCAACTCGGCGCGCACGACGGCGCCCTTTGGCTTCCACAGCACCAGCCCCTGCCCCACCGCCTCGTCGATCGTGAACAATCCCAGCGCAGGCCCGAGGACGCGATGATCGCGCTTCTTCGCTTCATCAAGAAGCCTCAGATGTTCATCGAGCTGCTTTTTGTCGAAGAAGGCGGTTCCGTAGACGCGCTGAAACCGATCGCCGTTGACATCGCCATGCCAGTGCGACGACGCAATGCTCATCACCTTGAAGCCCTTGATCTTCGCGGTGGACGGAATGTGCGGACCCTGGCAGAGATCCTCCCAGTTCCGGTCCTTCTCGCCGGTGACATACCAACTCAGCGATCGCGCCCCGGCGTCGAGCGCCCGACGGGCGTTGTCGATCTTGTACTTGTTGCCCTCCCGCTCGAGCCGGGCGGCGCCCTCCTCCGGCGGCAGGTCGTAGCGGGTGAAGGGGCGATTCTCGGAGATGATCTTCTCCATCTCCTTTTCGATGCGCGGGAAATCATTGCTGGAGATTGGCTGGTCCAGCGCGATGTCGTAATAGAAGCCGGTTTCCAGCGCCGGCCCGTAGGCGAGCTTCGCCTCCGGCCAGAGGCGCTGGATCGCCTCGGCCATCACATGGGCGGTGCTGTGCCGCAGCACAAGCAGCGCCTCGGGATCCCGTTCGGTGAGAATCGCGACTTCATGCGCCCCTTCCAGCCGGGAGGACAGATCCATCACCTGTCCATCCACCTTCGCCGCCACCGCCGCCTTCGCCAGCCCCTTGCCGATCGACTCCGCCAGTTGCCGCACAGTCGATCCGTCGGGAATGTCTTTCACGCTGCCATCGGGCAGTTTAATCGCCGCCATCAGTTGCTCCGCTTGATTCGTCCTAAAAAACCGTCCCGAAAATAGCCGCCGAAGGGTATGGAAACAAGGAAGCCCGAAGATGAAACGCCGATCGCCGGAAGTCGCGCGGCGGCTTCATGGCCGAGTCGATCTCGACGGAACCAGGTAACTGTCCGTCTGCCATGCCGGACCGATCGTCCTTCCCTGGAAGCCGGTGACGTTCGGCGTCGGCGGATGCTCGCCGAAGATCGGCGACGGCGCCTGCGCCGTGTAAATGTTGTCCCCGGCGATGCCCGCATACGGCGTGGTGACGAACGCCGTCGTCATCTCCGAATACAACACCCATTGCCCCGCGCCCCCGTGGTTGGACGAATTGCCCTCCGCCAAATCCAGCAGCCCCGCATTGTGCGGGGGCATGGGATGCTTCGCATTGATCGTCGGACCAATGTCCGCGAGCAGGGCGAACCCCGGCGCCACCGAATCCGTCAATCCATATTGCGCCGCATTGCTGAAAGGGGATGCGTATCCATAACTGAGATGACGCGGATGGCGGAAGTTACCGCGCTCCGCGGGCTGCGCCGCCCGCCCGGCGGCGCTGAGACCCTGGTCGGGGTAGTCCGAAGCGCTCGGGCAAACGAACGCCGAGCTTGCGATGTATCCCCCCCGCACCAGCAGCCATAACGACGCCGTCACGTCGTTCGGCTCGACGGCGCTGTCCGGCGCGAACGGATCGTTCGCATCCGGGCCGGTGAACGCGGTGAATGCGCTGGGGCGATCCACCTCGTCGTAGCGCACCCGTGGAAAGACCCCATGGTTGTCCCGTGCATAATTGGTCAGCGCCCAGCCGATCTCCCGGAGATTGTCGTTGCAGCGAGTGCGGCGGTCGTCCTCGCGCATCTTCACCAGGTAGGGGATGAAAATACTGAGCAGCAGAACGCAGATCCCGACCACCACCAGCAGTTCGGCGAGGCTGAACCCCGTTCGCGCGCCGCGCGGCGCCGAGGGCGAACGCCCCGTCAATTGCGAACGATCCATCGAGGAATACACGGTCATTTCGCTCCCAGCGTCACAAGCGCCTGTTCCTTTCGGCGAAGCTGCCCGCAGGCGGCGTCGATGTCGCGCCCCCGGCTTTTGCGGACATGGGCATTGACGCCGGCGTTGCGGAGAATTTCCTGAAACACCACGACATCGTGCGCCTTCGGCCGCTTGTACGGCAACGATTCCACCTCGTTGTATCGGATGAGATTCACATTGGCACGCAACGTCCGGCACACTTTCGCAAGCTCGCGCGCCTGCTCCGGACGGTCGTTGACCCCCGACAGCAGGATGTACTCGAGCGTCACCTCACGCCCGGATTTCTCAAAGTAATAACGCGCCGCGTCGAGAATGTCCTCGAGCGCGAAATGCTCGGCCCAGGGGATCAGTTGCCGACGCAACGGTTCGTTGGGCGCGTGCAGGGAGATCGCGAGATTGATCGGCAGGCTTTCGTGAGCCAGATCGCGCATCTTCGGGGGGACGCCCACCGTGGAGATGGTGATTCGCCGCGCCCCGAGATTGAAGCACGCCGGATCGTGCAGCACACGAATCGCCTGCATGACATTCGCATAGTTCGCCAGCGGTTCGCCCATCCCCATGAAGACCACATTGGTGATGCGTTCCCCGGCCGGAGCGAGCTTGAGATTGAGCCTGAAAACCTGCTCGACGATCCGATGAGCCGACAAGCTCGATTTCACCCCGTTCAGCCCACTGGCGCAGAACCTGCACCCGACGGGGCAGCCGACCTGCGAGCTGACGCAGGCGGTGCGACGATCGGCGTCGGGGATCATGACCGTCTCGGCTTCGGCGCCGTTCGGCCAGGTCAGCAGCAGCTTGTGCGTGCCGTCGGCGCTGGCCTGATCACGGGTGAGCCGCGAATCGGAAAACACGACGCGCTCCGACAGACGCTCGCGATCCCTGCCCGGAAGATTGGACATCGCGCCCGGATCGGTGATGAGCTTGCGATAAACCCAGTCGCGCACCTGGTTGGCGCGAAACGCCGGCCAGCTCCATTGGCTGATGGCGGCGTCGAACTCTCCCGGCCGCAGGCCGAAAAAATCGATCGAATCGAGATGTATCGCTTCGGAAGGCATATCATTCACCACGTGTGAACTTGCCGATCGGCTGGAGTCATTGGAATGCGAATCGAGGCATGATTATCCATTGACGCACCGGACGATAACTGGTTTGCTTGACAGGTGCAATGGAGATGTCATCCCGGACGAACGCGGATAACCTCGATCCACGCCCCGATGCGACCGACGACACCGGCAAAACACCGTATGGAACGGATAATACAGTGGTTTCTCCATCCCACCATCCTCTGCTTCATCGCGGCGACCGCTCGGACGAACAGTTGCTGTCGGCTTATCGCGCCGGCGATCGCGACAGCTTCGCGCTGCTCATGGAGCGGTATCAGCGCGAGTTGTTCCATTTCCTGGTGCGATTTCTCGGAGACCGGGCTTCGGCGGAGGATGTCTTCCAGGAAACATTTCTCCAGGTGCATCAATCCGCGGATCAATTCGATCCGCAAAGGCGTTTTCGCCCGTGGTTGTTCACGATCGCGGCCAACAAGGCGCGCGACCTGATGCGCTCCCAGGCCCGGCGACCGACCAGCCCGCTCCAGGCGTCAATCAGCCCCGGCGATGACGACAGCGGTGAATTCATCGACCTCATGGAATCCACCGTTGCCATGCCCGGCGAACCGATGGAAAAACAGGAGCTTCAGGAACTGGTGCATGGAACCGTCATGGGCATGCCCGAACATTTGCGCGAAATCCTCCTGCTGTCCTATTTCCACCAGTTTCCCTACAAGCAGATCAGTGAAATTCTCGGAATTCCGCTGGGGACGGTCAAATCACGGCTGCATACGGCGGTCGCCCATTTCGCGGATCGCTGGAAAACCGCGAACCGGCACAAAACCCTGTCGTAGGAAAAACTGAACGAGCCGTGATACGGCATGTCCGGGGGTGGTGAATTACAACCTTGCTTGTCAGATCAAATGTGTTCTAATTTCGACAACTCGGCAGACAAGCGGATGCAGAGGGAAGAAACGGTCGGCGGCGATGGGGCCGCCCACCCATTGCATGTCTGGGGACAGTCATGACCAAGCGCTTACGCGACGAAGACCGTCGCGCGGTGGATATGTTGCTCGATCGATTGCCCAACACCCCGCTCCACGGCGGAAGCAATGGAGGCAACGGCAAAGCCGCCCCGGTCGGATTCGCCTCGACCATGGGCAACGGTTTCCAGCATCGCCTGGAAACCATTGAACGCCTGCTTGGGCAACTGAACCACCTGCCCGCGTCCGATCCTTCGCCCGATCTCCTCTCCCGCACGCTGGAACGAATCAAGCGCGCCCGGCCAGCGCCGGCGGCGATACATCCATCGGCCATCGCGGGACAACGTCCCGGAGCATAAGGCACGTTGCCCGATCAGCCCCCTTTTTCGATGGTCGCGAGCGCATCGAGCAATCGGTCCACCTCCGCATCCGTATGATCGCAGGACAAGGTTACGCGCAAGCGGCTTGACCCTTTGGGCACGGTCGGCGGGCGCACCGCCAGCGACAAAAGGCCCCGGTCGCGCAGCGCGTTCGCGGCCACCAGCGCCGACGACTCCGAACCCAGCACGATCGGAACGATTGGGGAATCCCCCTCGGGAAGACTCAATCCCATCCTGATGAGACGATCCCGAACATTCCGCGACAAGGCGCGCACGCGCGTGCGCCGCTCCGGCTCGGCGCGCACGACGGTGACGGCGGCGGTGACGGCGGCGGCGAGGCTCGACGGGACGCTGGTGGTGTAGATGTAAGCGCGGCCGAAGTTGATCAGCGCATCGCACAACGCGCGCGTCCCGCACACCGCGCCGCCGGAGCAGCCCAGCGCCTTGGAGAGCGTGACGACGCTCACATCCACCTCGCGTTCCAATCCCAGTTCGGCCGCGTAGCCCCCGCCATCGGCCCCGTACACGCCGCTGCCATGCGCTTCATCCAGCACCAGGATGAACGGATGTCGTCGCTTTAATGCCGCCAGCGCCTGCAGATCGCACGCATCGCCGTCCATGCTGAAGATGGATTCCGTCAACACCACCTGGAGCTGGTCCGTTTCGGATTCCGCGAGCAACCGCGCGAGCTTCGCCATGTGATTATGAGGAAAGACGCGAAACGGCGCGTTGGTCGCGCGAACCGCGTCGATGAGGGACGCATGCGCGAGCTTGTCGATGAGAAACCGAACGCCCCGCCCGGCCTCGCCCGCCGCCGCCAGCGTCTGCACAATGGCGTGATTGGCCTGGTAGCCGCTGGGCAAAAGGACACACGCCTCGACGCCCTTCCATCGCGCGATCGCCTCCTCGGCTTCGCGATGCGCTGGTGAATATCCGGTAATCAGCCCCGCCGCCCCGCTTCCCATGCCGCCGCGCCGTGCCGCCTCCTCGGCCGCCTTGAGAATGACCGGATGGTGCGTCAGCCCGAGATAATTGTTCGAGGCGAAATTGACGAACGTCCCCCCGTCAATTTCCACATGCACCGAATCCACCGCGCGCATCGGCGTCCGCTCGCGGAGCAGGCGCTCGGACCGGCGCTCGTCGAGCATCGCATTCAGGATGTGTTGCAGATCAGGCACGGATCACCGCGCCCCCGGCGGGCGTTGTCTCCCTCCCCGGCATCTCTCGGAAAAGGAGAAAGAGGAGATCATGTCATCTTCCGTCATGATCCCGGTCGTTGTCATCGTCGTGAGCGGACTCGGCCATTTCGGCAATGTCCCCGGCTTCGTCGTCGATCGTCGAGCCGGTCAGATCGGCAAGCTGCTGCTTCATCAGCCGGCCGACCTTGAACTTGACGGTGCGCTTTTCGGGCACTTCAACCGGCTCCAGCGTCTTGGGATTCTGCGCTTTGCGCGCCTTGCGGACCTTGGTCTCGAAGACGCCGAAGTCGCGGAATTCCAGACGATTTCCTTTGCCGAGTTCGTTGACGATCTCGTCGAGGAACTGCTGAACAACCCGCTTCACCTGCACCCGGCGCTGGCCAGAGCTTTCCGCGATTCGATCGATCAGTTCCTTCTTGGTGATTGTGGCCATAGCTCCCTCGGCGTTTTTAACACGTGATGGGCACCAGACTTACTGGCTGAATGATCGTAAGTCTCGATTCGATTTGCAAGCGAGAAATTGTCGCCCCGACTCATTGCGGCGTGCCGCAGGGATATGATACCGCAATCACAGCCAGACTCAACGATAGCTCTTTCCCACCCGATGAATGATGGCTCGGCGCTCGTATCGACCGAAGCCATCCTCGGTTTGGCGGTCATCGGTCCGAATGTGAAAATAAGTGGTCGTCAGCTCATCAAAGGCCACAAAAGCAGCCGGTTCCCGGCCATTTCGTATCAGCGCCACCGAGATGCCCGGATCATACATCGGCGGATCAAACACCAATGCCGCCGCGGCCGGCTCGACCGGAGGCGCCAACACCGGCATGACTGTTTCACCGCGCGGCTGCCGCGCGCATCCCACCACGAAAACAATCAAAAAAATGAAAGAGAAAACCCATCGCATGCCTTGGCATAGTCAAACCCGATGCCAATCCCGGCCAATCGCCGAAATCCCCGCATTTTCGTGGAAACCGCCCATTATCGCCCTCGCCGCTTGTGTCAATTCCATCAAATGATGCCTCAACGCCACATCCCGTGTCGCTCCGGGGCAACATGGGGCGTCTTTTGTTGTTTTGGAACGACGCCTGACGAGTCAGATCTGAAAATCCAGCACCATCTCCGCGCGGCGAGCGCCCGGTCGGCGATCGCGATATCTCAGCTTCGGCGATTCCATGCTCACCTGGTTCAACGGGGGGACGCTCGCGGTGATGAAGACGTTGCCGCCGATCACCGCTCCGCGTCCGATCACCGTGTCCCCACCGAGAATGGTCGCGCCCGCATAGATCGTCACATCGTCCTCGATCGTCGGATGCCGTTTCTGCCCCCGCAGCGCCTGCCCGAACGCCGGCGCCAGCGCGCCCAGCGTCACGCCCTGGTACAGCTTCACCCGGTCGCCGATGATCGTGGTCTCGCCGATCACCACACCGGTCCCGTGATCGATGAAGAATTTCCGCCCCAGCCGCGCGCCGGGGTGGATGTCGATGCCCGTCAGGCTGTGCGCATATTCCGTCATGATGCGGGGCAGCAGCGGAACCTGCAGGTTGAACAATTCATGCGCCAACCGCTGCACGAAAACCGCGAACAGGCCCGGATAGCAGAAAATCGTCTCGTCGGCATTCTGAGCCGCGGGGTCTCCATCGAAAGCGGCCTGCACGTCTTCCCCGAGCATCTCCCGAACCGCGGGAATCCGATCGAAAAAACGGGCCGTGATCTCCGCCGCATGGTCGTCGCATTCCTTGCAGACCCCATCCCCGCCGTTGGCGCCGGGAAGTTGCTGCCGGTAGCGCAGCGCGTGACGGATCTGCTCGAACAACTGGTCCATCAGCTCACCGACCAATTCACCGGTGCGATAGGCGAGATTCTCGGTCGTCAGTCCCTGTTTTCCGAAATAGCCCGGAAAAATGAGCTGCCGGAGGCGCTTGATGCACTCGATCACGATGTCGCGGCTGGGGAGATAGACGCGATTGAGGTGCTTCATCCCGGCCAGCTCGTGAACATTGTTCACAAGCGAATCCACCACGGCGGGCAGGCGCTGATTGAGTTGGTTGCGATCCATAATCCGACGGGCGCTTCGGCCCGCGCTCCTGATTGTTGAACGTCCGTTCCGGTGAACACTCGATACGATCGGCGGGTGCGGCGCGTCATTCGCAGCCGCTGATACAGGCGCACCGCATGGGCATGGGATGCCGTTGCATGATGTCAAACTATAGCTCTTGCTCCACCACGCGGCAAACCCATAATGACCCCCTCGTCAGCCGATAACAGGGCCATCACACACTATCTGGGAGAAAACAACCACATGGAAGCACTGATGCTTGGCGTTTCGGGACTTCGCGGAACCGTCGGGGGGACGCTCACGCCTCCCGTCGTCATGCAGCTTGCCGCCGCCTATGCCTGCTGGCTGAAGACGACGCGGCAACCGGGCAACGGCAAACACTTCCGCGTGGTTTTTGGCCGCGATTCCCGCCCCAGCGGCGCCTGGGTCCGCGACGCCGCCGTCGCCGCCCTCGCCGCCAGCGGCATCGAGGTGATCGACCTCGATGTCGTCACCACCCCCGGCGTCGCCATGATGGTGAAACACCTCGACGCCGACGGCGCGCTCATCGCCACCGCATCCCACAACCCGATCCAGTGGAACGGATTGAAGTACCTCAACCGGCAGGCCGTCGCGCTCCCCCCTGAATCGGCGGCGGAGATCAAAACGCTGTTCAACGAGCAAAAGACCGATTACGTCCGCGTCGATCAGAACCTCCCCCCCGCGCGCGATTCGCAGACGCACGCGCTGCATGTCAGGCGGGTGCTCGATCATGTGGACGTACTGGGCATTTCGACGAAGCGGTTCAAGGTCGTGCTCGACAGCGTCAACGGCGCCGGATGCGTCGCGACCGCGACGCTGCTCAACAAGCTCGGTTGCCAGCTTGTGCATATGAACGACACGCCCAACGGTCAGTTCGCGCACGAACCGGAACCCACGGCCGCCAACCTCACCACGCTCGCCGACGAAGTCCGCCGGCAAAAGGCGACAGTCGGCTTCGCGCAGGACCCCGACGCCGATCGCCTCGCGCTCGTCGATGAGAACGGCGTCTACATCGGCGAGGAATACTCCCTGGCGCTGTGCGCCCACCTGATCCTCGGCAGGAAGCCCGGCGTCGCCGTCGCCAATCTTTCGACCAGCCGCATGATCGACGATATCGCCGCCCGCACTGGGGGGCGCGTCGTCCGCACTTCCGTCGGGGAAGCCAACGTCGTCCAGGCGATGATCCGCGAAAACGCCGTCATCGGCGGGGAAGGCAACGGCGGCGTCATCGACCTGCGCATCGTCCCCGGCCGCGACAGCCTCGTCGGCATCGCCTTCATCCTCCAGTTGATGGCGTCCACCGGGAAAACGCTCAGCCAGCTCGTCGCCGAAATTCCGAAATACGAGATCGTCAAAACCAAGTTCGAGTGCCGGCGCGAAGACGCCGACCGCGCCGTCGCCGCCCTCAAGACGCATTATGCCAATGACAGGGTGGACACGCAGGACGGCATCCGCATCGACTGGGAATCCGACCGCGCCTGGGTTCATGCACGCTCCAGCAACACCGAGCCGATCATGCGCATCATCGCAGAGGCCCCCGATCGCGCCACCGCCGACCGATGCATCGCCGATGTCCGCGCCGTCGTTGACAAGGCCCTGGGCTGACTCCGCCTGATTTCGCTCCCGCCGGACAACGCCGCGCGGTCAAAATCAGACGCCGGCGCTCCCGACATATTGATGCGGGGTGTTTCCGCGATTAGCGTGATGGGCATGAAATTGTGCTATTCGACGCTTTCCTCGCCGAACTGGAACCTTCAGCAGAGCATCGACGGCGCGGTGCAAGCCGGCATCGGGGGAATCGACTTCCGCGGCTTGCAGGACGAGATCGATGTGACGCGGCTTGCGGAATTCAACACTGAAATCGATGCGACGCTGGACCGGCTGCGCGAGGCGGGAATTGAAATGCCCTGCCTCAACACCTCGGTGAAGCTGGTCACGCCATCGACGGACCAGTGGCGGACGATGCTGGAGGAATGGAATCGCCATTCACGCCTTGCGGAGAAGACGCACACGCCTTACCTGCGCATCTTCGGCGGCGCGGTTCCGGCGGAATGGACGCGCGAGGAGGCGCGCGTGCTTTCGCAACGACACCTGCGGCAACTGATCAAACTTGCCAAGCCTTTTGGATGCATCCCCCTGCTGGAAACGCACGATCACTGGGCGACCAGCGACGAAGTGCTGGAACTGCTCCATGAATTCGATCCGGCCGATGTCGGCGTGATATGGGATGTCGAACATCCCTGCCGCAAGGGCGAATCCCCCCACGCAACCGCCGATCGGCTCAAACGATACATCCGTCACACGCATTTCAAGGATTCGCTTGAGGTCGATGGCGAGAGAAAGCCCCGGCTGCTCGGTGAAGGTGAACTGCCGCTGAAGGAATGCCTCGCGGCATTGAAGCACATCGGTTATGCGGGATGGTATTGTCTGGAAACGGAAAAACGATGGAACCCCAAGGAAGCCCCCGAACCGGAAATCTCCCTGCCGCAGTTCTCTCGATACATGCGGCAGACCGGTTGATGGACGAAGCCTCGGCCGCTCCTCGTCTTATCCCGGTCCTGTCGCCCGGCTGTTGATGATGAAGGTCGCCGGGCCGTCGTTGACGAGTTGAACGCGCATGTCCGCGCCGAAAACGCCGGTGGCGACGGGGATGCCCGCGGCGGTTGTCAGCGCGACGAGCCGGTTGAACTTCATCAGCGCCTCCTCCCCTCCCGCCGCCGCGATGAAGGAGGGACGCCGACCGGCGCGCGTCTCTGCCGCGACCGTGAAATTGCTGACCAGCAACACGCCCCCGCCCGCCTCCTTCACATCGATGTCAAAATATTTTTCGGCGTTTCGGAAAACCCGCAAACCGACGATTTTGTTGGCCGTCCATAGGATGTCCTTCTCCGTGTCCCCGGTCTCGACGGAAACGAGCGCAAGCAGTCCATGCCCGATCCGGCCGACGATGTCCCCGGCCACCTCGACGCTCGCCTCCGAAACACGTTGAACGACGCCGATCATACCGTCGATCCGATCGTGCGGTGTGGCGTGACGCGATCGATGCGAACGCGCAGCAAATCACCGGGATTGTGATCGCCTCCAAAGAAAACGGAGAAATACCGCTCGCAGCGCCCATGACGAAAGGAAGCGTCGCGGGGAACGTCATCGCCCCGGCCGGGATTCACGCGATCGCCGGGATCGCGCTCGACAAGCAACTCGACGGTTTCACCGACGAAGGATTGACGAAACTCCAGGCTGTGCGAAAGGGCGCGCTGGTTGAGCAACTCGATCCGCTCGTTCACGACCGGTCCGCGGATGAATTCCCTCGTCCATCTCGCCGCCGCCGTGTTCGGACGGGGGGAATAGCTGAAGGCGTGGGTATGAATGAACCGCGCCTCATCGACGATCTCGATCGTACGATCGAACTCCGCGTCGGTCTCTCCGGGAAAGCCGACGATGATGTCGGTCGTCAGCGCCGGCCGATCGAACGCGGCCTTCACCATGTCCACCATCCGCCGGAAATCGTCGCGGGTGTATTGACGATTCATCTTTCGCAACAGCGCATCCGAACCGCTTTGCAACGGCAGATGAAAATGAGGGACGATCTGCGGATGGTTCTTCAACACGTGGATCAATTCCGGCGTGAGGTCGCCGGGTTCAAGGCTGGAAAGGCGGATGCGGCGAAGTCCCGCGACGCGCGTGCAGAGGGCTTCGATCAATTCCCCCAGGGGCCGGGCGGTGTCATGCGGCTGCCTTCGCCGCAACGCCGTGGGCTGCCCGAAGGCGCCGAGAAAAATCCCGGTCAACACAAGCTCGACATGCCCCGCGGTGACGAGGCGTTCAGCCTCCTCGACCGCCTCATCAACCGGCTTGCTCCAAAGCCTGGAACGGAGCTTCGGAATAATGCAATAGGTGCAATGGGCGTCGCAGCCGTCCTGAATCTTGATGAACGCGCGCTGATGGCCGGTCTGATGCTCTCCCAGCAGCGGGAGAGAGGTCGTGCCGGGCGCGGACAGGATTGCTCCTGCTTCAATCAATCCCGATGAAGATGGGTCGCCCGCGGCATCCGCGCGGGAAGCGGGCGCTTCGGCCTCCCACTCATTCAACAGCCGGGTGAGTTCCTCCGCGACATTGTCGTGATGTCCGAGAACGGCATCGACGCCCGGCATCCCCGCGGCGGCGGCGCGGTCGCTGGTGGCCCAGCAGCCGGTGACGACCAGACGGGCGCGTCCCCCCGGATCAACAAAGTCGCCCAGGGCGACCGGGGAATCCCCCGAAGCCACGCCGCCCAGGACGGGCAGTTTCACCGATCGGCGGACCGCCTGCCGGGATTTGCCCGCCGCCGCCATCGTCACGCTGCACGTGTTCACGATGCGAAGATCCGCCCGATGATCCGACTGCACCAACCCCCGGGCGCGCAGCAGCGTCGCGAGTTGCTCGCTTTCGTACTGGTTGACCTTGCAACCGAGCGTGTGGATGGAAAAGGTGCGCATCAGTCCCGAAAAACAGCCCGAAAACCTCCATTCCCGCGTGAACCCGACGGGGGAATGAAACGTCTCATAATAAGAGCCTCCTGTTTGTAAGCAATGTCGAAGGTTGAACCTCGGCGAAATTGAGGTTACATCTAGTCGCAGCACCCGGGCGTTCCGCCTCAGTTTCACAGCGCGGAAATCCCCAAACTCGTCTCCCGCGCCCCCTTGTGCGAACGGGCGCGGCAGGCATGGTTTTTGAGGAGACACCTATGGCCAATGCTCGTTTTGCCTGGGGTATCGATATAGGCAACCGCGCTCTGAAAGCAATCAAACTCGTTCGTGAGGGAGACGCCCTGCGCGTCGATGACTTTGAAGTCATCGAGCACGAGCATGTTCTCTCCAACGCCGGCGACAACCGCGAGTCGCTGATCCAGTCCGCGCTGGCGAACTTCGTGCAGCGCCACCCGTTCAAAGGAGGCGCGGTCGCGGTCGGGGTCAGCGGGCAATCGAGCTTCGCACGCTTCATCAAGCTCCCCCCGGTCGAGCCGAAAAAAATTCCCGAGATCGTCCGCTTCGAGGCGATCCAGCAGATCCCCTTCCCCCTGGATGATGTCGAATGGAGCTACCAGCTCTTTCAGGATTCCGAATCGCCGGATGTCGAGGTCGGCATCTTCGCGATGCGCAAGGAGCTGGTGAACCGGCACATCCAGTTCTTCACCGACATTGATCTGAACGTGCAGACCGTGCAGATGAGTCCTCTGGCGGTGTACAACGCGATCTACCACGATCAGCGGATCAACGGCACGACGATGATCGTCGACCTGGGGGCGGAGAACACGGATCTGATCATTGCCGAAGGTGAAACCATCTGGCTGCGATCGATCCCGATCGGCGGCAACAACTTCACCGAAGCGCTGGTGAAGGCGTTCAAGCTCAATTTCCAGAAAGCCGAGGAGTTGAAGCGCAACGCGGCGACGAGCAAGTATGCGAGGCAGATTTTCCAGGCGATGCGGCCGATCTTCGCGGACCTGGTCGCGGAAATTCAGCGATCGATCGGATTTTACGCCTCGGTGCATCGCGATTCGCGCATCCGCAAGATCATCGCGCTCGGGGGAACGTTCCGCCTGCCGGGTCTTCAGAAATACCTGCAGCAGAACCTGCAGCTCGACGTCGAGCGCCTCGACGGCCTTGCCGCCGGCGCCCCCGCCGACGCGAAACTCGCCACGACGTTCAGCGAAAACCTCCTCTCGATGGTCAGCGCCTACGGGCTGGCGATCCAGGGCATGGGCGATGCGAAGATCACCAGTTCGCTGCTCCCCCAGGCGATCCGCCGAGCCGCCATGTGGAAGGACAAGCAAAAATGGTTCGGCAGCGCCGCGGCGCTGTTCTGCCTCGGAACGGGCATCGCCGTCGGCAGCTACTTCTTCCATGATTTCAACTACGCGCAGGCGGAGCAACAATATCAGCCGGGCATTCAGAAAATCCGAAGCGATGCGCAAAAGCTCGATTCGGAATGGGCCCAGATCGAGCAGTCCGGAAACGGCGATCGGCAGCGCATCAAGAACATTCAGTCACTGACCGACTACCGCGACCTGTGGGCTTACGTCATCACGGACCTGCAAAAGGCGCTTCCCACACCCCAGCCGGAACTGCTGTCGGGCGACATTGAAAAGATCAAATCGATCCCCCGCCATGAGCGCAACGTCATTTTCATCGACCAGTTGGTTTCGCAATATCAGCCCGACCTTGCCACGACGCTGACCGAGACCGACACGCAATTCAAGGCCCGCGCCGGCGCGGTCGGCGGCGGCGGATCGGCTGGAAAGGGATTCCAGCCCCCGAGGTTTCAACCCAGCTTCGGTGGAATGCCCGGCGAATTCAATGAGTTCGACGGCATGATGCCGGACTCGGAACTGAGCGCCGGTGGACCAGCGGGCGCCAAGCGGGGATTTCTCATCACCCTCAAATGCACCACTCCCAACGCCCGCAGTTATGAATTCATGGAAGGATCGCTCCTTCATGCGCTGCGCGCCATCGATGAGCCGACCGCGCTGGAAATGAAAAAAGGATATTACGTCGCCCGCGCGACCATCGTGCTCGCCAACAAAATCGCCGACAATCCGGCGACGCTCCAGAAGCTCAAGACCAATTACAACGCCGTCGTCCAGACCAAGGCCAGGGCGACGGCCGGCCTCACCCCCGCCGCCCCGGGAAGCCCCTTCGGCCAGACTCCATTCACGCCTGGGCGCAACGTGGGAGGACAAACCGCGGTCGAGGACACCAAGGCCTACGAAGACCGCGTGACCGGAGAGGATGTCCGCAACGACTGGGAATTCACCGTCCTCTACGCAATCGTGCTGGACCCCCAGCCGGCGCAGCCGGCCGATCCGTATGCGGAATGATGCGACCCGATTTCAACGAGGGTTTTCATGGACATTGTTAAAAAGAACCTGCTCAGTTTCATCTTCGCGGGAATCGCGCTGATCGCCCTGATCGCGCTCGTGTTCCCCACCGGAGGATGGTTCTCCGATTTGGAATCCAGAATGCAGGCCCGCGGAAGAGTCTTCACCGAGATGCGCGGTCTGCTCCTCAAGCCGCGCTTCGCGCCCACCATCGCCCTGGAGAACACCGAATCCGTGCCGCTGGACGGTTTCCCCAGCAAAACGTTCATCGAAAAAGGCAGGGAAGTCACCACCAGGGTCGAGGAGCAAAGCCAGCAGATGTACCGCGCGGCGGTGCAGATGAACCGCAGGCAACTGCTCGTCGAAAACGTCCTCCCCCTCTCCGGAGACACCGCCAAATTCAGGTTCCGCGAGCAATATCGCAGGGCAATGACCGAGACCCTGCCTTACACCATTCTCCGCGGCGGCGTGCCTCCCACCGCCGAGGAGATCGAGCAGCGTAAAGCCAGACTCTGGCATGACGAATTCAGGACTTCGATCAAGGTGTATGCCGGCGGGCAAACCAATGAAGCGCAGGTGACCGAGGCGTTCAACGCCGCCGCCGCCCAGCTCCCAATGCTCATGACCGCCGAAGTCGCGCAGAAGCAACTGATCTACGTCGATCCCAACGCCTTCACGATCCAGCAGGGCATTGAAGGTTCGCAGGCGCCGAATCCCGAAAACATCTGGTGGGCGCAGCAGGGATTGTGGATTCAGCAGGATGTCGCCGAAGCCATCGCCGCCACCAACAGCCAGGCGACCAACGTGCTCAATGCCCCGGTCAAGCGGCTCGTCGCCCTCCAGGTTCCGTCGAACTACGTCTTCCCCGCCGCGGCGATGCCGGCGTCCGGATCGCCCGATTCGGCCCAGCCGGTCTCCACCGAACCCAGCGTCTCCCCAACGGGACACGTCTCCAATTCGGTGTATGACGTCGTTCACTTCAAACTCGAGGTCGTGATCGACGCCAACGAGATTCCAACGCTCCTCCGCGAGTTGAGCCGCCAACGGCTCATCACCGTGACTCGCGTGGAACAACTCGCCTCGGTCGATTCCTCCGTCGATGAATCGATGGGCTTCATCTATGGCGATCAACCGGTCGTGAAATTATCCTTGAACTGCGAAGCGCTGCTGCTTCGCGAGTGGACCGTTCCCCTGATGCCGCAAACCATTCTGCAGCGATTGGGCATCACGCCCACGCCGGCGGTTTCAGCGATGCGATGACGGCACAACCAAAACGGATGACCCCGCAGCAACAACACCAATGGGTGCCTTATGCAAAAAGTAGTCGATTTTCTTGAGAAACATGTGCAATGGGTGGCGCTGGGCCTCGGAGTGGTCTATGTGCTGTACATCCTCTATGCCTATGTGCTCACCCCGCCGGTGACCGTGGAGGTGAATGGCGAGCCGATGACCGCCAAGGAAATCGACAAGGCGATCGCCGCCGGGCCAGCCGCCAATCTCAAAAAAGCCATCGACGGCGGCAAGGAACCGGACTGGGTTGTCGAAGAATTCGCCTCCAACTTCCGCCGCATGATGAACTGGGAATCGGTCCCCTATCCCGAAATGGCCCGGATCGCATGGACCGAATCCACCGCCCAGAAGGTGAATCTGCCCGAGGAAACCACTCCCCAGCGCAGCGGCGCGCTCGTCGAAAATCTGCCCGTTCTTCCCAGGCCTATTTATGAAGGCGATTCCGATGGCCGATCGGTGGTGTTGATCCCTCCACCGCAGATGCCCAATCAGCCTCGGGGCGTGGCGCCCGTCGAAGCCCGACAGGAAGATCGGGATTGGGTCTCCGTCTTCTTCCGAGTTCCAAGCCGGGAGCTTGCCGCTTCATTCGATCAGGCTCAAATTCCCCCGCAGGCATCCCTGACCACCTTTCTTCGCGTCGAGCTGGTGCGCGATGAAAAGCTGCCCGATGGAACGTGGAGCGGAAAAGAGGTTGTGATCCAGCCGTTGCCGATTCACAACGTCCTGCCGATGCCGCAGCCCGGAGAGGAGCAGATGTACCTCCAGTGGGCGGTCGCCAACGTCGCGACATTGCTTCAGCCCTCGTTCTATCAATGGGTCCGCGGCGATCCGTGGGTCCATTTCACCGTCGCGGACATGAACAACCAGCCGACCCCCACCGCCTCGTTCGATCCGTCCGACATGAAGCAAACCCCGAAGACCGAGGAGGAAATCCGCCTCCGTCGGGAATGGATACAGGAAGAAAACAGGCGCAAAGCCAATGAACGCCGCGGCGCCCCCCAGCCGCGGAGCGGGCCGGGCACGCTCATCCCCCCCCCCGACGACATGGGCAATCGGCGCAGGAGTGCCTATCTTGTTCTTCCCGAGCAGGTCGCCCAGGCGCGCCCACCCGCCAACCCACCCCGGCGCCGCACTCCCGCGCCCGAGTATTACGATGACTTTTCCGACGGCATGGCGCCACCGTCGTTCCAGCAGCCGATGCGGGATCCGCGATCCGCTCCCCTCCCGCCGGGCAATTTTGATCCGAAGCAGCAACAGGGCGATATTGAAATCGTCGCGCACGACGACACCGTTCAGCCGGGCAAGACGTATCGATATCGCATGCGATACACGCTGAGCAACCCGGTATACGGCACGCGGAACATCGCCGCGAACCGGGAGCTTGAGCAGCAGTTCATGCTGGTCAGCCCGCCGAGCGACTGGTCGGACGAGGTGACGATCCCACCGCGCACCAACTTCTTCGTCGTCGGCGGCATCATCAACGACACGATCCGCATGGAGGTCTTCTGCTGGCAGAACGGCTCGCAGTTGTCACGCGTCTACACCGTCTCCCCCGGCGATCACGTCGGCGGCACGGAGAACGGCGTGGACTTCAGCACCGGCTGGACCGTCGTCGATCTGCGTTACGACTCGCGCACCAGCGAGCCGTATGCGCTCGTCGTCAATGAAGATGGCGTCCTCAAACGCCGCGAGCTTTCCTCGGATCGGAATGATCCGCTGTTCCTCAAGCTTCGCGAGGAGGTCGCCCGCGGCAATGCGGCGCGCGGCAACGCGATGGCCGGACAATAGGCGGCGGTTTCTCCAGGACGGAGCGGCTTTCACGCACCGGATTCTCTGCGTATATTCATTCTCACATGAACCCCAAGCAACGCGCGGCCGAGGCCGCGATGCAATACATCGACAATGACATGGTGGTCGGCCTGGGTACAGGCTCGACCGCCGATTATTTCCTCCTCGCGCTCGCCGAAGCGATGAAGTCGGGCGTGCTGCGGGGCATTCGCGGCATTCCCACCTCGCGGCAATCGCACGAGCGCGCCGAGCAACTCGGCATTCCCCTCACCACCCTCGCCGAACACCCGCGAGTGGACATCACCGTCGATGGAGCCGATGAGATCGCGCCCACGCTCGATCTGATCAAGGGCCTTGGCGGCGCGCTGCTGCGGGAAAAGATCGTCGCGCAGCACTCCGCGCGGCTGGTCATCATCGCCGACCAAAGCAAGCGGGTCGCCCACCTGGGCGAAAAATCCCCCCTCCCGGTGGAGGTGGCGCAATTCGCATGGGAATCGCACATTCCCTTTCTGTGCGAGTTGGGCTGCGAGCCGTCGCTCCGTCAATCAGCCGATGGACGACCCTACATCACCGACAATCACAATTTCATCTTCGACTGCCGGTTCCCCCGCATCAATTATCCCCCGGAAATCCAGGCGGCCCTCGATCGCCGCGCAGGCATCCTCGAATCGGGGCTGTTCCTCAATCTCGCCCACACCATCCTCATCGCCGATGACAACGGCGTGGAAACCCTTCAACGATAGGATGAACGGCAACGCCCGTCGCGACGTGAAATCCATCCTCCCCACAATGGGCCGCGACGATCGGGCCAGGATCTGGAGCGACACGATCCGTGAGAACGGGCGGGGTTTCCGGTTTTCATTTCTTTCGAAACTTCCAGTGACATTCGCACCCGCGAACGCCTCTCTCTATAATTCCGCCACTTATGGCCCAAGAGCAATCGATCGGTGGAAGAAACGCCAATCCGCTTCTCGCATTGACCGAGTCGATCGGCGCGCAGTTGCTCGCGGTGGAGAAGCTGTTTCACGAGGAGCTCAACGGCGACCTGAAATGCGTCAACGCGCTCGTGAAGCACGTCAGCCGCTTCCGAGGGAAGATGCTCCGCCCGTCGCTGGTGCTGTTGTCGGGCAAGGCCTGCGGCGAGATCACCGACGCGCACATCGTCATCGCCACCGTCGTCGAGATGGTGCATATGGCGACTCTCGTCCATGATGACGTGCTCGACGAGGCCGAGCTTCGCCGCAAGGGCGCGACCATCAATCATCTTCGCGGCAACGAGGCCGCCGTCCTCCTCGGCGATTACCTCATCAGCCACAGCTACCATCTCTGCTCCAGCCTCGACTCGCAGTTCGCCAGCCGCGTCATCGCCCGCACCACCAACCAGGTGTGCGAAGGCGAGTTGCTTCAGATCGACAACCGAAACAACTTCGATCTCGACGAGGAAACGTATCTCGAGATCATCACCCGCAAGACGGCCGTCCTCTGCGCGACATGCTGCCTGCTGGGCGCGCGGTGCGCCGGCGCGGATGAGAAGCGCGTCCGGCAGCTCGAAACGTTCGGCCTGTCGCTCGGGATCGCGTTCCAGATCCAGGATGACATCCTCGATATCGCGGGAGACGCCTCCACCGTCGGCAAGACGCTCGGCATCGATGTCGAGAAGGGGAAAATGACCCTGCCGATGATCCATTTTCTTCGCACCGCCCCGCTCGAACACCGCGAGTTGCTCCGTTCCCTGCTCATGGGCAATGACGTGGACAAGATGGAGCGCATCCGCAATCTCATCCTCCCCAGCGCGTCGATCGACTACGCGCGCGGGCGCGCCCTGGAACTCGTCGATCGCGCCCGCGGGGCGATCGCCGATCTCCCCGACACCGAGGCCCGCCGCGTGCTCGATGCGATGGCGGAATTCGTCGTCGCCCGGCCGATGTGACGACGCTCCAAACGCCCCCCACCCTATCCATCCGCGACAGCGGGTTCCCCGCTCACATCCTCCTTTCCCGCATGTTTTCGCTAGAACTTCCGGCGCGTCTCCGGTATTGTCGTGAACATTCGATGGCCGCTGCTCATCCGATGAAAATCACCGCGCGACAATTCGAGACGCTGGCGATGGAGCAGTTGGACATGCTCTATCGCGTCGCCCGCCGGCTGACGCGCAGCCCCGCGCAGGCCGAAGACCTCGTGCAGGAAACCTACCTTCGCGCGCTTCGGGCCAGAAAACGCTTTCAGCTTGAAAGCTTCGGCATCCGCCCCTGGCTGCTGCGGATCATGCACAATCTCCACATCAGCCGCGCCGATCGTGAAAAGCGTCAGCCGATCGCCATCGAGGAATCCCACCTCGAACTCACGCCCGCCCTGGCTTCGTCCCTCCCGATTTCAGGATTTGAAGGAATGGACGAACAGGTCGTTCATGCCTTCAACGAATTGCCCGGGGACTACCAGACCGTGCTGCTTCTGTGGGCCATCGATGAACTGTCCTACAAGGAGATCGCCTCCGCGCTGGAGATTCCGATTGGGACCGTGATGAGCCGCCTGCATCGCGCGCGACGCCGCCTTTGCGAACTGTTGCAGGCATACGCGGTCCGGGAACGGCTGATTCGGGAATAGCCCGGCCGATCCGAAGGTTATTGGAAGTGTAAGAAGATAAATGACCGATAAACGATTGGGCGGCGCCGATGCGATCGGTGACATGATGAAGTTGTGAAACGACATGCCCCTGGAAAACGAGCATTTTGACGATCCCTCCCTCAAGGCCGCGCTTCGGCGCGGCTGCGCGGATGAAACCGCGCCATCGGAATTGCGCGATCGCGTCGGGCAACTGCTCGCCGCCTCGCGCACAGCCTCGCCTGCGCGATCCTGGCGAGACGGCCCCCTGGTGGGCGGCGTCGCCGCCGTCGTCATCCTCCTGTCCATGGGATGGATCGCCTACAATCTGCTCCCCCGGCAGCCCCGGTTCACGCCGACGGCATATACGCTGGCGCTCCCCTCCACGTTGCAGGCGAGGCTGATCGCCCGACATGATTCCTGCGCGGCGCAGGCGAATCATCATCGCCTCACCGACGTGCCGCGAGACAACCTCGTCCTCACGTCACAATCCCTCGAAGAGCGGACCGGGCAACTCATTCCGCTCCCCACGCTCGATGCCGCCTGGCGGTTCACCGGCGGGGCGCTTTGTTCCGTCGGTGACGCCAAAGCCGCGCACCTGGTCTTCCGGAGGGGAGATCAGCACCTGTCCTACATCATTTTGCCGGCCGACGCCTGCGGCGGGATGCCCAACGGCGCCACCTGCGAGTCCGTCGATCACGGTCACGCCATCGCCGGTTATGTCGTCGACGGCGCGCTGCGATGCCTGATTGGCTCCAACACGGCGACGGAATCGTTTCCTCTCGAAAACGTCATCGCCATTCGCAATTCCCTCCAGGCGGCGCAAACCGGCCACTGCGCCCCGCCCGGAATCATCGTATCGCGTTAAGCCCCCATCGCCTTGTCATCCTCCCCCATCCTCCCATAGCATAACCGCATGACTGAACGCAGCGACGCCACAACGATCTCGCCGCACACACCGGCGGCTTCCACGCACGAAGGCGCCGGGGGCATCAAGGAAACGATCGAGTCCATCCTCATCGCCTTTATTCTCGCATTCATCTTTCGTGCGTTCATTGTCGAGGCGTTTGTCATCCCCACCGGATCGATGGCGCCCACGCTGCTGGGCGCGCACATGCAATTCGCCTGCCCGCATTGCGGATATGAATACACCGTCAACTACAACACCAGCGGCGGGGATGATGCGGCCATCCCCTCCTTCGCTCGACACCCCAGCCGGGAAACGCGGGTCTACGGCCTGCACTGCGCCAACTGCGGGCTGAAACTCCCCCGACGACAGACCACCGCCCCGCCGGTGCATTACGGCGATCGCATTCTCGTCCTGAAGTACCAGTATCTCTTTCAGGAACCGCAGCGATGGGACGTGATCGTCTTCAAAAGCCCGGTCGAACCCCTGAAATACGATTACACGCAGAATTATATCAAGCGCCTCGTGGGCAAGCCCAATGAGACGATCATGATCCTCGACGGCGACGTCTACGTCGGAATGAAGGACCAGTCCCCGGAGGAATTCGTCGTGCAGACGAAATCATACGTCGTACAGAACGCGCTGTGGCGCATCGTGTATGACAATGATTTCCAGCCGCGCTCCGACGATTTCGCGATGCGGTGGGAACAGCCCTGGAAGGAAACCACGCCCTCAAGCGGATGGGATCTGGATTCCAATCACGCCGCCGGGCGGGCCTTTCGGTTTGACAACCGCGACGGGCAAGGCGCGATTCGCTTCGAT
>CAYUNS010000007.1:682-25020 GCA_964446155.1 uncultured Tepidisphaeraceae bacterium | reverse complement strand
GATCCCCACGCCAATCCGCACACGCACGCCATGACGGAATGGCTGGCGTATGACTCCGCGGTGGACCAGGATGCGAAGGACATGCCCGCCGACACGTTCGATCTTTCGCGGCGCCCGCCCCACTTCGACAGCGTGACGGACATCAAGCTCGACTTCTTTTACGAACGCGACGCCGGCGAAGGTCCGTTGCTCGTCAGTCTCGACAAGCTCGGACAGACTTTCACCGCCGAGATCATCCCCGGAAAGGTGACACTGCGGAAAAATTCCGGTGAAGCGGCGGAACTCATCGGCGAGGCCGACCTCCCGCGCTCAAACCGGCCGATGCGCGTCGAATTCAGCAATGTGGATTACCGCGTCAGCCTGCGCATCGACGGCCGGGAGCTTCTCTCCACCACGCCCGAACAATATTCCCCCGACATTGGAATGCTGCTCGAGGCGTTCAAGAGCAACCGCCGCCTGCCCCTGCCGGAAGTGAGGATTGCCGCCTCCAACCAGGTGATGACGCTGACGCACATCAGCCTGTGGCGCGACATCTACTACCGAAACGCCGACGACAAAAGCAACATGCGCTGGGGAACGCCCGAAAACTTTCCCGATCGGTTGATCCCTCTGGGGCGCGATGAATATTTCGTCCTCGGCGACAATTCCATGATCAGCGGCGACTCGCGCTACTGGCACGATCCGATCCATCTCCCTCATGAGGATCTGTTCGTCCGTCCGGGCGTCGTTCCCGGACGGTTTCTGCTCGGCAAGGCCTTTTTCGTCTATTGGCCCGCCGGTCATCGCATCCTGCGCGGCGGGCCGGCGATCATCCCCAATTTCGGCGACATGCGCTTCATTCACTGACGGACGCGATCGCCTCGATCACGTCATCGACCTCGATCCCCTCGATCGGCTCTCGCCAAACCGTTTCGACACGCGGGCCGAGCGGGCGCCATACGACGGCATCCGTCGATCCGAACAGGGAGACGGTCGGCATGCCGATGATGCCCGCGAGATGCCCCGGTCCGCTGTCATTACCGATGAACAGCGAAGCGCCGCATAGCTCGCGATATAGATCGACATAATTCCCCGGCCGGCGCACCTCGACCGCGGCCTCCAACTCCGCAACCATCGACGACGACCAGCGTTCGGTTTCAACCTCTCCGAGGATCGCGCGCACCGGGTGTTTTTGTTTCAACGCTTCCACCAGCTCGATGAATTTCCCGATCGGCCAGTTCTTTGCCGGCGCGCCGCTGCCTGGATGGATCACCACCGCCGCGTCCGGCGTTGACCGGCGCGTCCCGACCCCACGCTCCGCGATCGATCGCAGGATCTGCCGAACCGCCGCCTCGACGGGCACGTTCGATCGAAGCTGCTCGAGCAGAAAAGCCGACGCATGCGCGCCGTAAGGCTCCGCCGGGCGACTTCGCAGCGCCATCAGCGGCGAGTCCGGCGCGATCGATCGGACGTTGTCGGCCCATATGTCCTCGCCATCGGAGATGAAGCTGAAAATCGCCTGTGCCCCCTGCATCAATCTCACGGCGGATTCAGGCAAATCCGGCGAATCCGAAAACAACCCATGCCACCCCGCCTCGATGTCGCGCGCCTCGACGCGCAACACCTCCGCCGCCAGCCTTCCCTTCTCTCCATGCGTCACCAGGATGATGCGACTCTGCGCATAAATCCGCCCCAGCGCCAACGCCAGCGGCCAGGTCAGAATGAAATCCCCCAGCGCGCCGGTATGAAAAATGAGAATGTTGCGTCGCAGCACACCCCCCATTAAACCCGCTGCGGTCCACAAGTGAAACATCCCGGATCAACCAAATCCCCTCGCGACCAGCTTCACTCGATGGAAAATGGCGCGATTCCCGACGACACTTTCCTTGATGCCCACGGGAAAACGGTTTTACCGATGATGCCTTTGTCATGCAGACGGGCATGACGAATCCGGATGCGCCTGGGATCAGCTTTTTCGCGAGCGGGCCAATTCGAGATCCCGCGCCCGCTGGTGTTCGGTGGCTTTCCGCAGGGTGCGTTTCTCCAGCCAGGTGAGACTGTGCATGCCATGCGCGGAGACCTTCGCAAGAATGGCGTCGATCCTCGCCTGCTCGATCTTTTCCTCCCGGATGAGCTTCGCCGCCCGGCGCGCCGCGCGGTGGGTGGATTTTTGCTTCCGACGGGGCGGATAGGTTTCATAAGCGGCGCTGTAGTCGATGTTGTCGTCCTGAAACTCCCCCGGCCCGGTGGCGAGCAACATGCGCCGCATGTTGAGACAGTTGAGGAAGCACATGACCGCGATCGCCATCAGTAGTATCCCCCCGCCGATGGCGCCGAAGGTCGCCATGCCGACCATCGCCATCAGCACCGATCCGCCCAGCCCGATGTTCACCATCAGCATCATTGAGCGGTAATACCCCAGCTTCGGCCAGAGCATCGACTGCACAAGCTGCCCGCCGTCCAGCGGAAAAAGCGGAAGAAGATTGAACAGCAGCAGAAAGTAACTGAGACTGTAGATCCAGAAGAGATAACTGGTGATCTCGAACCAGCCGGGATCGATCGTGTAAAAGGTCGATTTGAACTGCCATGGTCCGAGAGGCCAGACCCCCGCGATCAGGTAAAGCGCCCCACCGCACACCAGGCAGATCGCGACGTTGACCAGCGGTCCCGCCGCCACGGTGACGAACCGCGACCATGCGTTGTGGCGGGACATCGTCATCGCCAGCCCGCCCAGCGGCGTCATCATGATCTCGTCGGCGTTCCCGCCGGTCCACCGCGCGCCGAAGCAATGCCCGAACTCGTGCAGCAGAATGATCACGAACAGGATCGACATGCTCTGCACGCGCATCTGCACCGTCGAGCCTTGCCCCAATCCGAGCAGCAGCACCAATCCAATCAACACCAGAAGCGATGCGTGCGCCCGCACGCGGATGTTGAACAGCGTGAACAGCGGAACCGATCCCGTGAGCAGCCACATCAGCGGGTTGCCGGTCGATCCGCGCGGATCGCGATAATAGTGGCGGTCCTGCCACGCCATGAGTCACCCCGGTTAAAGGTTTACCGTATTTTGTCGATTGCGATGAAAGCGCTCGCACATCAGCAGCGCCGCGATGGTCTTGCCATCGTGGATTCTGCCGTCGCCGATCATCTCGATCGCCTCCTTGAATGAAGCGGGGAGAAGCTCGATCTCCTCGCCTTCCTCCAATGCCTGCGCGGATCGCTCCAGATCATAGGCCGCGAATGCGTAAATCTTCTCGCTGAGCACTCCCGGCGAGCTGAAGAAGTTGCCGATGGGCTTGAGCCGCCCCGCGAGATACCCCGTCTCCTCGAGCAGCTCGCGCCCGGCGCAGTTGATCGGGTCTTCGTTTCGCTCGAGCGTCCCCGCGGGCAACTCGATCAGAATCTGCCCGATCGCATAACGACGGTTTCGAATCAACAGGATGCGGTCCTCATCGAGAAACGGCAAAACGACCACCGCGCCGGGATGCGCGCACACCTCGCGCGTGACCCGCCTGCCGGTGTCGTCATCGCACAGATGATGCACTTCGAGCCGCACCTTCGCGCCGTTGTAGAGAATTTGCTTTTCGATCAGTTCGTAAGCCATTCAAATCAACTCCCCGGGGATTATCACTGCCGACGGGGTTCCGCTCAATGGAAGAAAACATGTGCCGACCTGAACAAAATGCGTTGAAATCATCCGGGGCATGATTAATGTATCGCGCGTGCTTCAAATCAACCGGGCATCCCTGACATACGTCGCAATGGCCGTGCTCTTCGGAACGGGCATCTGGGGCATCTTCATCATCGGCGACAGAATCCACGCCGCCATCGACATTGCCGGAACCTGGCAACTGTACGAGGAGGACGGCGGGGAGGCATCCCTGATGACGATCGAACAATCGGGAAAATACCTGAGCGTCACACTGGGAGAGGAAGCGCCCATCGACCTGCGACTCGTCGAACAATCCCGCCCGAAGACGGGACAGGCCACCTTCTTCATCGTGGCGGAAGGAAATGGCGCGACGCTGCGCGTCTCCAAACCCGGGCCGGGAGATGAATACAAAATCGAGTTCACGAACGCGGAGCGGCACCGGTGGCGCGCCACCTGGTTGACCCGAAGCTACGTCGAAACGCAGCGGGATTCAAATCCTGGTTCCGCGATGATCCTTTCCGCCTCCGCGCATCCACCGGGAACGAATGCACCATAACCCATTGGTAATACTACTGTTGCAGGTATCCCTGATCCTGGTCGTCAGCCGGATCATGGGATGGGTGTTCGCGCGCCTGCGTCAGCCGCTGGTCATGGGAGAGATGATCGCGGGCATCATGCTTGGCCCGAGCCTTTTCGGCTTGCTGGCCCCGCAATGGGCGGGCAGCATCTTTCCCCCCGACAGCATCACCCATCTGCATTTGCTCAGCCAGGTGGGAGTGATCTTCTTTCTGTTCCTCATTGGACTGGAGCTTGATCCGAAGCTGATCCGCAGCCAGGGACATGCGGCGCTGGTGATCAGCCATGTGAGCATCATCGCGCCGTTCCTCCTGGGCGCGGCGCTGACGGTATACCTCTATCCGCGCGTCTTCAACGACGCCCCGCGGATGCGGTTCGCATCGGTGGCGATGTTCATGGGCGCGGCCATGAGCATCACGGCGTTTCCCGTGCTGGCGCGCATCCTGACCGAACGCAATCTCCATAAAACGAAGCTGGGCGCGGTGACCATCACCTGCGCCGCGGTCGATGACGTGACCGCGTGGTGCCTGCTCGCCTTCGTCCTCGGCGTGGCGCGCGCGGACGGGATCGAGCCGGCGATGCTGACGGCCGCGATGTCCGCGGTCTATGTCGCGGTGATGTTCCTGCTGGTCAAGCCGTTTCTGAAACGGCTTGAGATCGCCTATGACCGCCGGGGCGGATTAAGTCCGAACATCGTCGCGATCATCTTCCTCCTGGTGCTGATGTCGGCATACACGACGGAACGGATCGGGATCCACGCCCTTTTCGGAGCGTTCCTGATGGGCGCGATCATGCCCAAGGGAACGAGCTTCGTCCGAACGCTGAGCGAGAAGCTCGAGGATTTCACGGTCATCTTCCTGCTGCCGATCTTCTTCGCCTATACGGGATTGCAGACGTCGATCGGGCTGCTCAACACACCGGCGATGTGGGGATACACGCTGCTGATCATCCTCGTCGCGTGCATGGGCAAGTTCGGGGGGTCGATGCTCGCCGCCCGCTCCTGCGGGATTGGATGGCGGGAATCGTCGGCGATCGGCATCCTCATGAACACGCGCGGATTGATGGAGCTGGTGATCCTCAATATCGGGCGTGAAATCGGCGTCATCACCAATGCCGTGTTCGCGATGATGGTCATCATGGCCATCGCCACGACCGCGCTGACGACCCCGGTCCTGGCGTGGGTTTACCCGCGGCGGCTGTTCTCGGATGACGCCGAGGACGTCCCACCCCCGGCGAGGTCGATTTACTCAATTCTCATCCCGGTCGCGCACCCGCGCAGCGGCGCGCCCCTGGTGCGCATCGCGGAGATGATCGCCGGGCGCGCAACGGCGACCAGCCGGATCATCGCGCTGTTTCTTCGCCGACCTTCGGAGCATGAAGCCTACCGCAGCGGCCTGCATGAGCAGGCGGATGAACCCGCGCACGAGCAGCCGCTGCAATCCCTTGTCGAGGAGGCCGCCGAACGCGAAGTCAAGGTGGAACCGCTGTCCTTCGTTTCGCGCGATGTCCCGGCCGGCATCGCCGCCGTCGCCGACCAGCGACAGAGCAGCCTCGTTCTCATGGGCTTTCACAAACCCATCATCGGACGAACGATCCTCGGGGGAACGGTGCATCGCGTCTTCTCCTCGGCGCCCTGCGACGTGGCCGTCTTTGTCGATCGGGGGTTTGAAACCGTTCAGCGGGTGCTCGTCCCCTGCCTCGGCAGCATGCACGACCCGTTGGCGCTCGATCTGGCCAGGCGCATCCGGGAAAACACCCAGGCCCGCATCACGGTTCTGTACATCGTCACCAACGACCGGAGAATGATGCCGGCGTCCGAATCGCAACGCGAGGTGGAACGCCTGTTCAACGATCCCGCGCAGACCTCTCCCGTGGAGTTTCGGATCGTCAACGATCCTTCCCCCGTCGATGCCGTTTTGAAGGAATCCGCGAATCACGATCTGGTCGTCATCGGCGTGGCCGAGGAATGGGGTTTGGAGTCGCACCTGTTCGGCTGGCGTCACGAGCGCATCGCGAACGAATCACCCAAGTCCCTGCTGATCGTGCGAAAGCAAAGCGCATCGCCGAATGCCCTTCCCGAAAGGGAAGCCATGTCGCAAGGATGAATCCGCTCCGCCACAAATAGCGCTTTCAAAATGACTCCACACTACAAATTGTGGATATCCCGTCGAAAACTATTTTGAAAATTGCATGAGTGGGGGAACTTGCTACGTTTCCCGGTGTACAGTGTGTAAATGACTCAGCCCAAGTATCGCATGATCGCCATCGACCTGGACGGCACGCTGTTGTCTCCCCAGGGCGAAGTGACCGAACGGACCAGGGAAGCGGTGCATCGAGCCTTGGCTGCGGGATTGTTGATCTGCTTCGCGACCGGGCGCAACTGGACCGAAAGCAGGATGGTCCTGGAAACGATCCAGCATTACGACACGGCCGTCTTCGCCGGCGGCGCGATGGTGATCGATACGAAGAACGAGGTCACGCTGCATCGCACGATGATGGACCCGCAGCTCGCCCGCGAGGTGTGTCGCATCATCGAGGACAGCGGGCAGGCGGCACTGGTATTGCAGGACCGGGGCACGGCGGGCGTGGATTACCTGATTCACGACGATGCGCCCCTGAATGAGACGACGCAACGATGGCTGGAGGTGACGTCCTCGACGTATCACCGCATCCGCGTGCCGGAGTTGTCGCAATATGAGCATGACCACACGGTGCGGATCGGCATGGTCGCGGCGGCGCAGGAGGTCAACCGCGTCCAGGCCAGGCTCGAAGAAGCGCTCGAAGGGCGCATCTTCTGCCACAGCATCCGCCTCCCGACGCAGGAGATGGAGGTGCTGGAGGTGTTCGATCCGTCCGTCAACAAGTGGGAAGGCATCCTGCATGTGGCCAGACGGCACGGGATCGATCCGGCGAGGATCATTGCCATCGGCGATGATGTGAACGACCTGGCGATGATCCAATATGCCGGTCTGGGCGTGGCCATGGGCAACGCCCGCGACGAAGTGAAGGCGCTGGCGAAGAAGATCATCGGAACCAACGAGCAGGAAGGGCTGGCGGAGTTCCTCGATCAGCTTGTCGCGGAACACGCGGTGCAGCCCGCGAACGAAACAGGGCGTTGAACAATTCACGCGGCGCCGTATGGCCCGCGAGCGGTCAGGGATGGTGTGCGAAAGGAGTCGCAGGCTCTAGCGGCCGGTCCGCATGAAGCGGACCGGCCGTTTCTTTTTCATCGAGGACTATCGAGCCTCTCATTTGACGCCCCCGATCACCCCTCCACCTCGTATCCCTTCTCCTTCCATTCCCGAAACCCGCCGTCCATCGAGATGACGTTCGCATATCCCATCCGCTGCAGATTGTCCGCCGCCAGCGCCGATCGAAATCCCCCGCCGCAATACAGGACGATCTCCGCATTCGTGTCCGGGATCGCCGTCTCGATGTCGCGTTCAATGATCCCTTTTCCCAAATGCCGGGCGCCGGGCAAATGCCCTGCGGCCCATTCGCTCTCTTCGCGCACGTCGATCAGATGAAACGACTCGCCCCGTTCCAGCCGCCGCCGGATCGTCTCGACATCCGTTTCCCGAACCCGCGCCCGGGTCTCCTCAACGATCTTCAGAAACCTGGGTGAATGCTTCGCCATCGTAGACTCCTTCCTTATTTGAACCCCTCGGATCATCCGCACGCCGGTCTCGCGCTTCCCCCGCCGCATTTCATACTTCACAAACGCCCCGTTTGCGAGCGAACGGATCGGTCGCCACCCCCTGCCTCCCATGAAAGCGGTGTTGCTCGCGGTCCTCGTCCGCAATCCTCCCTTCGGGATTTTATCGAATACTCCGAGGAAGCGCGGGCACTTTGTCGTCCCGTTGCTCCGTCTGTATCATGTTCCCGTCCGTAACAGGCGTTGCGGATCAAGTGAGATGGTCTTCATTGAAGGTGAGAGGCACATGACATCGTTGGCTTTGGTCGGTTGCGCGCACATTCACACCCCCGGTTTCGTCAACATGCTCAAGAAGCGGGACGACGTGAAGGTGAAGGCGGCATGGGATCCGGATATTCGACGGTCCTCGAAGTTCGCCGGCGACCTGTCGGCGGTGGCCGTTGAAAAGGTCGAGGCGATCTGGAACGACGCGGACATTCAGGGCGTCATCATCTGCTCCGAGACGAATCGCCACGAAGCGCTCGTCAACGCCGCGACGAAAGCGAAGAAGCATCTGTTCGTCGAAAAGCCCCTGGGGCTGGCGAGCAAGGATGGTTACGCGATGGCCGACGCGATCGAACAGGCCGGCGTGCTGTTCCAAACCGGCTACTTCATGCGCGGCGACGCCAAGGTGCGCTTCATCCGCGACCAGGTCAAAGCCGGCGGCTTTGGCAAAATCACCCGCATCCGTGGCAGCAATTGCCATGGCGGCGCGCTCGGAGGGTGGTTCGACAGCAAGCCAAACGATATTCCCGGCGACTGGCGCTGGATGGCGGATCCCAAAATCTCCGGTGTCGGAGGCTTCGGCGATCTCGGCACGCATTCGCTCGATCTGATGCTCTGGATCATGGGCGATGTCGAACAAGCGACGGCGCAGATCGACAACGGCACCGCGCGCTACGAAGCCTGCGATGAAACCGGCGAAGGATTGATGCGATTCAAGAACGGCGCCATCGGCACCCTCGCCGCCGCCTGGGACGATGTCGCCAATCCCGTCTTCATGCTCCTCTCCGGCACGGAGGCCCACGCCGCCATCATCAACGGCAAACTCGAGGTGAAGAGCGCGTCGGGCGAACTTGAAAAGCAGGCCGCCGGAGTCAACGAAGCCCAACCCTGGCCGCATGCGTTCGAGAACTTCATCGATGCCGTCATCGGCAAACCCGGCGCCGCGGAAAAGCTCGTCGGCGCCCGCGAGGCGGCGTATCGCAGCGCGGTGATGGAAGCGATGTACGAAGGCGCCCGAAACAACGCGTGGATCGCGCCTCAGGAATCGCGGATTGGATAAGCACGCGCTTTGACTCCAGCCTTGCGCTTCCCCTCGCGCCCGTTTCCTCTTGCCCGGTGGAAGCGCAACTCCACAGGCGGGAGCGCGGAGATGGGGGCAATGGTTCCTTCTCCGCCGTGCAATCGTTTTCTGCCGGGTTGGAATCCGTTCAACGCGATGTTAACCTGTCGGGAATACGGAGGTTTCCTTGGCTGCTCAATATTCCCTGGGATTTGATTTCGGAACCGAGTCCGTCCGTGTCCTGGTCGTTGACACCCGCGACGGCCGCATCGCGGGACAGGCGGCACGGAATTATCCGCACGGCGTGATCGACGACACGCTCCCCACCGGCGGCGGGAAGCTGCCGGGGGACTATGCGTTGCAACATCCCCAGGACTGGATCACCAGCGCCGCCGAGGCCTGCGCCGAGGCGATGAAAGCCGCCGCCGCTTCTCCCGATTGGATCGTGGGCATCGGTGTCGATTTCACGAGTTGCACCATGCTCCCCGCGCTGGCGGACGGAACCCCCCTGTGCCTGGTCGATCGCTTCAAAAGCGTCCCTCTCGCCTGGCCGAAGTTGTGGAAGCACCACGGCGCCAAGGCAGCCACGGATCGCGTCAATCGCATCGCAATGGAACGCAACGAACCCTGGCTGAAACGCTACGGCGGCATCATCGGCATCGAGTGGTTCTTCCCGAAGATCCTCGAAACCGTCACCGAAGCGCCGGAGGTCCATCACGCCGCCGAAGTGTGGCTGGAGGCCGGGGACTGGTTTGTCTGGCAATTGATCAGCGGGCCGTTCCCCGCGTGCAAAACGGGCGAGTTGGCGCGCTCCACCTGCCAGGCGGGATACAAGGCGATGTGGAACAAGGAGACGGGCTATCCGTCTCGGGAGTATTTCGCGGCGCTCGATCCGCGCATGGGCGATGTCGTCTCCGAGAAGATGCCCGGCACGCTCATCAGCCCCGGTCGAAAGGCGGGCGGACTGACGAGCAGTGCCGCGGCGCGTTTCGGGCTGAAGCCCGGCACGCCCGTCTCCGCCGCCATCATCGACGCCCACGCCGGCGTACCGGGAGCGGGCGTGGCGTCGCCTTCGACGATGGTGCTGGTCATGGGAACCAGTTCCTGCCACATGATGAACAGCCGCGTCGAGCAGCTCGCGCCCGGCATCGCCGGCGTGGTCGAGGACGGCATCCTTCCCGAGTACTTCGGCTACGAGACCGGCCAGGCCAGCGTCGGCGACGCCTTCGCGTGGCTGGTCGAATCCTTCAATCTGTCGCATCGGGATATGAACGAACGCGCCGCGCTGGTTCCTCCCGGCAGCGGCGGAGTGATCGCGCTGGACTGGCTCAACGGCTGCCGAACGCCCCTGATGGACGCCCGCCTCAGCGGGGCGTTCATCGGGCTGACGCTGGGCACGCGCCCCGAGCAGCTTTACCGCGCGCTGATGGAAGCCACCGCCTTCGGAGTGCGCTGGATCGTCGATACCTTGCGTGACGCCGGCGTGCCCGTCCGCCGCTTCGTCGCATCCGGCGGACTTCCCGCGAAATCCCCCCTGCTCATGCAGATCTACGCGGATGTGCTGGATGAAAAGATCACTCTCGCCGAAAGCGATCAATCCGTCGCCCTGGGCGCGGCGATCCTCGGCTGTCTCGCCGCCGGCAGCGCCGTCACCGGCGACCGGAGCGTCAGCCAGACCATTCACGCCATGGCGCGCCAGCGGGAAGACCTCGTTTATCGACCGGACCTGTCGGCCCGAAAACGGTATGCGGAGCTTTATCCCCTCTATCGCAAGCTCGCACAGCCGGACGGTGCGCTGGCGGACGTCATGCGGCAACTGCGCCAATACGCATGAGGATGGCGAGATGAAAACGGAAGCAACGTCGATGCCGTTTCGACGGCGGTCATCGCCGGGAAGCGTTGTCAGCCGTGCCTCTCGACGGTACAAGTGGCCGCGTGGACATTCTCTGGAAGATCATCGCCACCATGGGACTGGTGGGGTTGAACGGATATTTCGTGGCGGCGGAATTCGCGGCCATCAGCGCCCGGCGAAGCCGCCTCGAAGCGAACGCCGACCGTGATTTCCTGGCCCGGGTGAGCCTGAAAGTCAAAAACGAGGTCGATCTCTACCTTTCGACCTGCCAGCTCGGCATCACCATCGCCAGCCTTGGATTGGGCTATGTCACCGAGCCTGCCGTCGCCGCGCTACTGGAAAAACCCCTCGAACTGCTGGGCTTCCACGCCCCGCCGGGACAGCATCACTGGCTGGCCATCGCCATCGCGCTGACGATCAGCACCGCGCTGCACGTCGTCGTCGGCGAGGTGGCGCCGAAGAACTGGGCGATCTATTACCCCGACAAGCTCCTGCCCGTGATCGCATTGCCGCTGGTCGTCTTCACCTACATTTTTTATCCCGCGATCTGGCTGCTCAACAGCGCGAGCAACCTGTTGCTGCGGATGAGCGGGATCAGGATCGACCGGCACGCGCATGGTGGGATGCCGCACACCGAGGAGGAGCTGCGCGGCTTGCTCGCGCAGGCCGTCGCCTCGGGAACGATCGCCCAGGGACACGAACGCATTCTCACCAGCGCGTTCGAGTTCGGCGACCTCAAGGTCCGGCAGATCATGACCCCGCGCACCGAGGTCGATTATCTGCTGCTCGATCAGCCGATCGACGACGTGCTGAGGATCGTTCGGAAATCCACCTTCACCCGGCTGCCGCTGTGCGATGGAGACATCGATCACGTCGTGGGGCTGGTGCATATGAAGGACCTGTTCAACCATCTGCAACTCGCGGCCGGCAAGTTGCGGTTTTCGGACGAAAAGACGCCCGAAGGGCAGGCCGTCGCCATCGCGGACGGCAGGCCCGGATCGTCCGTTCATGTGCTCGGCTCCGGTGAGGTCGATCTTCGCCGGATCAAGCGCGAGGTGCTGTATGCCCCCGAGCTGTTGCCCGTCCCGCGCCTGCTGCGGCAGTTTCAGAACAGCCACATTCACATGGCGGTGGTGGTGGATGAATATGGCGCGACGCTCGGGATCGTGACGCTCGAGGATGTGATCGAGGAAATCGTCGGTGAGATCGAGGATGAATTCGATGCCGCCGCCGCGCCCGAGTTTTCCCCCGAAGGGGAAAGTTTCCGCGTCAACGGAGCGTATCCGCTTCACGCCCTGCGGGAGCGGCTGCCGCGGGTCGTGATCGAGCCTGGCGATGTGGATACGGTGGGAGGATACATCACGCAGCAGCTTGCCCGCTGGCCGCGCGCCGGGGACCAGCTCGATTTCGGCGGCTACACCGCGCACGTCGTCTCGGTGCAACAAAAACGAGTCGCCCAGGTTCTGCTCACTCCCATCGATCAACAGATCGTCCGCGCGGACGGCCCGGGAACGGCGGACTGAACGGGCGCTTCCAATCTCACCCGGGATGGAAACGCCGCGGACGGCGGGCGCCGCACGTTCTTCCGCCTTTGCCGAAAACACCGCCCCTGTTTCTCAAAAACCTTGCCGATCGCAATCGACAATTGACACCGTTTGCCTGACAATGCCCCGCCCTCGTGGCATGGCGCGCGGGGTTGTTGTGATCGAGGTTTTACCCAATGGCTGACAAACCCGTCGTGACGCTTCATCTTCCCCGAAAAACCGCGGCCCAGATGTTCGAGCCTGGAGATCTCGTGCGTCTCGAGGAGATCGCCGAGTTGCGCGGACCTTTTGATCCGGAGCAATCGGCGTCGCAGATCGAGGCGCTGCGCGCCGCGCGGGTCGCCATTGCCGGCTGGGGCACGCCGCCGTTGACGACGGAACTGCTCGCATCGGCGCCGAACCTGGAATTGATCGCGCACAGCGCCGGATCAGTCAAGGGGATCATCACCGAAGCGGTGTTCGACCGCGGCATCCAGGTCAGCACCGCCGCCGCCGCCAACGCCACGCCGGTCGCGGAATTCACCGTCGCGATGATGGTGGCGCTGCTCAAGCAGATCCCCTGGATCGCCGGCGCCTACATGCGCGGGGACCAGGAGGAACTTCGGCGGCGCGCTCCGGTGGTGCGCGAGCTGCGGGACATCCAGGTAGGGCTGATCTCGGCGTCGCGCGTCGGCCGGGAGGTCATCCGGCTGCTTCGCGCGTATCCGCGCGTGCGGGTGAAACTGCATGATCCCTTCATCTCCCCCTCCCAGGCCGACGAGATGGGTGTGGAGTTGGCGTCGCTCGAGGACACTTGCCACTGCGAGGTGGTTTCCATCCACGCGCCCCGCGTCCCCGCGACGCATCACATGTTCAACGCGCGCACGCTGGCGTTGCTGCCGGATCATGCGATCCTCATCAACACCGCGCGCGGCTCGCTGGTGGATGAAAACGCGCTGGTGAACGAGGTGAGCAAGCGCCCGTTGTATGTCCTGCTCGACGTCACCGACCCGGAGCCTCCGGCGCCGGATTCACCGCTGCGGAAACAGCCCAACATCATCCTCACTCCGCACATCGCGGGCAGCATGGCGCAGGCCCGCCGCGACATGGGCCGGCTCGCGATCGCCGAAACCCTGCGCTTTCTTCGCGGCGAACGGCTGGAGCACGAAATCACCCGCGAAATGTTCCCAACGCAGGCATAGCGCATCGCGACAAGACGGCAAACGACTGGAACGGCGATGAGAGGCCCGTCAAACGGCATCGCTCATTCCTCCCCCGCGCTTCCCACGCGCGCCCGATCACGTTACCTTGCGTCCATGTCTCTACGCATCATCTGCCTCGGCGACATTGTCGGTCGGCCTGGTCGTCAGATCCTTCATCAGAAGCTTCCAGCGCTCGTTCGCGAGAAGCAGGCGGATCTGGTCATCGCCAATTCCGAGAACATCGCCGGCGGAAGCGGGATCACGCCCAACCTGTTCAACAAAATTCGTTCCTACGGCGTCGATGTCGTGACGCTGGGGGATCACATTTACAAGCGCATCGACATTGTTTCGACGCTGCAAACGTCCGAGCGCATCGTTCGCCCGGCGAACCTGTCGGCCGGCGCCGCGGGGCGGCCGTTCACCGTGGTGACCACCAACAGCGGTGTGCAGGTCGCGATCTTTTCCCTGCTCGGACGCATCTACATGAACCTTCCGGCCGATGATCCCTTCGCCGCCGCGAAGCGAGTGCTCGATCAGATTCCGACCGGTGTGCGATGCTGCGTCTGTGACATGCACGCGGAGGCGACGAGCGAGAAAGTCGCCATGGGACATTGGCTGGACGGCAAATGCTCGGTGATTTTTGGAACACACACGCACATTCCCACCGCCGACGCCAAAATCCTTCCCGGCGGCAGCGCGTACGTCACGGACCTCGGCATGTGTGGTCCGTATGATTCCGTGCTCGGTCGAAAGAAGGAGCGCGTCCTGCATTACATGACGACGAACATGCCGCAGTCCTTCGATGTCGCGACCGGCGACGTGCGCCTGTGCGGCATTTATGTCGAGATCGACCCGGCGACCGGCCGGGCGCTGCATATCGAACGCATTGAAGTGCAGGGGGAAAATGCCGATCACGCCTACGACGCCGACGATTCGCGAAACAACCCTCACGGGGAATGATTTCCCCCGCGGACCAAAAGGCTGTCAAGAGCCTTTCAAACGGGAAAACAAGCCTGCCCCAGGCGGCGGGCGGCAGCCTTCGCCACGTCCGAAAATCATTCCTAAGCGCATGTGCTTATTGGACTAATGCACCGCCACCCATTGCGGAAATTGTCAAGATTAGAATAAAAGGTGGATGAGTGAGATTTATCCAATTGACTATCGGACCGGAAATGCGTTTATAATGCCAACTCGCACTGGTTCCCGATGATTGTTATTCGGGCGCTCAGTGAGCGTTCTTCAGTGAAGGAGTTTGTTATGTTTTCCATTACGCGCCGAAGATTAGCTGGCCTGGCCACGACTGCGGTGCTGGCATTGGGTGTGTCGTCCGCTCCAGCGGCCACGACGGGAATCGGTCCCTCGTTCGTCGCCAGTGAACCGACACACCTGGATATTTTCAACACGCTCTACGGCGGTGGATTCACCGCCAACGGCGACAACTTTGAGAATGGGGTGATTACCGCGACGCGCGTCGATGATTTTGGCGTGGGCGGTGTTCTCAACGTGCTCAGCGGCTCGGCCGGCGATGCCGACGACCAGGTGTGGAGCAGCGACCCGCTCACCGTGTTCAGCGCCAAGGCGGTCGGTCGCTTCGCCGCGTTCAACCAGTCCTTCGGCGTCTTCGAGGGAGAGTCCGGCGGTGCGTTCCAGGAACTGTTCTCCGTCAGTGGCTCGGGCTATGCCGTCACCGGTGAAGTGTCGAACGTCAACCTGACGGGAGACTTCCGCTTCGGTCGCAGCGGACAGAACGGCCCGCAGTCGTCGCTCGACGGCGACAATGTGGACGGCCTGAATCATCTGGTCACCTATGAAATCACCGGTCTCAATGGCGACAAGACCTGGCTGCTCTTCTGGGAAGACCTCAACCAGGGCGATCCGACCGACTTCGATTTCAACGACCTGGTTGTTGAAGTCACCGCGACGGTGATCCCGCTTCCCACCGCGATCATTCCCGCGCTGGGCACGCTGGCCGGAGCGTTCGTGATCCGCCGCTTCCGCCGATCGCGCCGTGCCTGATCGATAAAACCGAAGTCAGGCTCGAAAACAATCCAACCGCCGGACTGGCGACTTCACGGTCGTCCAGTCCGGCGTTTTTTTCTGGCTTGAACCGCCTGTGATTCTCCGCATGGAATGCGGCCACGCGGAAATCAGTCGCGCTTCACGGAGGGGACGACGAACGTGCGGCCGTCCGCAAGCACGGCGGTTTCCATCGCGACGCCATACACCTTGGACAGCAAATCCGATTTCAGCACTTCAGCCGGAGGCCCGGCGGCGGCGACGGTCCCGTTATGGAGAAGAATCATCCGATCGGCGAACTGCGCGGAGAGATTCAGGTCGTGCGACGCCATCAGCGTGCCGATCCCCTGCTCCCGCGCCAGCCGACGAACGATCGATCCGAGATCGACCTGGTGGCGAAGATCCAGAAACGTGCCCGGCTCGTCAAGCAGCAGCGCCCTGGGCTGCTGCACAAGGCATCGCCCGAGGAATACCCGCTGGCGTTGCCCGCCGGACAGCGCATCCATCGGCCGATCGATCAGTTCCTCCAAATCGAGCAGCGCGACGATCTCCCGCACCGCCGTGACATCCGCCTGCGATTCGATCCCGAATGCGCGCCAGTACGGCGCGCGTCCCAGCCGCAACACCTCCAGCACGCGCTGATCGGGTTCATGCGCCGGCGACTGCGGCAGGTACGCCAGTTGCCTCGCCAGCACGCGGCGGTTCCATCCGTGCAGTTCCTCGTCGTCCCACAGAATCTTTCCCCCGCCTCGCAACTGTCCAAACAGGGTCTTGATCAGCGTGCTCTTGCCGCTGCCGTTCGGGCCGATCAGCGCAACGACCTCCCCCGCCTTGAGCGTGAACGACACATCGCGCAGCACGACATGATCTTCATAGGCGAATGTGACGGATGAAACAGTGAGCAGCGTGGACATGGGATCGCGGTCCCTTCCTTTATTCGGTCGGTGTCGCGCCCGCGCGGCGGGCGCGCAGCAGCAACAGCAGGAAAAACGGTCCGCCCATCAACGCCGTGATGATGCCGACCGGCAGCACATGCCCCGCGAGATCGCGCTGCGACAGCATCCGCGACAGCGCATCGGCCAGCGAGAGCAACATCGCGCCGGCGGCCGTCGCGACGACCATCAGCCGACGCTGATCGTTCCCCACCAGCAGACGCGAAAAATGCGGGCAGATCAAGCCGACAAATCCGATCGGACCGCTGATCGCGACCGCCGACGCCGTCATGAGCGACGCCGTCACCAGACCGGCCCAGCGGAGCAGATGAATCCTCACCCCCAGCGACACCGCCTCGGCTTCGCTGAGCATGGCGACGTTCAACTGCCCGCTGATCAGCAGCAGCACGATCCACCCTCCCGCCGCCGCGACGGCCGCCAGCCATTGCTCCTGCCGGCTCGGTGATCCGATCCCGCCAACCAGGAAAGCGGCCTGCTGGCTTTGATCGCGAACCAACTCGTTGATCAGCAGGAACAGCGCGGCGTTCACCACGTTGACGATCACGCCCACCAGCAGCAGTGTCAAAGGCTCAAGCCTTCCGCGCCGGCTGGACAGCGCGAAAACGATCGCCACCGAGATCAGCGCGCCGGTGAACGCGAAGGCCTGCTGGCTGAAGACGCTTTGCGTCCATCCGACCAGCCCCAGGATCGTCGCCGCCAGCGGCAGTTTCCACACATAGGACGCCAGCGCCGCGCCGCTGCTCACGCCCAGGAGATACGGGTCCGCCAACGGATTGCGTAGAATCGCCTGGTAGACGGTTCCCGACACGGCCAGCGCCGCGCCGATCAACGACGCGAGCAGCACGCGGGGATAGCGCACCTCGAACTGCATTCGATCGGGCCATCCGTTTCCCGAGGATCCCACCATCAGGCACGCCCCCGCCACAATACACCAGAGCGAGGCGCAGATGGCGATGGTCAGTAGCAATTGGGTTGCGCTCCATCGCTTCACGGGTGATCCTGTCGCAAAGGGTGTCGATCGGCGTCGTCGGTCGGCACGGTGTCCGTCGTTTCCGGATGCAGCGCATCGGCGAACCGCTCGGCCAGCTCCGCGACATGATACCCGGACAATTGCGTATACCACTCGTTGATGAGATGAATTCGATCGTTCCGCACGGCCGGCAGATCGGGCATGTCCTCCCACACCCGTCGCGCCTCGGTGGCCACATGCGGCGGCGCGGCGGTGAGCAGATGCAGCACGGCATCGGGCTTCAGCGAACGAATCGCCTCCCGATCGATCATTGGCCAGCCCGGACGCTCGATCACGTTCTCCCCGCCGGCAATGACAAGCAGATCGTTCAGGAAATTTCGCCCGCCGGCAACCCCCTGGCCGTTCTGATCCAGCGCGATCAGCGTCCGCACGACGGGGCGCCCCGCGACGCGGCGCCTCACCGCATCGAGACGCGCCCGCAGTTCCTCGGCCGCACGCGCCGCCTTCGTGTCTTCGTGGATCAGCCGCCCGAGACGCTCCATCTCGCGGAAAATATCCTCCAGCGTTTCGGTGCGCACGTTGACCAGTTGCATCTCCAGGGCATCGGCGCGCTGCTTCATGCCCGCCGGCACGCGATCGGGAGATTGAAAGATGATGAGAATCCGTGGCCGCAGGCGATGAATCCGCTCCCAGTCGATGTTCTGATAGTCTCCCACGCGCGGCAGACCGGCGATTTCGGGGCGATCGACATCATAATTGCTCACCGCGACGAGGTGATCCGACGCCCCCATGCCGATGAGCAGGTCCGTCGCCGCCGGAACCAGCGACGCCACCCGCGGGAAAACCGCATCGCCCGAAGCCGGCGACGCGGGCGTCGGCGAGGGATCACGCTCACATCCAGCGGCGAGCAGGCACGCAAAAGCGCATATAAAAATCATGAGAAGCGGTGTGGAGCGTTGACCCATTCGGCGCGGATGGTAGATTTGCCTAAAACCACTGTCAAACCCACAGGAGGGTGCCGGGCAGCGGCCGCGCTTGTGCTCCAGTTCCCATCGCCGCCCCCATCCGCCTGTCCAACATGGATGGCCCAGATGAATGAAACCAACCTGATCTCCCGCATTGGTCGCTGGTTCAAACCCCGCAGGCAAGAGGATCTGCCGCTCGTCGATCCCACCGGCAATGACGGCGCCATCGAAACCCGCGGCACGTTCCTCCGTCCCTGGGCCAGGCGCGACGCCGCCATTCAGAATCTTCAGGACGGCTTCGACACCCTCACTGACCTGATGGGGACGATCAAGGACAACCTCGAACAGCAGTCGCACCGGCAGAACGAATTGCTCTCCTACCTTTCGCACCTGCCGCAGGCGCTCCAGGGCATTCCCGAGAGCAACCGCGTGCAAAGCGAAACCCTCAAGGCGATTCATCAGCAGCTTGAGCACCAGCACTCCCAGCAGCAGGCGCTGGCCGACATCCTCGAGCGCATCAGCCAGGCCGACGATGAGCAGAACAAATCCCTCGACGACATGAAGGAGCAGTTCAACCGACTCAATCAGCACGAGCAATCGATCTCGGAAAACCTTCACAATGTCGGATCGGCCATGCAGACGGTCAGCCGCAACTCGCACACCAGCGCGCAGGTGCTCGAGCAGATGCGCGACAACATCAACAAACGCGACGGCGAGTTGGAACGGATCATGCAACGCCAGGGCAATCGCTTCACGACGATGCTGGCGGTGGCGATCTTCCTGTCCATCGCCGCGCTCGTCGCGGTGAGCGTGATCGGATACCTGGGTTACACCGCCCTCCAGCGAGGACAGTAGGCGTACTTACTTCAGTGAAGTACGCTTCAACACCGCACATCCCCCTCATACTCCCGCAGCGCGGAAGGAATCGCGTCGCAGACATCGCGCGCCAGCACCGATCGCATTCCGAATCGCCGCCCGGCGATCTCCCCCGATCGACCGTGGATGTAAACCGCCGCGCAGGCCGCGTCGAACCGGCTCATCCCCTGCGCGAGAAACGTCGCGAGGATGCCGCAGAGCACATCGCCTGAACCCGCCTTGGAAAGGCTGCTGTCCCCAGTGTGATTGACGTGCAGATGCGACCCGTCCACGATGACGGTGCGGTATCCCTTCAGGACAACAACCTGCCGGAACGCCCTCGCCGCCCGGCGCGCCAGCGCGGCGCGGCCGGCATCGTCCTCGGGAACGTTCGTGGCTCCCAACAGCTTCCCAAGCCGTTTCATCTCGCCGGGATGGGGCGTGAGAACCGCCGACGCCGCGAACGCCGTCGGCCAGCGCTTTCGGTCGCTGAGCAGATTCAATCCGTCGGCGTCGATCACCATCGGCTTTTTGAGACGAATCAGGCAGTCCAGCCAGCCTTTCGCGTCCCGTGATTTTCCCAGCCCCGGTCCGATCACGATTGCATCCGCCGACGCGGCGGCGGCGCGGAGCGCGGCCGATCCCGTCGATTGATCGAGCGCCAAACCGATGCATTCGGGCGCGACCGACAACACGGCGGAGAGAATTGACCGCGGCGTGGCGAGTTGCACCAGCCCCGCGCCGGCGCGCAGCGCGGCCGTGCCGGCGAACGCCGGCGCGCCGATCATCTCGTCGTTGCCCCCCACCACCAGCACCCGACCGAAAAGGCCCTTGTGCCCTTCCTTTGGACGCGGCGGCAACGCCGGCGGAATGGTCGGTTTCTCAGACATTCAACGACTCCCGCGCGCCTTCACGACCTGCCGATGCACCAGCCCCGCCGAAAACGCCGCGCCGAAGCCGTTGTCGATGTTCACCACGCTCACGCTCGACGCGCAACTGTTCAACATCCCCAACAACGCCGCCAGACCGTCGAAGCTCGCGCCATATCCCACGCGGGTCGGGACCGCATACACCGGGCAATCGACCAGCCCTCCCACGACGCTCGGCAAAGCCCCTTCCATTCCCGCGACCACAATCACCGCGCACGCGCCCTGCAACACATCGAGCTGCGCGAGCAGCCGATGCAGCCCGCTCACGCCGACATCGTTCAGCCTCCGCACCGGCACGCGCATCGAGCGCAGGGTCATGGCGGCTTCCTCGACGACCGGCAGGTCGCTCGTCCCGGCCGACAGCAACGCAACATGCGGTGCATCTTCCTCCACCGGTCGCTCGTCGGTTTCCCCGATCAGCGCGACGCGCCCCGCGGCGTTGATCTGGATCATGGGGAATCTCGCCCGCAGCGCCTCGAGTTGATCGACCGACGCGCGCGTCGCAAGCACGGTGTCGGACTGCTCGGCCAGGCGAGCGGCGATCTCGACGACCTGCTCGACGGTCTTCCCCTGGCAGAAAATCACCTCGGGATGCCCGCAGCGCAGGGCGCGATGGTGATCGAGCGTTGCAAAGGCAAGCCGCTCGAACGGCAGCGCCCTGAGCCGGTCGGCCGCGTCGTCGATCGACGTTTCGCCGGCTCGAACGGATTGCAGCAACGCTCGCACTTGTTCAGCATTCACGATCGGATTCCATGGAGAATGAAAAGGGGACTGGAAGACGAGGCGATGATGGACGACCGGTCAGGCTTATTCCTTCACCTGGTCGGGGAATTTTTTCTTCACCTTTTCGACCTTGGGAAGCGCCCATTGCCGTATGTAGGGGTTGCCTGGATTCCGGGTGGCGAAATCCTGGTGATATTGCTCGGCCGGATAGAAGCCCGTAAAGGGTTCGAGCTGCGTGACGATCGGTTGATCGAACACCTCGGCTTCGGTGAGTTGTTGAATATAGGCCTCGGCGACGCGCTTCTGGTCGTCGTTTTCGTAAAAGATCGCCGAGCGATATTGCCGGCCTTGATCCGGTCCCTGCCGATTGAGCGTGGTGGGATCGTGGGTCGTGAAGAAGACGCGAAGCAGTTGTCCGAACGTGATCCTGGATGGATCGTAGATGATGCGCACAACTTCAGCGTGATCGGTCGTGCCTTCGCAGACCTTCTCGTAATTCGCGGTTTCCTCGGTGCCACCGGCATACCCGGAGATGACTTTCTGAACGCCGTCGAGTTGCTCGAAGACAACCGCCACGCACCAGAAACATCCGCCGGCGAGAATCGCGGTGCGCGTCTCGCCTTCTTCGGCGGCGGGCAGATCGACCGCGGGGGCCGGCAAATCCTCCACGGCATGCACCGGCCGGCTACAACTCAACGCCGCGAAACTCATCATCATCATGATGCGAACTCCTCGTGAACGGCACATCGTCAACACGGCGCGGCCTCCTGTTCATCGCCCTGCCTCAGCACCCAAATCATAGGCGCGGATCGCTCCCCCGTGAAACGGGGATCTCCCTCACGAATTATTTTGGGGCGCGCCGCCTAATCGCGCAGCGATTGCAATTCCGCGAGGCGCTTGCCCGTAGGGGCTTTCTTGTTCTTCATCATTTCGACAAAGGCGTCGAACAGATACGACGCGTCATGCGGGCCGGGGCTGGCTTCGGGATGATACTGCACGCTGAAGACGGGCAGGCTCCCGTGACGAAAGCCCTCGACCGTGTTGTCGTTGAGATTGAGATGGGTCACCACGCCTCCGGCACGCTCGAGGCTTTCCCGGTTGACGGCGAAACCATGGTTCTGACTGGTGATTTCGACCCGGCCGGTATCGAGGTTTTTCACCGGCTGATTGCCTCCGCGATGCCCGAATTTCAGCTTGTACGTCTCGGCGCCGATCGCCAGGCCGAGCAGTTGATGACCGAGGCATATGCCGAACATCGGGACGGATTGTTTGAGCATGTTTTTGATCGCGCCGACCGCATAATCCAGCGCGGCCGGGTCTCCCGGACCGTTGCTGATGAACAAACCATCGGGATTGTATTTCATCAGGGCTTCCGCGGAAGTGTCGGGAGGAACGACCGTCACCTTGACCCCGCGCTGGGTGAGATGGCGGAGGATATTGTGCTTGGCGCCGCAATCGAGGGCGACGACATGCAGCCCGTCGCCGCGCTCGACCTTGCCCTGCGCCCAGTCGCCCTGATCCTGATCCCAGTCATAGGGAGCGTCGGGCTTCACCGCCTTGACCCAGTCCGCGCCAGCCATCGGGGCGGACTGTCGGGCGCGCTCGATAAGCTGGTCGTCATCAAGAATCTCCGTGGACAGCACGCCGCGCATCGCCCCCGTCGTACGGAGCTTGCGGGTAAGGGCGCGGGTGTCGATCCCCTCGATGCCGATGATGTCGTTCTCCGTGAGATACCGTTCGAGGCTCGTATCCGCGCGATAGTTGGAATGAACCGGCGGCAATTCCCTGACAATAAACCCCGCGACATGCGGCCGGCGGCTCTCGACATCCTGTCGGTTGATGCCGTAGTTGCCAATCAGCGGGTAGGTCATCGTGACGATCTGCCCCTTGTAGGAGGCGTCGGTGAGAATTTCCTGGTATCCGGTCATGGAGGTGTTGAAGACAACCTCTCCTTCGGACGTTCCCCTCGCGCCGAAGGCGCGGCCGGTGAACAAGGCTCCATCTTCCAGTGCCAGCTTGGCGATGCGTCGATCAGTACTCATGTGCGGGGGATTATAGGGAGATTCGTCAAAATTCTGAAATTAAATTCACGCGACAAATGGAAGCGGTCGATAACTTAATGGGCTGTGGGTCTCCGACCTGATGGTCGGGCAGCCTGAATTGGAGACCGGTGTGACGGCGAACACCGGTCTCTTTTTGTTGCGCCCTTCCGGGCTTCATTCCCTCAACAGCGCCGGCTCGATCCAGTTGAAGCGATCCTGCACATCGTAGTTGTCGCCGTAATCGACCTCGAGCGTCAGCGTTGGAGCGTTGTCACAATCCACCCGGATCACCGGTGAAAGCGTGCCGGCCTTCACATGCGTCTGCTCGTGGACCAGCTTGTCCCCCACCCTGATCCTTACGGTGACATCCGCGAACGGCCGATCGCCGTCGATCGCATATTGCGTCCGGAAGGATCGGTGGGTTCCGTCCAGCTCATAGACCAGTCGCGACCTCGCATGGACGCCGATGCCGCGCGTGAACACGCGCGCGCCGAAGCGGATCGGATCGCCGCTCACGCTGCGGTCGAACTGCGCCGGCCAGGCCATGTCGAGGAAGGGTGTCTGCGCCGATTCAATCGGCCGGTGCGAACTGAGCCAGCTCACCGGTCCGTTGACCTGCTCAATCGCATCCACACGCTCCAGGGCGATGCGGCGATCCTCTCCCGCAAGCTCGATACGAAGCCGATCCGACGCAAGCGACAGCGACGGCGAGGTGATCGACGATCCATCGCGCAATTGAATGCGAAAGGTGCGTTCCGTCGAGGGCTTGGGCCGCTGAAGCGCCGCGAAGTGGATCGCGGCGACGGCGTTCATGGGAACTTCGGTGGAATGTCCCTGCACATCAAGGGTGATGCGATCCGTATCGACGCCGCTGATGATGCCGCGAACGCGATCGCCATTCGTCAGCGTGATAATGTCCTCCTCCGCCTCGACCTCGCTCCCGGCGGAATGCCCCTCGCGGGTGACGGCGCGCAACTGCCGAAGCGACAGCCCGATCTCACCGATCGAACTGCCCCACGCGAGCGTTTCCCCTTCGATCCCCACAGGGTGTCCGGCGAGACGATCGCCATTGAGCAGGTACAGAAACAGCGTCGGCTGATCGGTGGCAGGCGCGACGGCCGC
>CAYUNS010000007.1:0-672 GCA_964446155.1 uncultured Tepidisphaeraceae bacterium | reverse complement strand
CAAGGAGGCGGTCTATGCCCCGGCTGCTTAGGTGGCGCGACGGCCGCGCGGTCGAGCTGGAGAAAATCCTCCAGTTGAATCCGGGCCGCGGTGCGGTTGGGGGATTGCTCGACGACAATGCCGTCCGCATCGATCGATCGCGGAACAACGCGCCGCGTCTGAAAATCACTCGTGGTGAGCGTCCAGTTCTCCTGCGCATGCGAGAGACCGGACAGGCACAATGCCGCCAGGAACATCCAACGATGAACTGTCCGAAATCGCATCATCCGATTGCCGTCCTCCGAACGATCTTTTCCATGGAAGGATGTTTCAGCTTCCCGGACCCTTGCCACTGAAAACAGGAAGGTAGCGATTGGGCATTTGCAGAATGATCAATGCCGACGCCGTCGCATATTCCTCGCTGACCTCACCGGTCCAGCTTCCCGACGGGGTTTGCTTGGCGAGAAGCTCCTCCCGAATCGCGGGATACCATTTCGCCCAGTACTCCCCCCCGGCGAGGAACATCGCCTGGGCGGCGTAGTAATGGCCGTAATAATAGTGGCTCGATCCGCCGCGCCGCTGCCCTTCCTGGGCGGGAAGGAATCCCATCAGGTATTTCAGCCCGCGTTCGAGTTCATCGCCTTCGAAAACGCCGGCATAGTACAGCGCCGCCGCCCGCGCCGCCGAGCGCGG
>CAYUNS010000006.1:15117-52914 GCA_964446155.1 uncultured Tepidisphaeraceae bacterium | reverse complement strand
CGTCATAGGCGTCGATGATGTTCCCCAGCATGTCCAGCCGACCGTGGTTGTTCACGATGTTCAGGAAGTTGAACAGCAGCGGTGACGCCTGGCCGCGGAAGACGCGGTCGACCAGTCCCGCGCGCTCTCCGCCGCTGATGGCCGGGTTGGAGAGAAATGCCGTGAACGCCGGGTTTTGCTCCAGCACCTGCGCCAAAACCTCCAGTTCGCTTCCGATCGCCTCGGCCTGGCCTTGCTCATGGGCAAGCTCCAGCAGTGATCGTGCGTAGGCAATGGCGGTGGGGGAGTGGGTGGTTGTGGACATGGCTCTGATTACCGATCCAGTTGAATCCTGACGATCCGGCGGTTGCCGGGTTCCAGTGACGGGTTGCCGGCGATCGCGAATCGCGAATCGCGAATCGAAAATTCCTCTGTTATTTCCCCATCGTCTGCAACTGTTCGAGACTGCGATTCACCAGGTCTTTCTGGTCTTCCGCATTGAGGTTTCGGCGCAGGATTTTTTCCGCGACGTTGGTCGCGAGGGTGGCGGCCTGTTCATAGATTTCGTTGATCGCCCCTTCCCTGGCGGCATCGATATCGCGCATCGCGCGTTCCCGGGTTTCCTCGGCTTCCTGCTGTCCCTGCATTCGGATCGCCGTCGCGAGTTTTTCCCCGTCGGCCGCCGCCTTGGAGAGCATTTCCCGCACGCGCGTTTCCGCCTCGGCGAGTTTGGCGTTGTATTCGTTCAAGGTCGCCTGCGCTCGGGCGCTGGCCGCCTCGGCGTCGGCGATGTCCTGTCGAATCTTATCCTCGCGCGCCTTCAGCCCGGAGACGATAGGCCCCCAGGCGAACTTGCCGAGCACAATGAGCAGGCAGACGAAAATAAGCAGGGTCGTGAGCGCGGGGATGAGTCCCGCATCCAGGCCGCTGATCAGGGCCGGTTCGTGGTGGTCCTCGCTCTCCGTCGCCGACGCCGCGGCCAGCACCACGATCGAGGGCGCGGGCGCCGCCATCACGGTTGGCGCCATCCACAAAGCCATTGCCATTCCCAGAATTGCCACAGAACCACGCGTCGGGATCATGCCGTTGTCTCCAAAATCGTGCCCGAGTCCACCGGGCAAGCCTGCCCGCGAGCGTTGGCCCGCGGGCAGGCGGTTTTTTTCTTACGGGTTACGAACCGCTCGCGCCCAGTGCCAGGAAGGCGACGACGATCGCGAACAGCGTGACGCCTTCGATGAGGGCGGCGCTGATGATCATCGAGGTGAAGATTCGGCCGCCAGCTTCGGGCTGACGCGCGATCGCGTCGACCGCGTGGCTGCCGATGGCGCCAATGCCCTTGCCCGCGCCGATGATGATCAGGCCCAGACCGATGGCGACGCCCAGCGCCTTGGTGCCGCCGCCGGGCGGCAGACCGAACGAAGCGCCTTCGGTGGCCACCGACGTTTCCTGCGCCAAGGCGGGAACCGCCGGCAGGAGCACCAGCGCCAACAAAACGAACAATGCGATCTTCTTCATGAGAAGACCTCCTATATCAGTTTGGCTTGAAATCAGGCCAAGCCACCACCTGCTCCGCGAGGAGAAGCGAATTTGCCCACTACCGGGATCCAGGCCCTAAGTGACACCGGCCCTCACTGCCGCGTCGTAGTGTTTCATCCGGCCGGATTCAACCGGCCATGTGCGATCCGGCGCTGCGTGCCGCCTGGGGAAGTTCGTCGTAATCCGTCAGGTCGCCGCCGCCCAGGGATTCGTGGGCTTCGTCGTGATGCCCGCCTTCCTCGGCATGGTGCTCGTGTTCATGCACGACGAGCTGCCCGATGAACAGGGCGGTCAGGAACGTGAAGATATACGCCTGGAGAAACGCGACGAACACTTCGAGCAGCATGATGGCGGTGGCCCCGAGCACCACGGGAATGCCGATGCCGATGAGCGCGCCAAGTCCGAGCGCGGCGGCGGTCGTGGTGAAGCCCGTCAGCACGGCGACCAGGATATGGCCTGCGGTCATGTTGGCGAAAAGTCGAATCGCCAGCGCCACGGGCTTTACGATCATGCCCATGATCTCGACGATCACCATGATCGGCGCCATATACAGGGGCGCGCCGCCGAGAAAATGCTTCGAGTATTCCTTCAATCCGTTTGCCCGGATGCCGGCGAGCTGGATCACCACCCACGCGACGAACGCCAGCGTGCCGGTGACATAGATGTTGGCCGTCGCCGTGCCGTAGATGGCGTGGGCGTGCGGGTTGCCGCTGACCATCCGCACCAGCGGTCCGGTGATCGGTTCGAGCGGCAGCAGACCGAGAAGATTGTTGAACAGGATGAAGAAGAACAGCGTCCACAGGTAGGGGATGAATCGATCCGTCTCATCGCCAAGCACGGGCTTGGCCACGTCGTTGCGGATGAACATCATGATCGCTTCGAAGAAATTGCGCGTGCCGGTGGGCACATGTTCTCCATCGCGATAGGGGCGTGTGATCAGCGGGAAGATGATCAGCATCAGCAGCGCCGCCAGCGACATCATCACCATGTGATTGGTGAGGAGATACCAGCCGCTGTCGTTGGTGATGATCGGATGATCGATCACATGCGTCAGGGGGCTGGCGGCGGCGAGGTTCATGGCGAATGATTCGACGTTGGGGAAAATCATTGTGTCTCAGTTCCCAGCGTTCCAGAGCGACCGGGCCGCGAAATGGGTTTCGACGGCGAGGATCGCGAAGTAATAGACGATCATGAGCAGGAGCGTCGGCGCCGCAGGATACCCGCCGGCGCCAATCGCGAACAGGCACGCCCCGAGACTGATCACGGCGCGCAATCCCATGGCGCCGAAAAACGCGGCGACGCGCTGATTCGTGGGCCGGCGGGCGCCCCAGATCAACGGGGGCAGCGTCGCGGCGGCGGACAGCACGCTCGCAAGGGCGGCGGCGGTCAACCCGCGCCACCACGCGGCGTGGTCGGCCAGCACCAACAGGATGCACAACACCCCGGTGGTTCCCGCCAGGGCAAGCGCCATCTGCCGCACCAGCCGTCGGGCGATCGGCGCGTCGGGATCGGGCGCGGTTGTGGCGAGTGTCTGCATCTGTCGTAAAAAGGCTTTTCTTTTTGGCCTCGCGGTTTCAGTCGCGAAAGAAGCGCTTCGAGGCCCGCAGCAACATCCACAAACCAACGCCGAATCCGACACAGATGCCGACCACCAGCAACCACGGATCACTGCCGAGCCATCCGTCCAGCCACCATCCCACGGCGCCCAGGCCCAGGATGGCGACGATGAACTCGATTCCCACGGCGCTCAGGGCGTACCAGTTTCCCAGATCCGGGGCGCCGCCCGGTTTTCGACCGGAGGAATCCTGCTCGTCACGAGGAGAGGTCATCGCCGCTCCTTGTGGACGCCCCAGGGCGACCAGTCGTATCGTTTGTTCAGCCAGTAACCAACTCGGAAGCCCATGCCCGTTTCCATCTCCAGGCCGATGAATCGGCCCGGATTGCCATGGTCCTGGTTGGACATGCGCTCAGCTCCACCTGTCCAGATCGTGCAAAATTGCACGATCCGGGAGGCGGGTAGATTAGGGGATGGATTTCACGAGGTCAAGGTTTCCCGAAGCCCGCGACGATTCCGCCCGGGACAATCGCCAGTAAGCAGGGTTTGCTGCCCCCATGCTCGCGGCGGGGTCTGGCCTTGTTCAGGCCAAATTCGATGTCGCGCCATTCGCCGAGCACGATTTGGCGGCGCTTGGCGTCGCTTGGCGTCGTACTTCCGCTGGCGCTTGCCGACACAGAGGTAGTAGGTTTGCCGGCGCGGCACTTCTTCCAGCATTTGTGAGGGGCGTGCCAGGTGAGTTGGGAGTTCTCGGCCAGGCGTCCGAAGTCGCCCTTTGTTCGGGCTGGTCGGATTGATAGGCCGTGCCCAATGAAACGTGAATAAGCCATTGGGTACGGACTGCCGTTTTGCCTCCAAAATCAGGTACAGGATCAGGTACGAGAAGTTCGGGGCGAATCAGGCGCAAAGGAAAACCCTTGCAAATCGTTGATTTGCAAGGGTTTGTGAAAGCGGGTGAAGGGGGTCGAACCCTCGACATTCACGTTGGCAAGGTCTTCGACTCTCGATTTTCGCTCAATAACGCGGTTTTGTATCCCCCGACCTCCCATTTCACCTCCCAAAGGGATACCAGCCGAAGGGATACACGGGCGGTCACGTCAAGTATCCCCTCACGTTGGAGCAGTATCCCCTACGCGCTTTGGTCACAACGGGCGGTCAGCGCGACCAACTCGCACATCGCGCCAATCATCGCCAGTGACTCATGAGCGTCTCGCAAGGGAAGTTCCGCGCCCATGTTCAAACCGCCGCCCTGCTCTGGAGAACGGTGAGCCTGGATGCGCAAATAGTAGCGGACACTTGGGCCAGCCCATCCGTCCATCCGCTCGACCAGCGTTATCCGAACGTTGTTGATCGTTCGGTACGGTTGCCCCTTGCCGTCTCGTTCAAACGCCTCACGCATAGCTGCCTTTCGCGCGGCGACCATTCGCCAGGGCTATAAGCGAGAAACGCAGATAAATTGGAGAGAAGAAATCACGCTGCATCGATTCTTGCCAGAGCCGTCGCGCCGTCAGCGACAATCGGACTCCGAGGGAAAGCGAATGACCACCCCCTCGGCTGCGAGTCGTTCGGGATCAGAAGCGTTGGCTTTCTCCTGGAACTTCGTTGGCCAGACTGGCTTCGGCCAGACGCCCAATCGAGCGGCAACCTCCACAATGTGAAGGTCCGCGCCCGTCTTGTAGAGCTTGCCCAGGTTGAGCGCGTGCGAAGTCATGTCCAACTGCTCCTGATACGTCAGGGTTTTCACATTCATGGGCGTGACGAAGTAGCAGAACGGTCTGACAGTCAGTGCGATGCGGAAGTCGGGTGCATCGGGGCCACTGGGATTGCGCCCTGTGTGCTGCGCATAAACCCCAAACTGCACGAACAGATCGTGTGGCCCCTCCAGCACCTTCACTTTGCCGTCGCTGCGGTCGATGCAATGGATGGCGTACCTGCCCCCAGGCGAGCGTACGGGCGGCCCCAGCAGCCGCACCGTGCATCCCTTCAACTCATGGACAACGAAGTAGGCCCATTGCTCGCACGGCACGACACCGCGATTCTTGGACGGTTTGTAGAAGGGGCTGGTATCTGCCTTCGCCATGACGCGGACTCCCCCGCCCAACGACGGCGGTACAATGATCGTACCGCCCTCGTGGTTGCTCGGCCTATGACTGCTGCAGTCGAACCATCGCCGCCATCTCAAGCGCCTCCTCGGCAACCCCTTGCATGTTCAGCATGACTTGAGCCGAGGTGATGATGCGCATCTTGAAGTGGGTGTCCTTCTTCGCATCCTCGACCGACCGTAAATCCCGATGCACCTTGCAATGCACCAAGCCGAAACCGTGACGCGAGACGTAGTAGCCCCAGTCGCCTTCGAGGCGGCCCAGCTTGGAGGCTTCGTCCGCGCCAGCGAGGTCCACGATGAAGCCCAGGTCATCCGCAACGTGCGGCGGGAGTGTCTTGGCATTCCCGTCGAGTACGAACAACGTCTTCTGCTTCTTCTTGGGCGTCAGAGGCCCACGCTCATTCTTGTTCTTGCGCATGAGTATCCTTTCAAGAAACGTCCCTCGCAGGCGTTGCCACCTGCGAGGGACGGGATTGACTATTTGATTCCGTAACTGCGTCCCCTCACTGGACGCACGAGATTCAACGGAACACGCTCGATCCGCTTATGCGCGTTCGGCTTCACGTAAGCCCAGTCGCCTCGGACGGCGAAGAGCGTTGCGAATACGAAGACGCCGCTCGGGTGCTTGAGTCGAACCAACTCCCGCCGACCTGGCTCACAGGCACGGCTCAAGCCGTCACCAGCCGATCCGTCTGCTCGCTAGTGATGCCCCGCCGCCCGAATCCCTTGGCCCGAACGTACCGCCAGTCCCCCTTCAGGATTCGAGATTCAAAGGCGTACAGGAGACCAAACTGTTGTGAGTCAGACATCGATCTGTTCACGAAACGCCATTCAAATGGGATGCCGAAGTATTCAATCTTCGGGTGGTACTTCCATGTCGGGTCGATGACCCGTCCGCTTCGATCTACCGCCCATGCATGGACGAATGTGAGGCCATCCATCGCGCCAATGCCTTCGACGTAGGTCGTCCCCTTCTTTGCCCCGACATACTCCCAAGTGTTGCTGAAGCACTCCCCCATCCTCCCTCGCCGTAGCCCTTTCGGTGGCTCGATGAGCGTGAATGGCTGACCATGTTCGAGGACGAACTCCTCGAAGCAGCAGTATTCCGCCCTCGCTAATCCTTCCAAACCCACGGTGTTCGTCGGACATTCCTGGATCGCTGTCCGCAACATCTGCACATAACTCATCAGATTCATTTCGATCTGCACTAGTAACCTTTCTCACAAAGACGCTCGTTGCTCGGGACGAGAAACCCGCGCTCGCCGACACTCGGCGAGCAACTCAACTTGGCGGCGGTCTCAGCTATTTACTTGTCAAAGAGCAGTCGGAACCGACGTGAAGGACTCATTCTGCCGCGACTGTGGCCTTGTGAAATCCATGCGAGATGTCGCAACCCGCAGCGTCACGTAATGCTTCTCTGTACAGACGCGGCTGCGCTGACGAAGCAGCGCAGCCGCGTGGTTTGAGATAGCTCGGATCAAGTCGCTCAGAGGGTCGGCTTCGTCCATCGCAGGACGTTCCATCCCTCGCCTACATTCCCCCAGTCGCTCGGCGAGATGCCGTTTGACCAGTACCCGCCGACGTGGACGCCGTAGTCGCAGATGGGATCGAACTTCCGCGTCAGCGCATCCAGGGTCTTCTGATTGACCGAGAACGGCAGTTGGATGAATAGCTCCGCGATGACGACCTTCAGTCCGCCCTTATGGCGATTCCATTCGTACAGCGTCTTGGCGAATGGCGGTCGGGACGACGGCGACATCTCGCTCCATGTCGTACTCAGCTTGCCGAAGAACTGGACGCCCTTCGCCGCGAGTTCATCCATCGGTACGTTGACCCATTCGACGGGGTAGTCCCGCGTCACTCGCTCAACCACTCGCCGCCAGAAGCGCTCGATGTTCTTCTTCTCCATGTCCCAGCACAGGCAGATCAGACCCTTTGTTTCTTCGTTCATGTTCGTTCCTTTCTCTCAGGAGGAGTTGCAGCCTGCTGACCATCAGCAGGCTTCCGTTCAGCAGCAGCCCTATTCACTTGTCAAAGAGCAGTCGGAACCGACTGGCGAGGAAGGAATGGCGTGTCTGTGGACTGGTGAATTTCTTGCGAGATGTCGCCGCCCGCACTAGCCTTGTACGCATGGACATTCGGAAGGTCGTGCGTGAACGATTGGAGAAAGATTGGTCGAGCGGGACTGGCTACCGAGGACGGTTGCTGAAGCGCAGCCCCATCAATGCGACGTGGCTGGCCGAGCGAGCAGGCGTCCCCATCCGCACGGTCTACGACTTCGTACATGGCACGAGATCGATCAACATCGATGCGCTCGGACGCTTGCTTGATGCCTTGAACCTGATGTTGCTTACGCCAGAGGGACTACGCGCGGAGGCTGAGAAGCTGCGGACGCAGCAGCAGAAAGAGACCGAGGCCCAACTTCGGTCACGAATCAGCGAGCTTGAGTCGGAGGTTAGGGTGATCCGATCCAGACCTGCGACCAAGTTGGTGTTCAAATCGCGGAGAGCGTAGCTGCTCACTGCCTAGCACGATGATCAGCCTCAGGTACGATCTTGTGATGCATGTCACCTTCGCTCGCATGGGGAACGACTGTCTTTACCTCCGCATCGACGGGCATCGAGTCATCGCGGGTGACAAGTACACAATCATCGAGCTAGGCTATGCTGTCCTGCTCGCCATAGACGAATCGAGCCACGACTGGCTTGCGGAGATCACCGAAACTGTCCCTGCGGATAAGGACGGCGGTCGCGGTGTCTTGCGCGGCGGCGAGGGAATGGCAGTTACGAGCGATCTTGTGGTTGTGGCATTGTCGTACGCGGATTGGTGGGCGAGGAACTCAGACGGCTTCAAGGCTGGTCGGTCACTGCGTATCCCCAGCCGCGAGGAGGCCGTCGAGATCGTCCGTAGCCGCCGCATCCTCAACGACTTCAACCGCAAGTACGCGGGCACGCTGCCCGACGAGTGGGCGACGGGAGACGCCACATGACGCAGTTCAACCTACGATTCGACGCCAGCACGATTCCATTGCTCGCGCGCCTTGAAGTTGCTTGGAATTGAGGCACTCAACTGCTACACCTCCCCGATCTGGCAGCAGTACACCGAGTTCTGTCGAGCATTGGCTGACGAGGGAAAGGTGGAGGTGCGGACGCTGGACCGAGCACTGTGGCAGTACTCCAAAGACAAGAGGCTCACTGCCGCACGATCATCGGCATGAACTCTTCGACTAAGCCCAGCCCTCAGCACGCCTCGCGCGAGATTCGTCTGAACCTGTCGCAAGCTAGGAAAGCACTGGCTGTAGAACGCGGCCAGTGTCCCGTCCAAAATAGAGTATCCCCAACCAACGTTTGGCGCGTGTCACGCAGACATACATCAACCGCCTCGCCTCTTCAATCGGCGTTTTTGAACTCTCCCCCCTCGGATCAACGACGATGACCACATAGTCGAACTCCCGCCCCTTCGCTTTGTGGTAGTTCAAGACGACAGTCGTCGCCTGACCAAAGCTGTCGCCATATAGCCCTTTGGGTTGTCGAGCCGCACGAAGGGAATTGAATAGCATGCCCTGACTTGCGGGTACCACCTTCTCGCAACTCACCTTGTCATGCGCGCGAATGCGCTTTGCCGTGCCCTTGAATTCGGCGGTCGTAGCCAACGCCTCCACAAATTGCGGTATCACGTCGTTCAGCACGCCAGCAGACAAGGAGCAGTGCATCACATCTGCAAGCCTGCCACCGTGAGTTAGTTGCTTCTGAAGTAGTTTGGCAGTCCGCGCAACGGAAACAGCAGAGACATGTTTCCGCGTATTCCAAAGCCCGTCCATCGCTTCCAATGCAACTGCCGCGCGGGCTACTGAGTGCTCATCCTGATGCCTCGCGAGATCGCGAAGGGCTGATACGCATAGCAGAACTGAATCATGCGCCGCCTCGTCGCGAGTCATATGCGCGAACACAGGAAACGCTACTTGCGCCGACGCGGGTGGGTTCCGCAGTTCAGTGGCCACTTCGTCCGCAATCGCGTTGTTCGGTGTCAAGAAGGCGATAGTCGCACCGTCGCCCGCATGCTTTCGAATGTTCATCCACAGCATGGCGAGCTTAGATCGCAGTTCATTGCGATGCCGCGTCTGCAGCCTCTGCACACCACTCTTCGGCTTGAACGTGTAAGGTAACCCCTTCAACACGCAGTCTGCAAGCAGCAGAATATCCGCGCTTCCGAATCGGAAGTTGCCCGCAGAGAACGTGATGTCGACTGCATGTTTCCATCTTCGGAATTGGTCGAGCCGAGCCTCTGTTGCCGCGTGCAACGAGCCATAGATGATCTGGTTTGGATCACCGAACGTTAGCACCTGAGAGGCATCACCCACACGTTGCAGTAGTTCCCATTGCTGCTGGCTTGTGTCCTGGAACTCGTCAACAATGATAAGGGGATACCGACGACTGACTACGCGGCTCAGTGTCCTGCCATCCTGAAGCATCGTGGTGGCCAATGGGATGAGCTTCGAAAATGCAATCAGACCTCGCTTCTTGGCGATCTGCGCCAGATGCTCCTCATGATCCTCTCCATTAGCCCAGCCTTCCTCCAAGCTGATGAGCATCTCCTCCAGACGATCCATGACCTTCACTCGAGGGGGCAACCCCACGAATCTTCCGAAGTGACGGAGAAGCTCTGCAGCAAGCGCGTGGTAGGTCATGAACCGTAGTCGCCCCTTGCGCTTGCGCGGCACATGAACATTGGCCGCGTCCGCAAGTCGGTGAACTGCGGCATTCGAGAAGGAGAGAAACAGCACTTGCTCCAACGACGTTTCCGACATCTGTTGCAATTGCAGAATGGCCTTCTCGATGGCAGTCCTGGTCTTGCCTGTTCCTGGGCCCGCAGTAATCAAAGCAGAGGTGGCGGCGTCAAGCACCTGCCTCTGCTCGTCAGTCGGCTCGAATCGCATTGCCCCCTCCTAAATCGTACATGCTCCAATTGGCTCCCTACTGCTGATAATTCGAGAGCACAGGTCAACCGCCTTCGCGAGTGTGGGCGGAACATCCTCCGCCCGCAATTCACCAATCAGCCACTGGTGCATATACGCCGCCCCCTTGTTTTCTCGGAGCTTCACCTTGACGGTCTCCCTGAGTTGTTCGGCTGAGAGGGTAGCGACGGCGGACTCCGACATGGGCAATGACTGTGCGTGTGGGGCGCGAGTAAGGAACTGCCGCAGTACCGCCTCTGATAGCTCGCAGGCGAGTAGATGCTCTAGGCCGCCGTAGCGGTGAAACACGCAAGGGTATGGCGCGGCTTGGACCTTGCTCATAAATGACGGGTCTTCAACACGATCTATAAAGCCGACGACTCGAAGACCTGCCCCATGAAAGAAGTTTCCGAGTGGTAGAACGTCCCCATACCCCTCCCCATTGACTATGGCGATACCCTGCAACTCCAACGCCTCCTGCTGACGAGCGCAAGCGACCTTTCGGTTCAGCAACTGGCTCACACCTGAAAGCCACCACCTGTCGGAATCGCCCTCGACGATGATTACCCCACACCCAACCAGTGCCTCGCAGTGTACCGAACGAAGATGACGCGAGAAGAAATTACACGCCTTCGCACTGTCGCTTGACAACCGCGTCCAACGCAGTGCACCATCAACCTGTCTCTCTATGCGGCCAATGCCGTCGATTGGTACCCGCTCCAGGACATACGGCGAATGAGTCGTGATGAATGTCTGATCAGCCAAGCTGAGACACTCATCGATAACGCGTCGTTGCGCATGCGGAAACAGAAACGTTTCAGGTTCCTCCAATGCCAGAATGCCGCGTTGGCGTCTCCGCATGATCAGGGTAAGCATCGCGAGCAGGGAGAGGCTTCGTGTTCCAGCCCCCATCTTCTGGATAGGTAGTGAGAGCCAATCCCATGTGTAAAGCTGCGCGTTCGACCGTAGCTCCCTACGAGTGCGATCCATCAGGTCGAAACTCAATTTGCTTGTGTCACAGGACGTGAGGGCGAGGAAACGTTCGAGTTCCGCTTTGTAAGCGTTCACAGCAGAAGCAAACTGCGAATCGCTATTGAGCGGTTCCATAGCATCAGCGATGGCGTCAAGGACCCTCTCGAAGTGCCGAGGCTTCACGTCCTGACTTGCCAGAAGGCGCGAGAACAAGTTCTCGGGGTCAAGCGTAATCGGACGACTCAGCGCGCGGAAGTCGCGGTAAATCAGGAACCCGATCTGCCGCTTCTGCTCCCGCGTAACCTTCGCGCACTCGTCACGATGCAGACCCTCGTGCGGGAGGAGGTACGTGTCGTATCGGAATTCGTCCTCCTCTTCGTCAAACCATCCCTCGAAGAAGAGGCGGATCGCGGTTTGTGCACCGTCGAAAGGATCAACACCTGCGTCGGCTGACTCGACTACACATCGTTGCACTGTATTCCAGGGCACCAGATGATCTCGAAATCGATCTTCATCGTCTGGGGCGAGATCTGTCAGCACGACCTCGATGCGGATTGTCGGGTGCGACGGTCGCTCTTCTGAAGTGGTATCGTTACCCTCTAACTTGGTTGCACTTGCCAAGGAATCCAATTCGTGGAAGGCTTCTGCACCACTGCTCCCTCTGTCGAGAGAGCATGACGATCCTCCCGTAGCGTCAGCATCCATCGGAGGTGCTGGCGTGAAGTACTTGCGCTGATGAAAGTCGTTCTCGTCTATGGCACGGGTACGAAATGAAACTTCAGGATTGAGCGCGAGATTGAGGGCTTCAAGGATCGCAGTCTTTCCCGAGTTGTTCTGCCCGAGCAGCACGTTGTGCTTCTCAGGGAAGAACTCGGCCTCCTTGATTGATCGGAAGTTCCTGATTCTGAGTCTTGCGATCCTCACGCTTCCTCCCTCGCGTTTCGCCGCTCAACAACGCGGACCTGCTATGTTTCGCTGATGTCGTCGTCCAACCCAAGCTCACGAAGCGACGCTCGAAGCTCGTCCACCTGCTGCTTGGTCAACCCTTGGTCGGGCTGAAGCTCGAAGCTGGCCTTGAGCGTTAGCCCCTTCTCCTTCGCGTACTTCGCCAGCACCTTCGTGTAGAAGGTCATCCACTTCGTCGAAGGCACGTCACCCGTCCAACGGACGCCTGCGACGTTCTCGGTCACCGTTGGGGTTCCGCCAGCACCTCCTCCGATGCCGCCGCCAACCTTCTGCTTTGCAACGATGACTGTCGCTTCGCCCTTCAGGTCGCCAGACGTGACGGCGACGGTGTGGACGCCTTCAGCCTCGCCAGCCGAGAACGAGCCGTTGCCTTCGATCTTGCCGCCCGTGGTCGTCCACATTGGCGACGGGACCGCCATCGAGCGTCCGTGCTGATCGCGTCCTTCAAGGCAAAACTGAATCTTCGCTCCAGGCTGAAGGCTGATCGAGTCAGGGAACAGATGCACGCTTGTTAGCTTCTGCGGCTCAACGTGTTTCGCAGCCTCTTCAGCCACGATGATGAACACGTCATCGCTGATCTCCACATCAGCAGGCGTCATCGGCTTCTTGAAGATGAACGGCTCGTACCGACCGCCACCTTTCTTCCCGACGTAGGCCAGCATCCCTTCCGTCACCCCCCGAGCAATGGTCTCCTTCACTGACTCATGATTCAGCAAGCGAGGGAACAGAGGCGAGGCGTAGAACGCATCACGAACGGCCTTGGTGGACCACTCCACGAACCCAGGCCATTTTCGGGTCAACGTGTTCGGGCTGACGGCCTTCACGACTTCATCCGTCTTGAGCAGGTGGTCGAGGATCATCCACGGCAGCGAGTCCGCCGATGATGAGTGCATCTGTCCCAGATCAATGGTCTTGATCGTGTTGTCGCGTCCGAGCAGCAGGATCGTGTTGTACGCTTGCCAAACAGCTTCCTTGATCGACTTCTTCGCAATGTCGATGTTCTGGGCCAGCTTCGCGCTCTGCCCATCGTCGAGCCGCAGCGTGTCCTCCTCGCTCTGGATGTCTTCCCAAGCAAGCAGCCGCCGAGCTTCTTCCTTCAGCTTCGCCGTCGAATGCGGCGCGACCCAGATCACGCCCGTCTTGTAGGTCCGCGCCGACTTCCCGTACTCCTTGTTCATCAACTCGACGGCCTTGCGCGTCGAGTCATCCTCCATGGTCTGATCGGGAGCCAGAACCGCCAGCGTCAGTGCAGGGCGGTCGGTGACGTTGCCACTCTTCTCGGGGAACAGCACCACGTCCATTCCGTCCGCCTTGGCGAACGCTTTCTTGACCTCTGCTCGGACCCGATCATCAATCTTCTGCGCGCTGACATTCGCCCGCCGATCCGCGAGCAGCTTGTTCAGGTTTGGTGACAGGCTGAACTTGAAGCGCCGATTCTGCGAGTTGAGGTAGTAGCACGCCTGATTGAGCGTCTCCAGAACCGTGTCAATGTGGCCGATATCCCAGTCAGGTTCACCGATGGCCAAGCGGATTTCAGGCTCCGTCGCTTCGAGCTTGCTTTGGCCGCCGTTGGACTCGAAAAAGATCGCCGTCATCGCCTTGCGATGCAGACGCGCCTTCTTGATGTCCGCCGACGCCTCCTGATCGAGGCGAGTCGCGTGCGACTCCTTCTTCCCGCAGATGTCGGTGGTGACCGCACCCTCCAGCTTGCTCTCGCCGATCTGCTCGAATACCGCAGTGCGGAAGATACTGTCGTCGAGGGGGGCAGTGCCCAGTCCGATCAGGGGGTCTCGGTGAGCACCCTTGTACCCCTCGCTGTATGCCTTGGAGACCCAGAGCGCCAGCATCTTCAGCACGCCGCGAGTCTGTTGAAACCGAGGAAGTTCTTGCCACTTCCGCTCAAACACCGACAGCACGCTGGGATGGAAGGGGTAGGTGTTGCGGAAATGCTCCCGCGCATGATCCACGGGGAACCACGACGGAATCTGGTTCCGTTTCTCGACGCACCATTCCGCATACTCTGCAATGGTCTTCTCGGCGTCCTTGGTCAGCCCACCTGGCTCCCACTCGAACAGCCTGCGGCGGATGATCTCACTCGTCTCGGCCTCCGAAGACATGATGATCGGCTTGCCCAGGCGGTCGAGCAGCTTCTTGAAGCGGATGAAATCCGCCTCGTCTTCGCCGCTCATCTCAAGCTCGCTGGCAGGGATCGAGACGCAAAGCACCATGTTGTTCTGGCCGCGCGCCTCCTCCGAGAGATTCTGAAGGAAGTTGTATAGTTGGCTCGCCAACCCTGTCTTGCGATTGCGGCTAACGTAGTTCATCAACTCGTCAAGCAGGATGAGTGTCGGGCGATCTTTCGGAAGAAACTCGCGGATGACTTCCGCACTCGGAGCAGTCTGCTGCGCCTCGTGCTTCTCAACCAGCTTGAATGCTTCTGCGCCACCAAGCTGCCACGCCAGTTCGCCCCAAGGCGTTTTGCGCAGCGGCTCACCGTTCTTGCCGCCGCGCCCCGTCAGCGAGTCAAACTCAGTGCCAACAAACACGCCAATCGCTGCCTTGGGGACAGTCGTCACTGCACCCTTGGCGAGAATCGTGTCTGCGCCTTCCCAGTTCTTCGACTGGTCCCCGCCTTTGGCCAGATGATAGAGCAACGCGAGAGCGTGCGTTTTTCCGCCACCGAACTGCGTCGTCATGTTGAAGACGGCGTTCGCCTGTGTCTTGATACCGTTCAGGCGGCGTATGACCTCGCCCGCCAGTGCGACGAGGTTCGTCGTCAGCACCGTCTTGGCGAAGAATCGCTCGGGCTTTTGGTAGTCATCATGCGCCCGCCCATCTCGAATCTGATCGAGATGCACCGCGAACTCAGAAGCGTCCAGCGGCTTGCCTTCACGCAAATCTTCGCGGGGTTTGATCACGTCGTACCAGGGCTTTAGTGCCATTGCGTTATCCTCATAATACGACTCTTAGCACTCGGCAATTTTTACACGATCAAGTTGAAAATAGTCAGCGAGCATGAAGAGGAACGATCTGGCGGCAGCGTCCAACTCACTTATCACAGGCAGACGAACCGCGAACGCAGCGGCATCAAATGTGAGAGAAAGTCGAAATAAGTCCGCTCCCCACTTACCCACAAACTCTGCTAAGAAGTCCGTGCGAATCTCGCGCGTATCTTCTTCAATCTGTTTCTCGATGTTATCAATAACGCGCCCAACGGTTAGATCTTCCGACCTACACTGCCGTAATGTCATCAGGAAATCGTCAATCCTTTGCCTGCCCGCACTCCCGTACCGAAGGCCATGGTCTATTTCGCCTACCCTTTTCGCGTCTTCTGTGAAGTCTGACCTTGACCACTGTGCATCAAGCGCAACGCACAAGAATGCGGAAATTGCGAATAGCACACGCCGTACGCCGCTTCGGCATGAGGGGTATCCGAGTAACTCCTCAAAACAGTTTCCAGCATCTCGAGTGAAAGCATTACAAGCGTCAAAGCTACGAAGAGACAGCATCCGCGATTTGGCAGCCATGTACCGCGTCGTCAATCCATCACTCAATTCTGCGGCATCATCGGTCCAGATGGCTTCAATGAAATCCTCCTCAGAAATGCGCGTCGTCGCAGGTGAAGACATGATTCGCTGTAGGTAGCTACCGTCAAGCACCGACACGCCAAACCGACGCCCAAACTCGACAACGGCTGGATTTGTTTCAGACGTGGCGACTATGCACTTGTCACATCTGAGCGCAGCACGAATACCCATTGCCCAGAAAAGCCGCTCCATTGCCTGCGGCGTCTTCTTGTTCTTCACATCCACATTGATGACTTCGCGTGAGGAGCCTGTGATTCCGTATAGCAGAAGGTCCACATCTGTAATGTCGATGCCTGCATAGCGGTACGGCAGACCACGAACAACGAAGTACCCGCGCTGAAGAAATGCTTCCCTAATGCCTTCTTCTGCACGCCCGCCTTTGTCTATCGCTCTTTTCGCCATTATGTCTCCTACAGGCCGCCCGTACGCAGAACGTCGAGTGCTTTCCGCACGTCGAGCGACCGTCGTCTGCCATCTGATCTGGCGATTGTTCGATTCACCTCTGGACCTGTAAATTCGGACACGGGTGATCCAGGAAGCACCATGAGTGACCGCTCGCTTGCGTCTCCGAGTTGTAGCACCTGCAAAGCGAGTTCGCCGATGTCTCTCTTGAGTAGGCGCATCGTATACATTCCATCGTTCGTCGGTGATACACGCACGACGCCGCGAAGCTCCAACACGCGATAATCTTGACCTATGGCAGTGCAAGGTCCAATCGACGCTCCAGTTATCAGTTTCGACATAAGCCGTTCGAGCATGAATATTCTTCCACGTCCTGTGGAACTTCGACTCATGCCATACTGGAGCGATGCAATAAGGGCTTTCGCAAGGTCGAAGGAATCGGACACGTCGGCTCGCCCAAACTTGTTGAATGCTGACGGCCGCATAATGAACTCTACATTCTCGGCATCATTGCTGACCGTACTCACGTCGTAGAATCCAATCGCGCTCAGTTTTGAGAAGAGCACATCACCCAACCTCTTCTTCGCATCCACCTTTGCAACGCAGCCTTCTCTCCTGAGCCTTGCGTCGAGTTCTGTGACTGCAACCCTGTCAGTAGCAGTCAGCGTGTCCAGAACCTTCTTCGCTTTGACTGACTCTTTCTGGCGGAACAGGTTGCCGTTGAAGAACAACCGCTCTTGCGCGTCAAGACGCTCAGTATCGCAAAGCCCAAGTGTCTCCGTCACCCCCATGAGCCGCTTTAGGTCTGCTTGAGCAAGTTTGTACTGGTCACCCAAGTATTGGGAAAGGTTCTTTTCTGACCTCGGTTCTTGTGAGCATAGTTCTGCCATTTCCACCGTAGCCTGCTCTACGAGGGTGGGATTTCCGCTCGCGTAGATACGGTCAGTGTGTTCAAGCAATGAAGGCGTAGTGAAGCCTAAAACGGATAGGCCACTTGCTGAACGGTCGATTAGTTGATGTTGGTGTAAGGTATTCAGCAACGACGGCAGTTGATAAGTCTTGTCGATTTGCAGCACCGTTGCGAGCGTTTCGACCTGCTGATTTGTCAACGTATGTTCATCTGACGCCGCAAGCGACGAAAGGAGCATTCCGCAGTTGCCTGCGCGTCGAATCGCGTCGAGGCCCGATGGGTCACCATGTAGCTCAATCTTGTTTGTATGGTGAACCACCCACGCGCCGCGTGTCTTCGGTGTAAGAGCAACGTATGTGTCGGAGTCGGCCATGCTATAACCCCAATCCCTTTTTGCGCGCCAGAACGCCATCCACCCATCGCTTCTCGTCCGTTCCTTGGGGATAGAGCGCCGACAGGGCATTGGCGAGCTTCCAGAACCGTTGATCTTGGCCTGCGCCGTCTTCAACGAGGAAGCGTCGTAACGCTTCGCCGCGACCTGCGGCGAAGAGAATCATGCTCTGGTGAACGCGGTCGAGGACGGTATCGCCGAGCTTGGGCACGCTCTTGTCGCCCCAGCCGCCTGCTTCGGACTCGGCGGCTTCGATCTCTTCCATGAAGCCGAGTGACATCTGCTTGTTCTTCTTCTTCCGCTTACCTTGCTGCGGGGTGTCGGCCTCGTCTTTGCCGAAGAGTCGTTTGGTCCGCTCGGCCACGCTCAGCAGGCGAGCCTTGTCTCCCTTGACCTCGATCACGCTCGAAAGCTGCTCCAAGTGAGCGCCAAGCCCCTGTGCAATCTTGCGAGCCGCGTCGAACTCCAAGACATACCCGCCGCCCTTGGACTTGCTGCCGCCTTCCTCGTCTTCTGCTTCGTCTGTAGAACTGGCGTCTTCGGCGTCTGTCCCTGGTTCGGCTCCGTCAGTCTGCACGACGGTGCCCGCGTTTAGTGTCCAAAGCCACATCGCCGTCAGGCGGGCATCTTCCTCGAAACCTGTCGCGTCGGCGTCCTGGAAGATTTGGGCCAGAGCCTCCTGCGCCACTGCGCCCCATACGTAGGTGAGGTATTCCTTGAGCAGCACGGGCTCGCCGCTGGCTTTTTCGACTCTGCTGTAGCGGGAGAAGATTTCCAGCGCGGGTCCGAGACAGGCAAAGATCGCGTCCGCTCCGACCACGCCCTCGCTCGAAAGTCGCGCCATCCACTCGCCAATGCGATTGGGAAGCTCGGCCAGCACGTCCCGCCAGTCCCCAACTTTATCCTCGACAACCTTGCCATCAGCATCTTCACGAGGACGGCAAACGATGTGAACCGATGAGCCAAGCCTTGCCTGCCCTTGTGCCGACACTCGGGCTTCCATTTCCGTATCTACGGGCCACGAGCCAGTAACAGTCCAACCAGCGTTCACTATGCCTTGGAGTACCGCTTCCCAACTGGACGTAGTCTTGCTGGCAAAGACGACTACGGAAACTGACGAGGGCTTCGCCACGCGCCGCGCCTCCGCGAATGCTCGTTGAAGTCCCGCCTCGTAAAACGCCAAATCCTTGCGCGAATCACTTCGGGAGTGCGCACGATCTACTACGATTTCATGTGCCTTTTCAATGAGCGTCGGCTGAAGGGAGCTATCTTTAAGGTGCCCAAGAGAACGCTTTAGCCAAACGTAAAAACAGTCCGCAAGGTGCGAGTACGGAACGGCATCGTAGTATGGTGGGTCGGTGACAACGGCATCCGCTGCGTCATCTGGAAGTGGGTGGCTCATCGCGTTGGCTTGCGAAACGCTACCAATTGGAAGTCTGGCTGCGGCCGTTGCTTCACATACTCGAATGATCCATTCGAGCGCACCATTTAGTGACCCAGAAGCGTCAGCAAATGGATTTACTTCGGCAAAATCCCAGACCATTCCGAGCGCTTGACGGCCAAACATGCCCGTCATCTTCTCGCCACTCGTGTGCCAGCGGGAAAGCGACGAGGTCGCATCTACTTGACGATCGACCATAATTGCAAGGCATACAGATAATGCTATCGCAAGGTCGGCAGGTAAATCCGTTTGATTAGTCGCAAAAGACTTTACGCTCGCTGACAACATCCCCAACGTGAGCATCTGTCGAGGCGTGTAAATGTCGCCCCACGTTTCCATTCCGTAGATCGGGATGCTTATTCGCCGAAGCTCGGTAAGGGGAATCCTCTCGTTAGGAACATCTAAGCCGTCAGCGATTGCTTCACGAAGTCGGTGGCTTGCATTCGACACCGCAACTTCATCTTGTTCGGTAGGGAGACGGTAGAAGCGACCTTGCTCCGTCGCCTTCGTGACAACTACGGCGAGCATTCGAGCATCTGCTGCGCCGCCGTGCTTCCGTGACAACTGCACGCGCACAGAGGCAACTGGGGTAGTGAAGCCGCAACAGGGGCAGGTTGCTGAGCCGCGCTTTACGGTTCCGTCGCCCACTTCGGATGCTCGCACGTTGTATTGAATTTCGAAGTCCACTCTCTTTTTCTGAGGATTGGGCCGAATCTTGAGCGACACGGAGCGTACAGGTTTCTTCGCAAGCCAAAGCGACCGCATCAATGGAATCTCGGCTCCGCAGCTTGGGCCTTCACACTTGATCGTGCGTGCCCAGAGATAGGCGATGGGCGTCGAGTCGTCCGCGTCACTTGGGTAGAACTGCGCGAGTTTTTTCTCAGCCTGCTCTTTTACCCACGGCCCCCATTTGCGCAGCTCGTCGGCGAGCTTCTGGCCGTACTTTGGGATGTACTCCAGCACTACCTTGTTCAGCAGGACGGCAACAGGGTTGAGGTCGGAGGCGAAGGCATCGGCCCCGACGCGAAGAGCTTCGAGCGGGATCGCACCACCGCCTGCGAATGGATCGACCACGAGGGGGCGTGTTCCCTTTTCACCGCCAAGAGCTTCATGGGCAGCTTGGGTGAGGGCACGGGCGGTATCGAGGAACCAGTGATTGGTCGAGGCTTCCCACGCGGCGAAATCGGCGATGAAGTCGAGCAAAAACGCGCGGAGTTTAGTCTGGCCCTTCAAGTTTGAAGGGTCGATCCCGCCATTGTGCGCCAGCCGCATGTAACGACTGAACGAGCCGTTGTCGCAAATCTCCGCGCCCCAGCGATTGGACTGACTGGCCTTGGCGAACTCCTGAATGATCTTTGCGGCGGCATCTCGAAACGCCTGGGGACAATTCGGATCGGCAGGATCAGGCCACAGTGAAGCGCAGATGACAGCCCGACACGCCGCCAGCGGACGCCGCGCCCACCAGATGTGCAGCGTCGAAATGTGCCCATGCCGAATCGACTTCTCGCGGCGCGCGTGAGCGGAGATACGCTTGATCGGCAGATCGACTTCGATGAGGCGTCTGGGGTAGTTGTTCACTTGAGTTTGCTTCCTCCGAAGCGCATATACTTCTTCTGTTTTGCATCCCATCGGGAATAGACGATCTCCAGCCCAACCGCAGCGATTTTTTTCAGTATATTCTGGACCTCGGATTTCTCGTCCAAGTTGACGCTGGGTATCAGGTGATACAGCAAGGTCCATCCCACTGCGGCATCATCCCAAGCTACTCTTCCCGTCGCGCAGAAGATGTACTGCGGCGGCACAACCCTCCGCTTCTTGGACTCGTCTGTAATTGCCTTCGACAGTGTTTGTTCATTCGCTTCGCACGCGGATATCACCAGTATTCTGTCGCCTTGATAGTTCTTGGTTAGGACGGGCTGAATAACCTGTAGCAACTCGGTCCAGGCGATTGTGTCCGCGCCAAATGCCAGTCCCTCTGCACTTCCGTGCGAACTGATGTGAAGACACATTGGAGCGTGTGGCGTCGGATCATGGATGTCGCAGATCGATCCGATGTAGGCGCAAGCCTCCTCAAGTGCTCTCTTCGAGTACGTGTTGAACGTGAGGACAGAATGGCCAATCAGTCGAGCCATCCCACCGACAGCCGCCGATTCTGAACGAGACTCGATGGCGTCCAATGGGCCGCCACATTCAACGAAGAACAACCTGAGATGCTTTGGCTTTCGAGGGGACATGCTCACTTATTCCCCCCAGACGCATCGATTATCGCAGTCGCGCCAACGTGATAGTGCTCGACGCGAACAATTGGCTCCCAGCCGAGCTTCGCGGGGTCTTGCACGATGTGAATCTTGGGTGTCGTGGCGCAGTTGAACACGACGTAGAGCCAGTAGTCGCCCTTGAGCCGTTCGGCAGTGTGGAACTCGTTGCCCGTCAGGGCGACTTGGCCGACACCCGCTCGTCCCTTGACCTCGATAAACCGCACCTGCATTGCCGTCTTCGGGTCTTCGGGATGCGGCAGGCGTGAGATGAGGTCGAAGCCTCGGTTGTCTTTCTCCACACTCTCAACCACCCAGCCGCGAGCCTCCTCGTGGGCGATCACGGCATCGACCGCAATGCGCTCGATGTCGTCGTCGCGGACCATCGGCTGAATTGTCGGATTCAGACGCTCTGGGTGCGGCAGCACCCAAGCCGAGCCGACGTGCTCGACAGAGCCGATGGAGCACTGCTCCTCCTGGGCGAGTTCGACCAGGCGGCGTTCCAGACGACCGTTCAGTTCGTCGATGCGGTCCTCCGCCTGCTTGATGGACGCCAGCAGCCAGTTCGGCACCTCACTGTATTGGGCCATCTCCTCGTGGAACTTGGCGAGGGTCATGTTCTGGCGGTGGATCAGTTCATCGAGGCTGATCTGAAGATGTTCGCGGATGGTGGTGACCTGCCGAGTCGTCTCACTAGCGACCTCGGCGAGGAACGGGTTGAGTGCGTGTTCGACTAGTGCCTGTTCACGCAGGCTCCGATCCACAAGCGAAAGCGAAAGCGGCGTGGCGGCGGGCGGCGCGACCGCGAGGTCGAGGAAGATGGTGGGCTGACGAACGACAAGCCGACCATCTGTGAATGCCTGGACCGCGAAGAGGCGGCGATGCAGGATGCTGCCCCGCCCGTCCTTGATTGAGACGCAGAACACGTCGAGGTGGTATGGATCGGCGTTGTGCAGATCGAAGAAGACCGAGCCGCGTTCGAGGTCTTTGCGAACGGCATCTTCGGCGGCGGTGCGGACGGACTCGAAGAGCGGATGGCCTGGCGTTACCCAATCGAGGGTGCCGTCCTTCTTCACGATCTCCTTGTCGAAGGCGACGTTCTTGTACTCGCGGGCGAGGCGACCGAACTCGGGTTCGAGGGTCTCACCGATGGGCCAGAGCGGACGCGGCACTCTGCCGACGCGGTAGATGTGCGAGCCGTCTTTGATCTCCTTGGGCGACACGCCAACGAGGGGGCCAGCATCCTTGAAGAAGTTCTCGATGACCTCGGGGACAAGTCGGCGTTCCTTGGCTTCGGCGTTCTTGCCGACGATGGCCGATAAGTTTAGCTCGCGTTTTGCCAGACCTTCGAGCGTGGAGTTGGTGATCTGCTGGAAGCGGTCGGTATCCACCTCCTGAACGATGCGGGCGAGGATGGATGCTTCGGTCTCGTTGTGCAGGTACATGTCCCGCACCATCTTCTCAAGGCCGTTGGCGGGGAACATGTCGCCGAGGACGTTGAAGACTTTGCCCGTAGATTGCGGATCGATGTCTAGCTCGATCTGCTCAAGCCGCTCGAACAGCTTGGCCAGCACGCGACCTTCGCGGGTGTTGGTCGAGACGAAGTTCAGGATGAGGCAGTCCTTCTCCTGGCCGTAGCGGTGGATACGGCCCATACGCTGCTCAAGGCGGATGGGGTTCCATGGGATGTCGTAGTTCACCATGAACCAGCAGAACTGAAGGTTGATGCCTTCGCCTGCTGCTTCCGTTGCGACGAGGACTTGGCAGTCCTCGCGGAACTCGCGCTCGGAATAAATGCGGGTGCCTGGCGTGTCGCGGTCGCCGATCTTCATGCCGCCGTGGATTTGGGTGACGCACAATCCCCAGCCTTGCAGCTTGCTGACGAGGTAATCGAGCGTGTCCTTGTGCTCGGTGAAGACCAGCAGCTTCATCTTCTTGTCGCTGAAGAGACCCTGGCTGGTAATGACCTCCTTCAGCTTCACCAGTTTGGTCTCAATCTCGCGCTGTTCGAGGACGTGAGCCTGCTCAATGAGCTTGTTGAGGTCTTGAATCTCCTCCTTGAGCGCGATGGGGTCGATGGACGCAACGGCGTCTTCGAGCTTCGAGAGCACTTGGTTCTGCTCTTCTTCAGTCAGATCGTCGAAGTCGTCGGGAATCTTGTTGTCGATCTGGCTCTTGCGGTATGCCTCGGGGTCTTCCAGGATGCGCTGGCGCTTATCGCGCATCCGTTCAAGGCTGCGGCGCACGGCGTAGACGCTGGATGCGAAGCGGCGCTGGAGCATCGCCATAGTGAAGCCAACCGCACGGCCCGTCGTCTCGTTGGCGTGACTGGCCTTGATCGACTGCTGCTCGACGTAGCGGGTCAGGGCGTCGTAGAAGTCCCACTCATCGGCATCAATCTTAAACTCGACCGTATCGACACGACGCTTGGTGAAGAGCTTCTTGACGATGCCTGTCTCGGGATCAGGAAAACTGACGAGGGCTTCCTTCGTTCGGCGGAGGTAGAACGGCGCGTTGTTGCGCATCATCGCCTCGTCCAGGCTCTTCACGTCGCCATACACGTCGCGGTCGAGAAGCTGAAGGAACAGACAGAAGTGCTGCGGATCGCCCTTGTGGGGCGTTGCTGTCATCAGCAGGTAGTGATCCGTCATCTCCGACAGATGCTCGCCAAGCTCATACGCGAGGGTCTTCTTGTCGGCAGAGTAAGCCGACATCTTGTGGGCCTCGTCCACGATGATTAAGTCCCAGTGGCTTCGCAGCAGGCTGTCCTTGGCATCCTCGACGCGGCTGACCCACGAGACGGAGGTGATGACCTGGTTCTGGTCCTGCCATGGGTTCGAACCGTAGTTGGCGCGGAGCACATCGCCGCGAACGACCGTGAACTGCTCGCGGAACTTGTCCTTCATCTCGCGCTGCCACTGGAACGTCAGGTTGGCGGGCGTGACGATGAGCGTCCGCTTCACGAGGCCGCGAATCTTCATCTCCTTCAGCAGTAAACCCGCCATGACCGTCTTGCCCGCGCCTGGGTCGTCGGCGAGCAGGAAACGGACACGCGGAAGCTTGATGAAGTAGTCGTAGACGGCCTCAAGCTGGTGAGGGAGCGGATCGACGCGGGCGATGGAGAGCGAAAAATATGGGTCGTACTCGTAGGCGATCTTCAGCCGCATCGCCTCGACGCCCAGGCGGAAGCGGAGCGAGTCGCCATCGTATGACTTCTGGTCTGAGGAAACATCCAGCGTGGATAGCTGCTCTGGGGTGAGGATCGGCTGGTGGGTCATCCCCGTCTTGAGGCCAGTGCCGATGATCTTGACGGAGCCGCCGAGCGGCATGACTGCAATCACCTGCACAGGCTCGTTAAAGAGCGAGCCTCTGAGGATCGAGTTTGGCTTGATGTTCTCCATCTCCCTCGCAGCGTCCTTCGGCGCGGCTGAACCTCCTGACGGCGTTGACCACGGCGGCAGCACAGGCCGCATAGTGAGGTCCGCGAGAACCAGCCGATGCAGATGGGCGTGTCCCCTCGGATGTGTCCTAACGCTCGTGGAAGTCGAGCATTACGGCCATCCATGAGGGTAGCCTAAATGGCCCTCAAACGCCATTCTGGCCGTGATTGCTGACAGCGCCCTGTCAGCGAAGTGAGGCGTTTTATACCAGTCCACCCGCCTCAAGGGGTTCGAGGACGACCCGCCGCCGTGACTGCGGGGCTGAATGCTCCTCTTTCTGGCGAAGCCGACGCTGCGTCGGGTCGTCCTCTCCTTCGGGCCACAGGTGAAAACCGCCGCGATCCCTGCCGACTTCCCAGACGCCCCAGAGCCACTTGCCATCGCCGTCATTGGCACCCTCGTACTCGACGTTGTGGGCGTTCTGGTAATACTTTGTCATCCGTACATGGCCGTTCGTCAGGTCGTACGTCCCGACGAAGCTGAAGCGACCCACAACGTCCCGCCCCTCGCCAGTGACGTGCCCGTCGATGAACGTGAGCGAAAGCGACATTTTCTGCTTGCCCATACCACGCTGAATCCAGAACCCGACCCACGGTCCCGAAGGGAACCGCTCGTCAGTCTCGACGGCTGGCGGTTGGCGATGATCAGTTTCCCGTCTACTCATTTGCTGCACCAAGGGTGAGTTGCCGCCCATCCTGGCAGGACGACACCAGCGTCAACAGAAGCGATTTCTGTGTCGCCGTATAGATAAGGTATCCCAGCGAGAGCCTTGGAGTCCCTTGAGACTCCCTCCCCCCAGGGTACGCCCCTATGCTGGCGATGAATCTTGCGCGCCACCAGCCTCGCGCGATGCATTCTGTGGCATCACCTACGGCAACTCGGCGGCGATGTGAGTGCCGTCAATGACCGCCGCCCGTGGACATCCGCAGACGTGGATCATGAGCAGCGCGATCTGGGCAGGATCATCGATGTCGTCGATCCACGTCTTCAGATGCTCGATGGCACCCTCTACCGTCATCTGTGTCCAGACGCCGCTTCGCTCCTCCTGTGGCTCGTCGGCCTGCTCGGCGGCGGCGGATGCCCGCCCAGCATCGTACGCCGCCGCCAGCGCCTCGCGTACCGACCAGACCGACACTTCATGGAAGTCGAGCGAGTCGCTCTTCTGCGTCTCCAGCGTTCCGATCCGCAGGTGCTTCGCGGCGATCTGGCTGATGATCTGATTTCGGTTCATGACGTACGCTCATTCTGCTGATCTGTGGCCTTCGCCTCTACACCATCTCCCATGTGCCATCAGGTCGCTGGTACTCGATGATCGTCGCACCAGCGTTCGGCGCGCCGAAGTCATCGAGCGGACGAAACTCCGCTTCATCGCCATCGTCAGGCGTGATGACCATGACGCCCTCGTAGTACATCTCGCCGTCGTCGTCCTTAATGCGGAACTTCCGCCCCTGTGGATGTGCGATGATCTCCTCGGCGGTGAACTTCGCATGACGCGGGCCGACCATGCCGACCGCGTTGGCGTTCGAGGGCTGGGGCGCGGTCTCATCGGCGATGTAGTCCTTCGTGATTGTCCAAGGCATGTTGCGTTCTCCTTTGCTGACGAGCGCACACGGTAGCCTGTGGACTCGGCGGCGCGAGGAGGATCACCCATCCCAAAATCGCCATGCCCCCTGACCCCCGTCAGTAGTCCGAGGGCAGCAGCAGGGTCGTCGCCGATCTGTCGGCCTCTGTGATGATCCATAGCTTCGTCCCGTCGCGGAGAACGTACGCCGAGAGCAGCCGCCCGCCGTGGATCAGGTCCGCGTCATTGGCCTGCTTGTCGCCTTCGCACAAGTCGCCCCAGTCGCCTGTGGCATGGCGGGCTAGGAGCGCGTGGGCGCTGTCACCGCTCTTGGCCAGAGCATCGAGCGCGGCGGGCGTAGCGACGGTCTGGCCGAGGGGGAACTTCTGCTTTGTCGTTGAGGCAGTGCTGTTGTTCATGCCATCAGGCGTGCCGCCGTACCTGTGGCATCGCCGTCTTGAAGACCCATCCCAAAACCTCGCCGCCGCGTCCCTCAAGTCCACAGACTTGTCCAGCCGCTCATCCGCGTCACCAACAAAGGAACGCAGATGGGTCTGGTCTCTTCACTCAATCACCACCGCAAGATCGGCAGCGAGTTCGAAGGGTACATCATCCTGACTGGCTCAGGCGATCCTCGCTCGGCACAGGACTCGCTGGCCCACGCACTCTCGCAGAACGGCATACCCGCCATCGCTCGCGGGTACTGCAAAGACCCCTTGCCTACAGGGGTCAAGGTGGCGGTCGAATACGACTCCTCCATCGTCCCCGAGCAGCGTTATCGCGGCATTCGCTGGGCACAACTGGAGATCAAAACTGCCATCCTCACGCTGGATGAGTGGGAGGCCATCGTCCCCCCGACGCTCGACCTGTTGCGGTACGCGGGGATGCGGGTGAACCACTCCACAGGTCACCACCTGACGCTCTCGTTCGATGAGGTCAACGATCAGCCGCAAAAAGTGCGGTCGCTTTGGAACCTCTACCATCGCCACCAGGACACGCTGTTTCACCTTTGCAGCCCGTCGCGGCGCAGCAACTCGTACTGCCGACCTTTGCCGAACGAGTCGAAGGTTCTGCATGGCGCTAACTCGCAGCGCGAACTTCGTCGGCGGCTCGCGCGCTACGACAGATACTACTTCCTCAACACCACGAACCTGCTCACCTCTTCGCCGCGCATCGAGATTCGATGCCACCAGGGGACGCTCGATCCCGCGAAGGCGCGGGCATGGATGCACCTCCAGATGGCAATGGTCGATCACGCGATTCGGAGGAACTGTATGGCGGCACCAGCGCCGCTTCCGAACTCGCGTAAGAGCATCGATGCGCTGCTCACCACAGTCGGCATGAAGCCCAACACCAAGGTCTACAGCCACGTCGATCCCGCACTCCGCGCGTCGGCCAAGCTGCTTCTAAAGACCTGGAAGAAGTTCAACCCCCAGGCCACAGATGGGAAGACCGCCACGTCAGCAGACGCCCTCGTAGGCGTCGGAGAGGACAACTGACATGTGCGGGATCATCGGAATTGTCGGCAATGTACGCGAAGGAGACTGGCATGAAACCCACAGCCTGCTCACCGAGCTATTGGTGCAGAGCATGGAGCGCGGTACGGACGCGACAGGGTTCGCGGCGGTTACGTCACCACTCGACGCGCCGTATCGGCATCGGCTCATCACGGACAAAGACGCGCTCGCGGCGGAGGCGTTCTGTGCCACAAACCCCTTCTGGGGAACGCTCCGAAGAATGCGATGCTGCTCGGTAATCGCCCATGTACGGTACGCGACGAGCGGCAGTCCACAGATCAACGCCAACAACCATCCTTTCATCGGGAGAGCAGGTCAGTACCCGTATTCGGTGGTCCACAACGGGATCATCCAACGTCCAGAAGACGCGGCGGATCGGCTGAAGGTCAAGCTGTCCACAGACTGCGACAGCGAGATCATCGAGAAGACGATCTCGGTGACAGGGAACATTCCCCTGGGCATCCGTCGATGCCTCTCCGAGCTTCGCGGCTCCATGGCAATCGCCGCCGTCGAGCATCGGACGGGAACGGTGTGGCTGGCGCGGGACTATCAACGCCCGCTATGGATAGCTCGCCTACGCGACCGCCGCCGAATGGTGTTCGCGTCCACGCCACAGATCATCCAGCGCGCGGTGGAGAAGCGGCTCGGCAAGTTCAGCGATTGGGTGATTGAGCTTTACCCCCTGACGCCTGGCTACGTCTACGCGCTGACGCCCGACGCTCGGCTGTTCAGCGTCTTTTCCTCGGTAGCCACACGGCTTGAGGAGGTGGCCGAAGGTGGGTAAGTGTGTGTGTGTCCACAGTCGTCATCCGCTTCTGATCTTTCTGGTAAGCGAGCGTGAGTTGGCGACCGTCGCCAAACCTCCTGACCCCTGCACCCAGGCTCCAGGCCGACCGAGGTCGGCTTGGGGCTGGGGATGCCGAGCGAACTTTGGGATAGGTGCTGTCGAACCTGCGATTCGCACGTCTCTTTCACCGCACACAAACCCCGTTCCTCGGCCATTCACGCTCGATCTGCCACCAAAACGTCAGCAGGATCGGGTTGTGGACACTCCTCGCGATGACATACGCCCGTCACCGAGTCAGGCTGAATCCTGGCAAATCTATTTCCTGGGCGCGCAGGAGTTTTCGTAGAAGAGACATCCCGCAAGGGTGTCCCCCTCCTCATGGCGTTGCAGGTTCTCCTCAGGCTACTCGCAGGCGGCTCTGGTGACGCTACAGACGCGGATGGTGACCCCACGGGAGCCGATCTGGCGCGAATGCCGCATCGACCCGCACCAGCGTTCCAGGCTTTTTCAGGCTCGGCCTCGGAGTCCACAGGAACGCTGGGGCGTTTGGTGGGAGCGGAGCGATATGCAGACGCTCCCCATGCAACGGGCTTGACTCCAGCATTGGCGATGGCCTGTGTGTGTGGCATTCGAAAGGATCAACATGAGTACCGCATCGGCTATGAGCGCAGCCCCACAGACCATCGACCACTTCATCGGCGCGCAGCAGATCAAGGACCGCATTCGAGTGGCATTGGAGGCGACCTGGAACCAAGGCAACGGCTGCGTCTTCCCCCATACCCTCGCACTGGGCGGTCCTGGTCTGGGGAAAACCGAAATTAGCCGCATTATCGCGCGGGAAATGGGCGTCGAGTTGGTGGAGACGCTCGGGCAGTCGCTACGGACGGTGGCTGAACTGAACTCGGCTCTTCTACAGGCCGAAGGCGGCTGCCTGCTGATCGACGAATGCCACAGCTTGAGCGGGGAGATGCAGGTGAGCCTACTGAAGGTCTTGCAGGAAGGCATGATCTTTCTGTCGGGACGCAACGGCGGTAAGCCGCAGGCACTCAACCTCAAGCCGTTCTGCCTCATCGCGGCCACAACCGACGAGTGGGCGTTGACGCGGCCCTTGGTGGACCGCTTCCGCCTGATCCTCCGCTTCGAGCATTACGGGACCGCCGACATGACGACGCTGGTGGCGCGGCGAGCGAAGGCGGCGGGCGTCGTTCTCGAAGACGGTGTCGCCACAGAAATCGCCTCGCGCAGCAAGGGGACGCCCCGACTGGGTATCCGTCTATTGGACTCGTGCATTCGGACGATGCAGGCCGAGGCCACGGACACGGTGTCGATGAGGACGCTTGAGCGGACGTGCCAGTTGGAGCAAATCGACACCATGGGCCTGGACGCGGTTGAGCAGAAGTACCTGCGACTGCTGGAGAGCGCAGGCGGGACGATGCGGCTGAACGTGATCGCGTCGTCACTCGGCCTGCCTCGCGCGACCGTCGAGCGAGTCATCGAGCCGCACCTGATCCGAGTCGGTCTCATCGAAAAGGACGACGGCGGTCGCTCTCTGACCACAGGCGGCTGCTTCCATCTGGCCCCGCGACCGCAGCAGCCGAACGTTGAAAGCCAAGGAATGTGACATGCCCATTCAATCAACCAATCCTCCTCTGCGCGAATACGTCAGCTTCTCATCGCTCGCGGAAGACATTCTCGGCTTGAGTCGCGCTCGGCTCTACGAGCTTGTCGAGCGTGGGGCGATGCCCCAGCCTTGCTACGACTTGCGAACAAAGCGTCCAGTCTTCACGCGCCAGCAGCAGGAGCAGGCGCTCGCGGTCCTGCGGCTCGGTGTCGGCATCGACGGCCAGCCCATCATCTTCTACAGGCGCAACAGGCACGCTGCCGAATCTGCGCCGACGAATGTGCCCACTCGGTCACGTCGGCGAGCGTCGGCACACCGTGAGTCGTCTCTGTATGCCGAACTGGTCAGCAGCCTTCAGTCCCTTGGTGTCGGCCAAGCCGACGAGCGGTCGGTGGCGGCGGCGGTGGCCGAGTGTTTCCCGAACGGACTCGACGGTCAGCAGGATTCCGACGTTCTGCGCGTCCTTTTTCGGCATCTGCGGCGTTGAGAAACCGCCTGATTGGTGTTGGCGGTGTGGTGGATATTGACCTGTTTCCGCCTGCATCATGTCCACAGACCGCCTGGATGCTGTTGGTAAAGCGTTGGCAGACTGTAGTGAGACTGCCCGCTTCGAAAGTCAATCAAATGCTATTTTCAGGCGTTCGAGGTTATGCATGGAAAACGAGATCACCATCAGCGAGCCGACTCACAACCTCCCGATGTTGGGAGCAGAGAGCGACGCTCGACTCATCGACCTCTGGCTCCACGGTCGTCCGACGACGACGCAGCGTGCTTACCGCGCCGAGAGCAGCCGCTTCGTCGCCCATGTGGCGAAGCCTCTGCGTCAGGTCAGTCTAGCCGACCTCCAAGGCTATGCCGACGCTCTGGACGCCGCAGGACTGCAACCAGCAACTCGGCGGCGGATGCTGGCGGCGGTCAAGTCGCTCTTCAGCTTCGGCCATCGACTGGGCTACCTGCCGTTCGATACGGCCAAGCCACTTCGCCTGCCGCCCCTGCGTGACACGCTCGCCGAGCGGATCATCGACGAGTCTTCGTTGCTTCGCATGATCAACTTGGAGCCGAACCCTCGGAACGCGGCCATGATCGCGCTGATGTACGGCGCGGCTCTCCGCGTCTCGGAGCTAGTCGGCCTTCGGTGGCGGGATGTTCAGGCACGGTCGAATGGCCAAGGTCAGATCACCGTCTTGGGCAAGGGCGCGAAGACGCGAACGATCCTGCTCGGCGCGAGCGTCTTCTCGCGGTTGGTTATCATGCGTGCTGGCGCGGGTGACGACGAGGCGGTATTCGCCAGCCGCAAGGGGCGCGGCCACATGAATCCGAGCCACGTCTTGCGGATCACCAAGCGGGCGGCGCGACGAGCGGGTATCTCGCGGAGCGTTCGGAATCATGACCTGCGGCACAGTCATGCAACCCACAGCCTTGAACGCGGCGCGCCGATCTCGCTGGTCCAAACGACGCTCGGCCACAGCAGCATCGCCACGACGGGTCGCTACCTTCACGCCAGGCCAAGCGACTCATCGAGCCGCTATCTCCCGCTCTAGGCGTTCTCGTCGTCCCTGAAGAGTACGTCAAACAGGTGGAATACGTTCTGAAGCATCTCGATGCAGTGGTCATCCGTGAGCGGCTCGGCGTAGTACGGCTGAAACACCTGTCGAGTTTCCTCAATCGACTCACGCGTGATGCCCTCGGGCAGGACGGACTGTCGTTCATTAGTTGCTGGTGTTCGCATCGGATCAATGTCCGCGCGAGCGTCGATCATGTCCACAGGTTTGCTCGGGTGTCATCGGACATGAGACCAACGCGAACAGTTCATTTCGCCCTGATCGACGGCCACCTACGCCGAACCGTCGTCCGCTCGGACGGCAGGACGTACACGCATCATTGTACTCGGGCCGTCTACGAGGCTGTCGCCTATGCCATGGAGGACGGCCAGGGACATACTGCGCAGGAAATCTCGCGGACCCTCGATCTGCCGTTTACACAGGTCGATGTCGCGTTCCAGTTTCTCAAGGAGCGCGGGGTCATCGAGACGCGGCACAAGCGTCGGAGCTACGCGGCAAGTAAGTGCGTATACGAGGACGCGATGGTCGAGTTGCTGGCACTCAACGAACAGAATTAGGTCATTCTCCTACTCAAACGAAAGGTATCTCATGGCACGCGAGAAGAGAGCAAAGAGCCGCTACACGTCGTATGACGCCCTCATCAGCCAGACCAGCCGTCCCGCCGCAAAGCGGCGCAAGCTGAAGATTGGGCGAGGGGGATCGGCAGTCATCCCACGGAAGTTTCACCTGTCCGATGAGGAAGTCACCGCTCTGAAGGAGCAGTACAAGGAGACGAAACGGTTTCCGAACCCACACAACAAGGGCTTCTACTACTTCCTGATCGAGTCGCTGATCGACCTCGGCATCGATCAGACGCACCCACAGAGCGTGGTCATCGCTCGGATGGAGGCGCTGATGAACGATCCATCCACGCTTGATGAAGATGGCAAAACGGCGTGGCATCGCTTCAAGGAAAAGCAGCCGCGCAACAACGCGACGGCGAAGGACTGGACCGCCCGCTTCGAGCAGAACGTTGTGGTCCTTCAACGGCTCACGGGGCTGACACCATACGGTCGCAAGCTGCTGGATGTCGGGCAGAAGGTTCTGCGACAGCGAGGCGCGGTGATCGATGTGCTGGTGTCGGAGGATGGGCAGCGCCTACTGCGGCTGAATACCAAGAGCAAAGTGCCCCAAAGTCCCCGCGTGGGCGACCGATCCATCAGGGAAGGCGGGAAGTAGAACCATGTCGTCAGTTAGGGTTTCGTTTGGCGCGATCCACGGGGACTGGTAAAATCCGCCGCCGAGATGGCAGATACGCCTGACCAGCCCGACCTTGAAGCTCGGCAACGGCTTCAACAAGTGTGTGATGAGGAGTTTCAACGCTTCGAAAAGCATCGAGGTGAACTCATCAAAGGGCAGCTTGAGGGGGAGAAGAATTACGACACGCTCCTGGTTGCCCTGTCCACTCTCGCTATCGGGTCGTCGTTCACCATCGTGAAGGACATCACCAAGGGAAACGCCGCGCCCCTCATGGTGGTGGCCTGGGTCACGCTCGCAACGTGCTTGTTTCTGGCGTTGATTGATCGGCTTCTGACCTATGCCGCGCACCGCCGCAGCCGCGAAATCTTCGATGAGGAGTTCGCCGCGTGGTCCGAAGGTGCATGGTCAAGAGGGCAAGCGCGAAGCGCCGCCCTTTGGCATAACCGTGCCTTGGATCGGCTCAAGTGGGCTTGCTTCGGCACGCTCGCTCTTGGCGTCGTTTTCCTGATGCTGTCCGTGTTTGTCGGCTGGCAGAGTTCGCCATCACAACCCCCGTCGCCACCTGTCATCGTGAACGTCTACAACGGCGGGATGCCTGCGACTGTGCCAACGACTCAACCGACTCCATAGGAGACACAAAGATGAGCAGCAAACCCAATCCGCCACGGCGGCCCCAAACGACTGATAGACGGCCTCATGCAGACGGTGGTCCCATTCCGCCGTCGCCTGCCAAACCCGATCTCGTCAGGCAACCGCCGAAGCCCAAGAAGTGAGGTCGCAATGAGTGAGATCAGGAAAGATGGAAGCCAGTCAGAGAAGGTTATCGTGCAGAAGGGAGCGGTGATTCCTGCCGCACCTTCGCGCCCGCATTTGATGGACGGTGAACAACGCGGCGCAGTCATACCGCCCGCGCCGCAGAAGCCTGCGTCACCGTCATCGGGACAACCGCAACAGCAGCCGAACCCCCACAAGGACAAGTAGCCGTGGCAAACGAGAAAGCCCCCAAGACCGTGCGCATGGTGACCATTGCCCCCGCACCGAATGGCCGCTTCGGCGCGGTCATTCCTGCGGCACCCGCAAAGCCCAACGTTGTCAACACGTCGGCGACGCCCAAGACGCCACCGCCCCCGAAGAAATAGATCGCTAGGACAAGTAAATCTGGAGGCCCGTCACAAGCACAAGGCCGACAAAAATCGTGACGGTGACGTTGCGGTCGAACCGCTCGTGGTCCAGGAACCACGCCAGCAAAGGCGGCGAGTACTTCTGAAGGCCACGGATGCCTGTCCGCAGCATCGACACGGCGATGATGATCTCTGCCATGGGCAACGCCAGCAGAGCAAGGATGAACGCCCAGAAGAACCAGGCAGGCCAAAAAGGCACTGGCTGCTGGTTCTGCTGGACGAAGACGTGCGTGAGGTACGCCAGACCTGTGGCGAAGGCGATGACGATCAGCCCGAACCACTTCGCCAGCGTTCGGAAACGAACGACAGGCGGCACGGCGATGTCCGCAGCCTTCGACCGCAACTCCGACATGCGCTCGGAGATTCGACGCTTCTGCTCCGCAGTCACCAGCGTCAGCAAGATTGATGACCCCAGCACAAGCTGGAGCATCGTGATGAGCCGCTTCCACCAGAACACTTTGACGCCGAGCCAGAAGATAGCCTGATCGCTGATCGGCCCCTGTAGCCAGTCCATAGGTTGAGGAGTCTAGCGTTCTCCTGGTCGGCCCCAAAGCCACGCTGCGTTAGAATCGAATGCTGGCATTCGACTCGCCACCGCACTCAATGCTGTACTTCGATGCTGATGGACATGTCGGCGGTCGGTTCTTCGCCGATGCTCAATGAAACTGCCGTTGGTTCATTCTTGCGAAGGTATCCGCCCGTAACATAGACGCGCCCCGAGCGAATGCGAACGCCGCCTTTCTTGACCTCGTACCGCATTTCATCGATAGCGAGGTCGCCATTCCAGGTGGCTACGCCGTGTAGGCCGTAATTCATATCCTTCTTGTGCCAGCCGCTAAAGCTGACTGATGTCTCCAAACCTCCATCGGCGTCACGAACTGAAACAGAAGGGACGCAAGAGGCGTTTCCAGATTCGAAGAGAGCCTTGCGTTTTGCCTCGTAGCGAGCCTCGAGTTCTCTCTGCTCCGCTTCGAACTCTGCTAGCGCCTTCTCATCGACTGGGGGCACGATGTAGATCACGAACTGGGCGATCAGTCCCAGAAGTAGAATCGACAGGTAGATCGCAAGCACAGCAAGTATTATCCGTTTCCACCACGCCAGAGGCGTCCTGACTTTCTTGAGTGGCTGCACTTGACTGACGGCTCGGAGAGCAGATGGGTTTGATGCCGACTCGGTCATCATGTTGCCAGAAGAGTCATCTCGTTCAACTGTCGCTTGTGAATAGCACGGCTGGCAGTAGTAGTTGCCAAGCGTGTCCTTGGTCCGTGGCAACCGCGCGACATCTTTGCCGCAAAGACGACATACTTTTGAGATGACCTGTGACATGACCCGTCCCTTCCGATTGGTGTCTACTCCCAAAACGGGAGCGCGACGGCGGCAGATTAGCCTGCTGCCATTCTGGGAGCAAGGCCACAACATTCTCCAGCGTATCGGCGGCTGTGCGCCATGCTGCGCGCCATGCGGTCGGAGGCGAAGCTCACCCAACGGGAACTTGCCGAGAAGCTGAAAAAGCAGCCAAGCTACGTCCATAAATGCGAGGTCGGTGACCGCCGCATCGACCCTGTGGAACTGATCCTCTGGTGCCGCGCCTGCGGCATTCAGCCCTTGCGGGCGCTGGGCCAGATCGAGAAGGAAGTGTGAGCGGCAGGTACTTCTGCTTTTGGGGAGCATCCAGCGTGAACCCTCGGCGCGCAGCGTCCCCCTCGAAGCAGGTGTGGTGAGCGGCAGCCTCCAATGAAACGCCGCTCCGCGTCGTTGCGATCTGCTGTTGCGGTTCCCAATATTTTCGCCTTCGGCGAAAAGCCTTCGGCATCGGACTCTCATTCAGACATGTTCAGGATTGGGAAGAACTCATCGTGCTGGATCATACATTCCGCGAAGCGGGATGTGTTTCGCGGAGCTTGCGAAGCGAAACTATGTACGACCCATCTGCTCGCTGCTGCTGAAGCGGTTACACCCATTGCGAACCGAATCGCAATGGGAGGAGAAGGGTCTGTACGCATATAACGGCTCATCCATGAGCTTATGCGGTTGATTAGATTCTCGTTGCGGCCTCAAACGTGCCTGGGTGTTTAGACCCGCTCATAAGAAGTGGTTTGATTTCCTTACGGCCCAGCAGAGGCATCTCCGTACGTGCTGGGTTGAGCATAGGTGGCGGGCATTGGTTTGCCCACATTTGGCAACGGCAAGGTTTACCCTTCCGCCTTTACTGGTGACTTCCTACTCATCGCTGAATAGTGCGTTCTGGTGTCTCCCCAGAACACCGCGTCTATAGCGGCAGACCAGCCACAACGTTCCTGCTAATCAACTTGTCAAAGAGGCCAGCAAAACACCCCGACGAGCAGTTGTGGAAGCTCGTCGGGGCTGCGTTGTGTGCGAGCGAGTTCGTCGCTCGGATGAATGCTGGCTTTCACACAACGCCGCTTCTGCCGTTCCACGCGGCGGATACACATCTATTTCGACTTTTCGCGCAGAACTCCTTCTCCATTACACAGAACACAGCGAAAAATCTTTGATGGGTTGCCTACTTCTGATCTCCGAAAACGCCGAACGTGTCGGCGACATGAAGTGCAGCCATCAATTCTCTACTGCTCTCGTCCAGGTCTTTGCTCTTCAACATCCATTGCTTGACGACCTGCACGAGGGCAGGATCAAACTTCTGGAGTTCTGCCATAGTCTGCTGTTGGGTTGCTCGCAGCTTCTCGGAAGCCGCAGCAGCTTGCGCCAGCGAATGGATCAACGCCGCGATCTGAAACGTTACGGCGGCGGCGTTGACAACATGCTCCGTCGCATCCGCCCCAAGGCCGCAGCCACAGCGCGGACAGTACCTCGCGCTGGCATTGCCGATGATCTGATGGCATCGCTCGCAGGTCATGCGCTACCTCCAGGTCGGCGGATCATGTGACCATCAAACGTCGCCGTCGCCCAACTGTTGGGGAAGCAACGACGGAAGAGATTGATCGACCAGCGACACGCTTGCCGCTCGTTCATACCGCGAGCATGTGCGAACTCGTGGAGGTACGTCACCACGCTCAAGCGGCCCCGCAAAACGATGGTGTTCATGGATGGGATGAAGCAGGACTTGCCGCTACACGTCCGATGATCGTTGCCGAGGATCAGTCGCGGCTTCGGGTCGAGGCCGTAGGCGCTGCACAGGTCATCATGGAGCTTACGGAACTTCTGGTGACGCTCATCGAGCGTTCCATGCCAGGGGCGAGATCGGGCGAAGGCTCGGACGGCCCGCAGCGCAGACGGCTCGAACGTCATGGAGCCGTCAAGAACTTCGTGGACCGAGCGAGGGTATTGATCGTGGTGACTCATGACGCATTTTCAGGCGAGTGATCCTGTGGACACGCATCCTCCTCGCGGTCCACCGAACGTTCGGCACCACTGCTTCCGCGCCGCGTTCGGCCATCCAGCCCTCGGCTTGTTGAGTACTCTTCTGGCCTTACACATGAGTCTATGTCGGCACGAGACCATCAATCGAAGATGCTCATCACCCCAGGGTGCTGGTAGTTCGTGATGACGAGTTCGCGGCCAATGATTCGGCGATTATTGCCCGTGTATGGCACGTCCATCGGGAACTGCCAGTAGTCGCGGTAAAGATGGCGAATCAAAGGCACGTCGTCATAGGTGAGCAACCATTTGTGCCTGCATTGCCCGAGGCAGTCGCGGAGTCGGTAGTGGTCGCTCATCTCGAAACGTCGTTCGTACAGCGCAGCGTCCTCTCGCAGATTGGTCTCCCTGATGTACGGTGGATCGATTATGCATAGGCAGTCTTCGCCAGGGGCATCCAGCACAGTTTCGAAGTCGAAGCAGGTGATTTGAACCCCACGG
>CAYUNS010000006.1:8911-15107 GCA_964446155.1 uncultured Tepidisphaeraceae bacterium | reverse complement strand
AGCAACGCCGATGCGCGGTAGAGCACATCCCCGTGGATTTGCTTCCACTTCCCATCTTCGACGAAGTGCATTCGATGGCGACGCGCGTCCTCCAGCACAACCTTTCCGTTCCTGCTGGTGCCGTTCAAGTACAACCATCTCAACCCGAGATCATCATGCCCATGCTGAGTGAACCTTTTGTGCAAAAGCCGACGCTCTTCCTCGGTAGCGGTCGGCAATTGGCGGCACGCCCGAATGAACCGTGCAGGACGATCTCGCAGAGCGAGGTAGACCGCGATCAGCCCTTCGTTTGTGTCATTGATCCAACGACGACGGGCTGGTGGCGAGGCGAAGAAGAGCGATCCGCCGCCGACGCAGACTTCCCTGTACTCGCTGAAATGGGCGGGGAAGCAACCGAAGATTGCTCGTTGTGCGGCGATTGAGGATTTTGCACCGTTGTATTTGATGACTGAGGTCATGCCTGGTCTCCACCATCGGGCCGCATAGGTTGAAAGCGAGCGGGAACGGACACTCTCGGCTTCTGCACGCCTGCTAACATTGTGACTGTCATGTGCCCGCCTGCGTCGTGTCTGACTCGGGCTACGTCTACAACGGCTGGTTCATGCGAAAGTCGTAGCACCAACGGCGCAGCGTTATCAATTGCCTCAATCTGGATGTAGTCAAATGGCGTTGCCGTCTTACAGATCGAGATCAGGCTCGCGGTTGTTACCGCGACCTGTGGCCAGTCCGATTCGACGAGAGCGGTGGCCGCGACAACAGGGACAGATGTTGCTTCATCCGAACGGTCTTTGTCCCATAGCCGAGCGACTTTGGGATCGAGGTCTATCCACGTTGGATAGCTCCAATTGACCCGCTTCGCGTCTTTGTAGGATTCGCCAATCTCGATCCGCTTGACCGCCGCCCGCAAATCGGCAACGGCCACCACGCACCTAAAATTGGAGACCCGATTCGTGAACCGAGATGCATCTGGATATGGATGTCGCTCGTCTCTCCCGAAGTAGGCCACAGTGTCGCCAACACGTACAAAGACGCGTTCACCATCATCCGCCAACTGTGCCGCATCGGTCGGGTGCTCTCGGCGTAGACGGTCAATCAGGGCGACCATCGGCTGGATGCAGGAGTGCCCAATCGTTGCTGTCAAAGTGGAATGCGCTTCAACGTTGCTCTCCCACGTTCGGACCTCGAACAGACCACCGTCGCCGCCAATGGAACGGACTCCTTCGTCCCCCAGTGTGAGTACCCACTGTCTGAACTCGGGACGGAACTTCTCATCGCTGACGAGGCGAGCAGCTTTCGACAGATCGGCCAGCACGCGGAGTGGAATGTCATGCCAGACGGCCTGCTCCCATGAGGGTGGTATCGGCGTCGGAACGTTGCACAGTCGCAATCTGGTTGCATAACCGTTCTCGAATGCCATCTCCATTAGGTTCGCGCTCGGGATCGTTTCGATTGTGACACTGCCCGCGCCTCCGTCGAGAGCCAGCTTCAATGGCTTCAACTCGGCACCGATGGCCAGTTGGGGATTACCTTCGCTGTGGTCACAGGGCAGCCATCGCTCAATCCTTGCATGCCCAGCATGGCAGGCAACGAGTAGTCCACCATTGCGTGGTTGGAGTGAAGCGAGTGCGGTCTCGCGCGACGAAAGCCCCTTGGCTGCGCAGGAGACGAACTCAATCGCCCGCCGCAGGTCCGCCGATTGGAGGCGTGCTCTCATTTCGCACCTCCTTCGACGGAAGCAGCAGAAGACGATGGTGCTGACGCCTCATCGATCCTAGCTCGGCCTGTGACAAACACGTCCTCTGAGGCGGCAACTGCCAGCACCGAGCGACCAGACCGCCTCGCGGCAACGTACCCAGACTCGTCTGCCGCGAATGGGCAGACGATCAAGCTGTTCGGCTCGGAGAAGGTCTCGATGATCTGCTTGAGTACGTGTGCTCGTCCATTGACACCAGGTTGATCAAGTACATCCCGCGTCAACGAGTGCTTGGGACTCACTGCTCTTCCGCGCGTTGACCTCAGGACTGACAAATGTCGTTGGCCAAGGGATGCTCCCGCCGTTGCTTGTGACGTATCGACCACCATCGGACGGGAAACCGTAAACGACGCAGTTTGGAGCGTTCTCCTTAGCATCACCTCGTTGTCAAACGAGGTCACGTTGATGATGGAGGCATCAGCGTCAAGCGACGGCGACACCACATCGATCAATCGCTTGAGGCTGTCTTCGCCCATCTCGGCCTCATCGATGAGCAGCAAGCCGACCTTGCGATCTCCGAGCCGATCCTTGATGAGGCTGATCGTGTCGCCGTTCAGCCAGTCGTCCAGTACAGGCAGTGATGCAACTTCCTCTTGCTTGGCTGCCAGCTTCTCCTTCTCCTCGGCTTCCGTTACCAGCTTTAGCTCGGTTGCGATGCTGCTTTTTCCGAGCGCGATGCGCTCGATTGCGGGAGTGCCGTCCTTTGGCGGGTGTTTCTCTTCATACGCGGCAATAGCGGAGAGGGCACGGAGTTTCCGCTCCGACACCTGCATCTCCTTGGCCGTCTCTTTGCGAGCGTCCCGCTTCTCCGACTTGTCGGTACGTTGCGCCGACAAGTCAACTTCCTTCTTGGCGGCGGCTGCCGCCTTACCACGTACCGACTTCAGCACCATAGACAGGTGATCCTTGAGTCGCATCGCCACAACCGCCCGTTGGTCATCGCTCAACTGCGGAATGAGAAGCGTCTGCCGAAGTGCGAACGCCTTCGGGTCAGCTTCGTCTACAACGATGCAAGGAACGAACGTCAGCTTTGCTTCCCTGGCGGCGGCGAGTTCGTGGAATCCGAAGATCACGGTTTTGCGGTCGGGCAGGACGACCAGGGGACGCGGGCCGATGTTCCCCGCGTCTTTGGCCTCCGCGACCATCTCTGCCATCTGCTCCTGTTTCACGGGTGGCACATCTGAGGCAACCGCGTGCAGTTCTAGCATGGCGGCTGGCAGGTGCTCGATACGGTCGCTTGAGGCAAGCGTATCTGCACTGGCCGCCTGGTAGGCGGGGTCAAGTTCATCTTTGATCGCACGCCAGCGCACGGGCGTACCCTCTAGCGGCGGCGATGGAGGCATTACCTCCGCGTCAGGATGTGGTTGTTGGGCGAATTCCATGATTATCTCCTACTGCGATTTCGCTGGCTGCGGCACCGTGCCGAGACAGCGATCACGTGGGAGATTTCATCAGGTTCGGAGCTAGCTTTCGGTTGGTAAGGGTGGGGACGGGCAACCCTCGATTTCCCACTGTTTCCAGACACGGAATCGGTGACAATTGGTCCCTCCTGCTATAAAGGCGGAACCACTAAGGATGAAAAGTGATCGATCCGATTGCGACAATCGACGCCGTGGACAGGTACGACTCGAACCTTGAGAACCTGAAGTTTGAACTCGAAGCATTGAAGACATTGCGTCACGAAATTGCTACGAATTCAGAGGAGGGCGAACGGAAATGGTGGGAGAGCCGTAGAGCCTTCTACGAGGAACGTCTCTGCCGCACGGCTGCACAGATCGCCGACGCTGTGGGGGTCTTGTTGCTCGTTGCGAAAGCACTGCCGATCGAAGCACGCGGATTGGTCGAGCTTGCGGCTTGGCTGGCCTTTCGGCGTGGGGGGCACATACCTGATGAAATGCCCGATCCATCGCTTCTAGCCCGCGCCGAGGTCGACCGCACCATGGTCGAGTCAGCCGCGACACTGGAAACCTGTGGAGTAACTAACACGGGAGGAGAGAGCGAGCTTTCAGAGCGCCAGGAACATGCCTTGCAGGCCATGCTCGAAATGCGGGCAGTGTCGAAGGACACGCGACAGCCTCAGCACGCGATCCTCGCTCGTGCCCTTGCCGCAGAGGATTACAACTCGCACAAAGATGTCTTACAGGAACTTCGACTGGCAGGATTTGTCGCGGCATGGAAGGGCCGTAGCGGCGGATTTTGGCTTACCGAACGTGGCATCGCAGCAGCCAATGCCCTCACAGGTGCATGAGTAGTGGGCAACGTGCAGTCAGCCAGAGTCGCCTTGCTCTCGCCCCTCTTTTGAACAATGTGCCCGTCGAAAGTGACCCGACTCTAGGTAGTCGGTTCGGCTACGCGGTGCGAAGCCTTGGGCTTTCCTCTGCACCGTGCGCAACTCCACTTCCGTCTCAATCTCCTGCTGAGTCGTCGCCAGGGACATAACCATACTGCTGGCCCAGCCAGTGAAGGCATCGCTGGAACTGTTCTTCTGTTGGTCGCACGTAGTGCCTGTCGGCCACGCTACGCGGGGCTTGGCCGAGGAAGTATTGGCTGAACTTGCCGAACTCTGGATGCTCACCAATCTTGCTGGCTGATGTTTTTCGGATGGCCTTGGGCGTCTTGCCGTCCGTGATCTTCTTGTCTTTGAGGAACTTGGTGTACGCCTTGAGGATCAGATCGAACTTCCCCCCTTTGGCCGTCAGCTTTGACCCAGCGAGCAAGCCACCCGCGCTGTTAAGGAACACCTGCTGCCGTCCGCTACGATGCTTTCGCAACAACTCCAAGGTGATCGGCCAGAGCGTGTAGGTGACGACGGGAACACGCTCGTGATTTCTCGTCTTGCTGCGCTTCCGCGTGATCGTCCCCGTCTCCCAATCGATCTGGTCCTGCCGCAGGTCCGACACGTCCTTCTGCGTCATACCGCAGTTAGCCATCAGGAGCAGCCAGAGGCGTAGCGGCTCGGGTGCCTTGTCGATGATCTCACGGAGCCGTTTGACTTCGAACACATCAATCTGGGCATGGGTGCAGATGATGTCTAGGTCGCGGCTACGGATGTTGCGGGGTAACTCGATCTGCCCCATCTCCCAAAGGAAGACGATGAATTGCCGAGCGACCTGCATCCTGTCCCTGCCGCACCAGCCCGTTATCCGATCTGCCGCGATGTCGGCAAGTGCCTTGCTGTGGTAGTCCAGCAATGCCACGCCATCGATGGCGGCCACAGGCTTCTCGCGGCCCACGAAGTCTGCGAACTGCTCGGCGTACATCTTCAGATTTATGAATCGCCCAGGACTTCGCTGCTCCGACTCCGCTTGCCGACGCTTCCGCTCCACAAAACGCTTGAGCATGGCGTCAACTGTGGGAAGAGAGCGGTCCTTGGTCGGCTCCCGAGCTAGGCGGTCCTGAGCGACGGCTCGCCCAGCCTCGCTCAGATGGCGTAATGGACGCTCGGCCCACCATTCATCACGTCGCTTCTCCTCATCGGTTCGGCTGTCAGTCGCCACGCGATACGCTTCGTCCAGCTTCGGCTCAAGCTCACGCCACCGCGCCAAAGCCAGGGAGTAGCTCTCCTCGTCCCAACGGCTCTCCCCTGATCCGAGGTAATGGACCTTGCCATACTTCTTCTTCTTCCACTGCCGCTTCGGCTTGAAGAACGTGAGTTCGAGTTTGCGAGGCATCGCGTATCCCTTTGGTATCCCCCGAGAATACAGTATCCCCTAGAAGTGAATGATGGCAAGCCCGAATCTGACCTCCCAGAGGGATACCGATGGGGATACTGCGTTTTGAGAAGGAGAGGGATACCAACGAAAAAGGCCGCAAGTCCTTTGACTTGCGGCCTTTATGAAAGCGGGTGAAGGGGGTCGAACCCTCGACATTCACGTTGGCAACGTGACGCTCTACCACTGAGCTACACCCGCAGAACGCGGTTTTGCACTACAAAACCGGCTTGAACTGCACTACAAATTACTCGTCGCGCCGCGTCCGTCAAGTGCCTATGCACGGACAGTCGCAAGGCCGGGCAGTATATCCGCGAGGTTTGCAAATGCCAAGACCACCATCGGCGGAAACGACGGGGTTGGGGCGGTGGGGGCATGGACGTCGCGTGGTGGAATCGATCGCGATCATCTACGATAAGGCCGGGTTCAAACACGGAGGCCGGACATGGTGAGCATTCGTTCCGTCACGCCCATTCTCCTCGCGCCCGCGGGTATCAATCTCGTGGTGGTGAAGATCGACACCTCCGAGCCGGGGTTGTATGGGCTGGGGTGCGCGACGTTCACGCAGCGTTATCTGTCCGTCGCATCGGTGATTCGGGATCATCTGGAGCCGCTGCTTGTGGGGCGGGATGTCGATCGCATCGAGGAAACATGGCAGTTGATGTATCAACATGCCTATTGGCGCAACGGGCCGGTGCTGAACAGCGGCATCTCCGGGGTCGATCAGGCGCTG
>CAYUNS010000006.1:0-8901 GCA_964446155.1 uncultured Tepidisphaeraceae bacterium | reverse complement strand
GGCATGCCGTTGTATCAACTGCTCGGCGGGAAGGTTCGCGAAGGCGCCGCGGTATATGCCCATGCGGGCGGGGGGGACTTATCCCGGATCGATGAAATGGTCCACTTCTTTCTCGAGATGGGCATCCACCATGTGCGCATCCAGAAGGGGGGCTATGGCGGCGTGAAGCACGAATCCAGCCGGCCGGACGGAGCGCTCGAAGGCGAGTACTATCACCCTCGTCAATACATGCGCGACAACCTCCGCGCGATCGAGCACGTTCGATCCGCGTTTGGAGAGGAGATCGAGCTTCTGCATGATGTGCATGAACGCCTCAAGCCCGCCGACGCCGTGCAGTTCGCGAAGATGCTCGAGCCGCTGCGGCTCTTTTTTCTTGAGGATGCGCTGGCGCCCGAGGACACCGCGTGGTTTCACAACATCCGGCAGACCTGCACGACGCCGCTGGCGATGGGGGAGTTGTTTGTCCATCCCAATGAATGGACCGGACTCGTCTCCAACCGCCTGATCGATTTCATTCGGATGCACATCAGCGCCATCGGCGGGCTGACGCCCGCGCGCAAGGCGCAGATTTTCGCGGAAGCGCATGGTGTGCGGACCGCATGGCACGGGCCGGGCGATGTGTCGCCGATCGGGCACGCGGTGAACCTTCACCTTGACCTGGTCAGCCCCAATTTCGGGATACAGGAATATTCGCTGATCGCGCACCCCGCCCCGCCCGGGCGGAGTGCGGCGTCGTCCCTGCAACCGCTGTTCGATGTCTTTCCCGGCATGCCCGAGCTGCGCCGTGGATATCTTTACCCCAGCGAAAAAGCCGGTCATGGCGTGGACATCGATCTGGATGCCGCGAGGAAATATCCCTGCACGTTTGTCTGCGAGTCATGGACGCAGGCACGCCTTCCCGACGGCACGCTGAACCGGCCGTGACGGGGATGACGGCAGGGTCCGCGTCGTGCCCTTCATCTCGTCTTGCAGGCGTCGATCCGGTTACAGCACCGGATTTCGTAGATGAATCAGCGTCGCCGGGCCTCGCGCGGGTTCGATCCGCACATCAATGTCTCCATTCGGCTCATCCGCCTGGTGGATGTGCAGGGGCAGGTCGATGACGTGATTGACGTGATCGTCCGATCCACCGGCACTGATCTGAATCGCGCCGGGGCGCGTCCCCCTGATGTCGAAGCTGATTCCTTGCAAGGGGAGATTTTCCGCGATGTGTTCCGGTCCGGCCGAATCGTCAAGCACCTGGATGGAGACATTCCATCCGACGTGATCGCGGCTGAACTGATCGAAGAAGTTGATCCATTGATCGGCTGGAATGGTGCGCGTTTGCATGTTGACCTCTCTTTCGTCCCCGCGCGGCCACCTGATCGTAGCGCTCGCGCTGGGCCGGGTCATCATTCCATGGCGACAACACCGTATTTCCTTCCGTGTGGGCGCGGATGAGAAACCGGTTGATCGTTGATGGGATCATGACCGGTATCGCCGCCGCGCGTCAGGAGGAGGCGGCTCGCGTTCTCGCCGCTTTGCGCGCCGCGGCGCTGCGTGCGGCCGGTCCCTTGGTTTTCGCGGCTTGTTTCGCTGCCGCCGAGCGATCGGCCGCGGTGCGGCGCCGGGCGGAGGCGCGTGCCTGTCGGGATAGCGCCTCATGTGACGCGGCGTCGCGACCTTCCCGTTCCAGCGCCTGTCGAGAGGCGTGCGACCGTTTGGCGGAGGATTGCGACGTTGACGCTCCCTTCCGGCCAGCCTTGTAGGCGCGCTCGGCATCCCGGCGGGTTTTTTCGGATGCTTCGCCTTTTCCCGGAGGGGGCAGATTCACACCGGCGCGGCGGGCTTTTGACAGGCCGATCGCCACCGCCTGCTTCGCCGATCGCGCGCCGTGCTTTCCCTCCCGGATATGACGTATCTCCTCCCGCACAAACTCACCGGCCTGCGTTGCCGGACTTTTCCCCTCGCGCTTGTCTTTGCGCGCTCGCTCAATGGTTTTTTTCTCGGGCATACCAGACTCCTGTTCCCATTGGAGAAAACCTTCCCCCGTCACCGCCATCCTTTCATGCAATGGATGCGCCATTCAGAGCGTGGGAATTGGAAAATCATGAAACGGGAATCGCCATCACCGGTGGATACTGCCGTCGGTGGAGTGGAAAGCGTGCCGGCAAAACGAAACCGACCTCATTCGAAATGGAGTTCGCCAAAAGTCCGGGGCAGGTGAAAGCTGAGCACTTCGCCGATCGGCGACCAGCTTGCCCAGTGCGGATGCGAGGATTCATCCGCGCACTTGTAGAAATTGCCCCGCCATTGCCGGCCACCCAGCGGGCCAAGTCGTCCCAGATAATGCTCGAACAGGCTCAGCGGAATGGTGTATCGCAGTGTCCAGGTGCAGGGATCAGTGATCTCTTCATCGATCCGCGACGGCATCGAGGGCGTGATCGTGATCCGTTCCGCAAGCTCCGCCGGTACGCGCGTGTAGCGTTTGAACCCTTCCGGCGTCGGCGTTTCATCCTCGATGAAAAACAGCAGCATCGTCCCGCCGCAGTTGATCTCGATGTTGAAGTAGCCCTTGCCGGGCAGAGGCTCGACGAAGAACTCGACGCAACTGTCGCGACAGACCGTCGCGTGCAATTCAGTGCGACGCGACAGGACGTAACGATCCTCGACCCGGAAAAAGACGTGAATCGCCTCATCGGTGTGCGCGAGCTTGGCCTGCGTTCGCGGGCGATGATCGGTGCTGGCGTGATGGAAATGCCCCACATCCAGCGGGGGCGCATCCCGCCAGAAAGGCCCATCCCACGCTTCGGCCGCCTCCGGCGCGCTCTCCCTGCGGGCAATGTGATACGATGCGATATCCAGTTGCTTCATGTCCAATGCCCTATGCCTTGACGATGTGATCGCGCTTCCCCGTCACCTTCGACAGCGCGTTTCGCGTGTCGATGATGAGCTTCGCATGATCCGCGACGATCTGCCAGTCGTAGACGCTGTGATTCGTCGCCACCAGCACACAATCGTATTGCCGCAGTGTCTCCTGAGACAGCGGCACGCTCTTTTTGCCGATGTCGCCCCAGCGTCGCATGTAATGCGTCTGCGGCACATGCGGATCGTTGTAATCCACTTCCGCGCCCAGATGCTCGAGTTTCTCGATCAACTCGAAGCTCGGGCTTTCGCGCACGTCGTCGATGTCCGGCTTGTAAGCCAGCCCGAGCATCAGGATCTTCGATCCCTTCACCGACTTGCCGTGCGTGTTCAGCGCCCGGGCCGTCTTCTGCACGACATATTCCGGCATCGCGTGATTGACTTCCCCGGCCAGTTCGATGAAGCGCGTGGGCATGCCCACTTCGCGCGCCTTCCATGTGAGATAATACGGATCGATCGGGATGCAGTGCCCTCCAAGTCCCGGGCCGGGGTAAAACGCCTGAAAGCCGAACGGCTTGGTCTTGGCCGCGTCCACCACTTCCCACACGTCCACGTTCATCGCGTCCAGCACCATTTTCATTTCATTCACCAGGGCGATGTTGACCGCGCGGTAAATGTTCTCGAGCAGTTTCGCCGCCTCCGCGACCTCGGCCGTCGAGACCGGAATGATCTCCTTGATCGCCAGTCGATAAAGCGCGACCGCGGCTTCGCCCGAAGGCGGATCAATCCCGCCGACCAGCTTGGGAATGGTCTGCGTGTTGTGATCCTTGCGTCCGGGGTCTTCCCGTTCGGGGGAGAACGCCAGGAAGAAATCCGTGCCGCATTTCAGCCCCTTCGCCTCGAAGCGCGGCAGCATGATCTCGCGCGTGGTGCGTGGGTAAGTGCTGCTCTCCAGCACGATCAACTGTCCCGGCCGGAGCGTTACCGCGATATCGTCCGCGGCCTTCTCGATGTAGCTCATATCCGGTTCGAGGTGCTTGCCCAGCGGGGTGGGGACGCAGACGATGACCGCGTCGGCTTCCTCGAGGCGCTTCATGTCCACGGTGGCGTCAAACCGCCCACCGGCGGTCATGTCCGACACCAGTGTCTCACCGAGATGCTTGAGATAATTCTCCCCCTTTTTCAGCGCCTCGATCTTCCGGGGATCGACATCGAATCCAATCACCTTCAGTCCCGCCCGCGAGAACGCCGCGAGCAGCGGCAACCCCACATATCCCAGACCAATCACGCCGACAGTGAACTGCCGGCTGTCCAGTTTCGATTGAAATGCGCGTATGCTTTCGCCCATGGATTGATCTTCCTCATGTTGATGCCTGCCTGTTATCGGCACAATGGCCCGCCGGCGGAAAACCGCGTGCCCCGCCATTCTTGCGTGGCGCGTCGTTTCGGGCAAATGGGTTCGCCATGAAAAAACGGGGATGAGCAATCCATCGGCATTTTACGACGCCCGGTGGACTTCTTTTTTATCGTTTCAACCGTCGGTTGCGGACGTTGAGGATGGACGGGCAACCGGGAATCAGTGACCGGCGGCGTTCCCGGCACTACAATCCCCGCATGTCCGAATCACCGGGGAAGCGTGTTCCCGCAACGTCTGTTTTTCGCCGTCTGCTGGGAATGCTTCGGCCGCACTACCGGATGATCGGGGTGGCGCTGGCGTTGCTTTTCATCGCCGCGCCTTGCGAGCTGTTTCCGGCGTGGGTGTGGATGTATGTCGCCGACGACCTGGTGCAGGACAAGGGATCGTTCCAATGGATGCAGCGACTTTTTTCCTTCAATGGCCGCGTCGAAGGCAAGTTCCCACTGCTCGTTTCCTCGATCTCCTTTCTGTTCGTCGTCTATGCCATCGGGGAGCTGTGCGGGACGATTCAGACCAATCTCATGAACCGCGTCGCGCAGAGGTTCATCTACGGCTTGCGCAACCAGGTCTATCACAAGCTTCAGTCGCAAAGCCTGGGCTATCTCCATCGCCAGCGCACCGGCGATTTGATGAGCCGCGCGATGGGGGACGTGGACGAACTTCAGTCGTTCATCGTCAGCGGCATCGATGTCATCATCGGCGAGGGCTTTCTCTGGTTCGCGACGGTTTTCATGGTGATGTATCTCGACTGGCGGGTCGCCACCGTGTCGCTGGCGCCGCTGATTCTCGTTTATCTGCTCCTGCGGATTTTCAACCGGCGCGTCAAGCCGATCTACGCCGCCGCCCGTGAGCGCGCCGGCGATGTTTCGACGCGTTTGCAGGAAAATCTGTCCGGGGTGATCGTCATCAAGATATTCGGCCGGGAAAAGCAGGAGGTGACACGGTTCGAGAAGGCGACCCGCGCGCACTACGATCAGCAGATCCGGGCCATCAACGCGCGGGCGATTTATTTCCCGTTCACCCGCGCGGTCGGGTTCCTGAGCAACGTCTTCATGATCGGCGTGGGGGGGTATTTCATTCTGACGAACAAGGGGTTTACGCTCGGCAAGCTGCTGGCGTTTCGCGCGTACTGGTGGCGGCTGTTCGGACCGGTGCAGACGCTGGCGAGGGTCAACGACATGGTGCAGCGCGCCGTCGCCGCCGGCCGGCGCGTGTTCGAGGTGCTCGACGCGCCCGATGAACTGCCCGATGCGCCCGATGCCGTCGTCGTGACGCAAGTCGAAGGCGCGATGGAACTCAAGCATCTTTCCTTCGCCTACGGCGCGGATGTCCAACCGGCGCGCTCATCTTCCGATCCGCAGGACGGCCGCCTCTCATCGAACGGACCTCCGGTTCTCAAGGATGTCTCCCTCCGAATTCAACCGGGGCAGACCGTCGCCCTCTGCGGGCCGAGCGGATCGGGCAAGAGCACCATTCTCAACCTGCTCCTGCGTTTTTATGATCCGATTCATGGACAGGTGACGCTCGACGGCCGCGACCTGCGATCCATCCGTCGCGAGAGCCTCCGCAGCCACTTCTCGCTGGTGCAGCAGGAGACGTTTCTTTTCAACGACAGCATCCTCGACAACATTCGCTACGGGCATTCCGAAGCGACGATGGAGCAGGTCATTGCGGCCGCCAAAGCCGCCAATGCCCATGGCTTCATCAGCCAACTGCCTCATGGCTATGACACCCGCGTCGGTGAGCGCGGGGTGCGCCTCTCCGGCGGGCAGAAGCAGCGTATCAGCATTGCCCGCGCTTTTCTCGCCAACTCCCGTGTCCTGCTCCTGGATGAACCCACCAGCAGCGTCGAACCGGACAGCGAAGCCGCCATCATCGCCGCGCTCGACCGCCTCATGGTCGGCCGAACCACCGTCCTCACCAGCCATCGTCCCAGTCTGATCAACCAGGCCGATGTCGTCTACGTCATCGAAGACGGGCAAGTCACCGAATCGGGATCGCCCGACGAGTTGAGATCGAACGGCGGATGGTTTGAACGCTTCATGCGCAGCGCCGAAAGCCCGAATGGAGATGCCGGGGTGAGCCGAGGACAAGGCATGGAGTCTGGAAGCCTCGACGAAGCGCCAGGCGATGAGTGACAACCCGCGCGTCTCCAGCTAAAGTGGGACGACTTTGGTGTATTTGAGGAGATTTAATGCCCAGTGTTACCGATTTCGTCGCCCAGGGAAAAGTCAGCGAAGTGCGCGATGACGCCGTGATCTTTCGTCCGGCCGCAACCCAGTACGCGCTGGAACTGAAACCGGCCGGAGGTTCCTTCACCGGACCGATCGGGGTTCCCGTCGAAGCGCTGATCCGCGCCGTCGCCCGAAAGGTCTGGACCGTGCCGAGCGGTGGATTGTTCGTCACCCCGCTTTCCGGGCCTCCCAAAATCATCCAGGGACGGGTGCTGCATGTCGAGGATCGCAGAATCGTCCTCCATGCCGGTTCGCCGTTCATCATCGATCTCCCCGAGGCCGACACCGCATACGATCTCCAGATCGGAGGCATTCGCGCGGGAGGAATGGTGAATGTGACGATTTTTCCGGGCGCGACGATCGAATTGTCTCCCCAGGGCGCGGTGGTGGGATAAAAGCGTTCAGCAGTTGCAGTTTTGCGGTCAATTGAATTGTACGATAGCCGGGCCGACCGAGGGTTCCCGGTGTGTCGGAACCGACCGCTGAAGGCTTTGTTCCATGATCGTTCGAATCAATCAGTTCGACGTATATCACGCCGAGCAACATTCGGGCTGGCCGGCATCCGGACGGCAGGGGGCCGTGGTGATTCGCTGGCCGGAGGACACGCACGCATTCGAGGTGCTCATTCTCGATCGTGACGAGCAGCGGCAGCCGCTCGAACGCTCCTACCGCCAGTCGCAGATTCGCCAACTCATCCCCCAGGTGGCCGAAGCGCTGCTCGAACCGGACGAGACGCTGATCGTGCGCCTCGACGGGCAGGTCTCGGCCGGGGAGATGCTTCCCGCCTTCGCGGCATTGAGCGGCAACACCCGTTTCGGCATCGCCGAAACCACCCGGTTCGACACCCGCCCGGAGGTCAACGGCATTGTCAGCGTTCGCATGACCATCACCACCGCGACGTTGGCCGATCTTTGTCATCATCCGCAGTTCGGTCTTGATCGATCGGTGCGGCTGCGCCTTTTCTCCGTTCCCGACAACCTCGTCAATCCATTGCTCGACATCAACGAAACCGATGACGAGCGCTGGGAGGAGATTCTTCCGCAGGCGGGCTTCACCCTGAGTACGACCCGCCTGATCGAGTCGTTGCACCTGTTCTCCCGCCGCTATGGCGCGGAGGTGATCCGCAAGCGGCTGATGGACCAGTTGACGGGGCAATAGCGCCCGGATCTCCTTTCGCCCCTGCTTCGTCTTTGTCCCGCGGCCCAAACCGATTTTTCACACTGCGACGTGGGATTCCCCTGTTTTTCACGTCCTTTCGGCGAATCGACGGGCTCCTCGTGCCGGTTGACGCAATGGCGCCGCCATCACGCCGGTCGCTGGGGGCATTCAACGCTTTGGAGGATTGATGATGTCTCCCGAACCCTTCCCTTCGCACGATCAGAGGTTCGGAGCGTGAAGGAAGACTTTTGTTTCGCCTTCCTCCATTGACGCGCGAGGCAAACCAGGTCCGTCCTCGTTTCATCCGTTGGCCACGCTGAACACGATGATGTGCAATTACCTCCGCCACTTCGTGCCCGAGGATACGATTATCGACGTGATCGAGGGCGGCATGCTGTACATCATCGTGAAGGACGCGCTGGAGCCTTCCAGTTGACCACTGAATCAAGAGGCTGTTTCGATGTGGAAGATCACAATGATGTACATGCTGTGGAACATGTTGGGATTCGGATTGCAACCAATTGTCGATCCCATTCCGGTCGCCGGCGTGAACGTGCCGACGACGCCGGAGGTGCGTCGGTTCGAGGGGCACGCCAGCGCCGTGACGACGGTGGACTTCTCGCCGGACGGGAAGCGCATCCTTTCTGGAAGCAACGACAGCACCATCCGATTATGGGATTTGAAGACAGGTGAGGAGTTGCTGCGGGTGCGGGACGACTTTACTGTTGCCAATTGCGTGCGATTCTCTCCTGATGGTCGGACTGCAATTTGTGCGTCAAATACGAGCGTCTCCTCATGGGATTTAGACACTGGTAACCAAATTAGAAAATTCGAGGGGCATACAGATAAAGTCAGTAAAGTCAGTTGGAGATCAGGAGATAACTTGGTGGCCTCAGCGGGATACGACGAGACCATTCGCGTGTGGGACATCTCAACAGGCAAGGAGGTTCGCCGGTTCGAACTCCACAACATGTCCAAGTGGATGGGATCAAAGGCCATATTCTCTCCGAATGGAAATGCAATGATGGTCACCGGTGAAGGAAAAGCGATCCTTCTCTGGGACTGGCCGAGCGGACGGTTGAAACGGCGATTCAAGGGTCATCAAGGAGCTGTATGGAGTTCGGTTTTCTCTCAAGATGGGCGCTTCATCGTTTCAGCCGCGTCCATTGACAACACTGTGCGGGTGTGGAACGTCGCGACGGGAAGGGAGTTATATCGTCTGGACGGAGAGAAATGTTCTCCCGACGG